>DUQJ01000030.1 GCA_012837865.1 Clostridiales bacterium | reverse complement strand
TATTGTTTGAATTGCTATTGTTTGAATTGCTATTGTTTTTCTTTGCATCTTCTGCAGCTTTTTTCGCTGCCGCATCTGCTCTACGTTTATCTTCCGCCTTTTTTGCCTTCTCTTCTGCCAGCTTTTGCATTCTTTCTTGTTCTGCTTTTATAGCTGCCTCTTCTGCAGCGATTCTACGGTTTTCTTCTTCTATTGATATAGCATACTCAAAATCTACTCTTATATCTATATAATCTTTTGATAAAAATCCAGTAAAGTCATTACCATTATTATCTTCATCTACACCTAGTAAAATTTCTACCCAGCCTTTGTGTTCTTTTACTATAATGTATTCTTCACCTTTTGGAACTAATGTTAATATCTTAGATTCTGCATTTTGTTCTTCTCTAACTCTTAGAGTCTCAGTCTGAATAATTGCATATTTCGTTGCAAACTCTTCAATCATCTCTTCAGCTTCCTTACCGATTGCTAAATAATCAGTATTAATATATCCTTCTACATCACCTGATTTGATCTTAACCCATCCGTCTTCTCTATCTAAAATATCTGCCGCACAGCCACGATATAATTTACCTACAATTTCTGAATCTGTATTGGCGGATTCTCTTATATTCACATAGCTAGTAGCTGTCGAAACACCTAGGTTTGCATAAGGTGATATTATCTTTGTATTTAAAATTTCCGTTAATACTTTGTCTATGTCTTCACTACTATCTCTACAATTATCTAAAGATAATGCTATACCTTCTATTCCCTCTTCTGGAAATTGTACAGCGGCCCTAACATCTATTGGAGATGTTAGTACTAATAATGATATAGCCGATATTCCGATTGCTAGTTTTGTAGCTTTCTTCATTATGTATCCTCCATCAAACATTTTACAATCATTTTACAATCTGTAGTTGCTGTTCATTCCTCAATTTATTACGAAATTGTTACATATTATGAAATAATTATAACAAATTGATAAAAAGATGTCAACATACAAAGCCTTATTTCTTCAATTTTCCAGGCAATTCGTCATATTGTTCGATGAATTTAACATAAACGTGCAATTATCTTACAAAGTATTCAAATAATGTTCTACAGCTGTAACCGCACTAGCACCATCAGCAGTTGCAGTAACTATTTGTCTTAGTTTTTTTGTTCTAACATCTCCGGCTGCAAATACTCCTGGAATGTTAGTTTCGCAAGTCTCATCAGCTATAATATATCCAGCTTCATCTGTATTTATAATTTCTTTATATATAGCAGTGTTTGGTATATACCCAACAGCTATAAAAACTCCATCTACATCCAAGGTGGTTGTTTGTTCATTTTTTACATTCTTTATTTCTATAGAATCAACTATGTCATTTCCATTAATTTTTTCTACTACACTATCTAGTACAAACTCTATATTTGCTTGTGCTTTAAGTTTAGATACATTTCCTTTGCTGGCTCTAAATTCATCCCGTCTATGAATTATATAAACTTTCTTACATACTCTTGATAAGAATATTGCATCTTCTACTGCAACATCTCCTCCACCAACTACTGCCGCAACCTTATTCTTAAAAAATGCTCCATCACAAGTTGCACAATAGGAAATTCCTAACCCTGAGTATTTTTCTTCTCCCTCTACATTAAGATGTCTAGGTACGCCCCCAGTAGCGATTATAATGGTTTTGGCTCTATACTCTTCACCATCCTCTAGTGTTAGTACTTTAATATCATCTTCAATATGAAATTTCTTTACTTCACCATTTACAAAAACAGTACCAAGCTTTTCAGTATGCTCTCTAAACTGCATACTCAAGTCAAAGCCACTTATACCTGGTGTTCCTGGGTAGTTATCAACTTCATAAGTATTTATCACCTGACCACCGCTCATAGGTGCTTTCTCTAATACAACTGTTTTTATTTCCGATCTTTGTGCGTATATGGCTGCCGTTAAACCAGCAGGTCCTGAACCAATTATTATAGTATCATAAATCATATTATAGGCCTCCTTTAAAAACTTATAACTACTTATATTTTCTATGTTTTTCTTTCATTCTTTTGATATATATGTTATTATAGCATATGATAATATATATTTATACATCAACTTATAAGGAGGTTCTATTATGAATATACCAGCTTTATCAACTGCGTTAAGCCAAATAGATATTTTAAGGGAAGTTAACATAGCATTACTTCAAAAGAACATGGATAATATGGAAGTCTCCAACCTTAATTTATTAAAATCAATTGAAACCTCAGTTAGTCCAAACATTGGACAAAATGTAGATATAAAATTATAGCTATCAGAAAGGCAAATCCAATGTATACTTTTGACAGCAGAGTTAGGTATAGTGAAATCGACACAAATAACCAATTAAATATAGCTTCGCTTGTAAATTATTTTCAAGATTGTAGCACCTTTCATTCTGAGGATTTAAATCAAGGTGTTGCCTATTTAAAATCAAAAAATAGAGTTTGGTTATTAAATAGTTGGCAGGTTACTATCAACAGATTGCCTTTGCTAGGCGAAAATATTACCGTAGAAACTTGGCCCTATGATTTTAAAGCTTTTTTTGGATATCGTAACTTCATTTTAAAAGATCAGAATAACAACGTCTTAGCAGCCGCAAATTCAATCTGGATATACATGGACACAGATAATATGAAGCCTGTTAAGTTTAACATTCAAGACTCTGCATATAAGCTTGAAAAACCATATACAGATATGGATTATTCCTCAAGGAAAGTTGATGTTCCGGAAAATCTACAAAGTCAAGAGAGTTTTATTGTTACAAAATCTAACATTGACACTAATAACCATGTAAATAATGCTCAGTATATAAAAATGGCTATGGATTATATGCCATCATCATTTAATATTTGTAAGTTTCGAGCTGAATATAAAAAGTCCGCCCTTCTAAATGATGTAATATATCCTAAAACAGTTTTATCTGACAACAAACTAACTATACTGCTTTCTGACGAAGCAGAAAACACATATGCAATAATCGAATTTGTTAAAGACAAATAAAAGGACGTGAAAAAATGATTGAATTAGGTAAGTACAATAAATTAACTGTGAAAAACTTTACAGACTTTGGTTTATATTTAGGTGAGGAAGAATCTGAATCTGATAAGACAATATTGTTGCCAAAAAGAGAAATACCTGAAGATACTAAGGTTGGTGATGTTTTAAATGTATTCCTATATAAGGACTCTGAAGACAGGGATATAGCTACAACTTCTGAAGTACCATTTGAGGTCGGTGGTCTAGCGTTACTAACAGTAACAGACATAGCTCCCATCGGCGCTTTTCTTGATTGGGGACTTATGAAGGATTTATTTTTACCTTTTAAAGAACAAACAGCTACATTAGAAGTTGGGGATGTAATTCTAGTTAGCTTATATGTAGATAAATCAAGTAGATTATGCGCAACAATGAAATTATACGAAGTTTTATTAGATGGCGCACCTTATGAAAAAGATGAGAATGTAACTGGTATAATATATGAAATAATTGAGAACTTTGGGGCTTTTGTTGCTGTAGATAATAAGTACTCGGCAATGATTCCTAATCAGGAACTTTTTAAGGCTATAAAAGTTGGGGATGTAATTGAAGGACGGATTATAGAAATAAGACCAGACGGAAAACTTACATTAAGTTTAAGACAAAAATCATATATACAATTAGATTCTGATGCTGTTTTAATAATGGATATGTTAGAGGCAGCTGATGGACAACTTCCATACCATGATAAAACTGATCCCGAAATAATAAAATCAAAGTTTCACATTAGTAAAGGTGCATTTAAAAGAGCTATCGGCAGACTTTATAAAGCTGGGGCTATAACAATTGAAAATGATGGAATTAGAAAAGTGCCGAAAAAGTAATTTCGGCACTTTTTTTTATTTATCTAAAAATCTCATTTTGGATTTCTCGTCTGTCGTTTGATATGTATTAGCTGCTGGTCGGGTTGGATATGCACTTTGTAAATCTCGAGTTAATCCATTTTTACAACTCTTACAAAATCTTCCCGTTCTAATAGTTGTCCCACAGCTTTCACAATCAATTCCAATATCTGAGTTTTCTGAAAAAGATAATCTTTCATCCCTTATCCACTGATTAATTTGTGATACTGAAACTTCGCCTGCCTCTGCTACTTCTGATATGCCTACATTAGGGTTTTTATATACAAATTCTTTTACCTTATCAAACTTATCTTCTAGTATCTTTAAACATCCCGGACACAAAGGTGCTCCTGATAAATAGTTAAATATTCTACCACATGATTTACAATTCCTCACATCCATAATGTACCCCTTTCTAATAACCTTGTCCTATGCTCAATGTAACAAAATAGACTTCTTCAATTTTATTACTTAATAATACCTTTGAACACGCATCAATAGTGCTACCCGTTGTATAAATATCATCTACTAACATAACTTTATTTATATTTTTATATTTTAATAATACTTCCTTATTTATTACAAATGCCTTTTGTATATTCTCAAGCCTTTCTTTATCATTTAAATCTTTTTGTCTTAATGTTTTCTTATTACGAATTAACAGCTTGGGAATACTCACAATGTTTAAGGCTTTCCCTAATCCTTTTGCTATAATCTCTGATTGATTATAGCCCCTATAATTTTGTCTACTCTTATGCAAAGGAACGGGTACTAAAGCATCTATTTCCAATCTTTTAATCTTATCACCATAACATCTAACTAGTTCCTCTATATAAAAATCTGCATATTCTTTTTTGCCTTTATTTTTATAATCTGATATAGACTGACTTATACTTAAATTGTATGACCATAAAGCAAATCCATATTGATATGAAAGCTTATTTTTATTGCAATCACCGCAATACTCATGGTCTTCATGCTCTATAGGCTTGCTACATTTTTTACATCTAGGCTCTTGTATATACACCAAGGAATTAATACATTCTTTACATATTTTTTCTCCCTTTGGAGTCACAATATCAGTACATATGGGGCACCTTCTAGGATAAATAACATTTAATAAATTACAAATCAATTTTACTCCTTATTTACGAAAAAAGCTTTGATGGATATTTTCCTTCATCAATTAATCTTTTGATAGAATTAACTACAACTTCTTTATCTTCTTTGTATGTTACACCAAACCATTTATCATTTGACTGAAGGACTTTAACAGTTGCTTTTTGGGCTTTAATTAAATCATCTATATGCATGGGTAGTAAGAACTCACCTTTTGCATCCGTATTTGTAGCTAAGAAATCAGCAAAGCCTTGTTCTAAGCTCTCAAAAAGACTTGGTTTAAACCCCCATATATTCATTGATACTACACTTTCTCTATCAATTGTAAATGTATCTTTTCTATGATTTTCGGCAATAACTTTATTGCCATCATCCATAATTCCAGGTGTTTCTACTATATCTACTAAGTAATTATTCTCTACTTTGCATACTCCTCGAGTAACTGTTCCATTATCGCTCAATGTATTCCCTAATACAAAACCTGCCATACAGTAATTAAAATCATTGTTAGCGTTTTCAATTAAATACTTGTGTAAAAATACGAAAGCATCTTTCCCATAATAGTCATCAGCATTAATAACAACAAAAGGTTCTTTTACAGCATCTTTGCATGCTAATACTGCCTGACCTGTACCCCAAGGTTTAGTTCTACCCTCTGGTTTGGAATATCCTTCGGGCAAATTATCTAATTCTTGAAATACATATTCAACCTCCACAGTTTTAGATATTCTATTACCTATAATAGTTTTAAAATCTTCTTGTAGATCTTTACGGATTATAAAAACAACCTTATTAAAACCTGCTTCTATAGCATCGTATATTGAATAATCCATTATAATTTCTCCACACGGTCCAATTGGTTCAAGTTGTTTAATTCCTCCAAATCGACTCCCTAAGCCTGCAGCCATTATTGCCAATGTTGTTTTTTGCATATATTATCCTCCAGAATACAATCATTTATATACTTTCATTTTACTACATTATTAGCTTCCACGCCATACTATCTTATAAATTCTTTAATCTTTCATCAAGTGTGGAGTATCTTTTTTGTTCATTTTGATTTTTTATCATATATTGAACCATTTCATCACTGCCAATAATTGTTACACAGCTCTTGGCTCTTGTTACTGCCGTATATAATAAGTTTCTATTAAACAACAATTTAGGTCCGCTAAGAATCGGCATTACAACAGCCGGATACTCACTTCCCTGCGACTTATGGATAGTGATGGCATAGGCTAAGTCCAGTTCATCTAATTGAGCAAAACTATATTCAACTATACGGTTATCATCAAACTCTACATATAACTTTTCTGCAAATAAATTTATTTCTGTTATCTTCCCAGCATCACCATTAAAAACTCCAGTACCATTTTGAACAACAATATTATTATTAAGTATTTCCCAGGGAATTTGATAATTATTCTTTATTTGCATAACTTTATCGCCTTCTCGAAAAATATTATTATTGTTAATTTTCTCTTTTTTAAAAGATGATGGTTCATTTAAAATCTTTTGCAATATTTTATTTAACCTCTCAACGCCTAACTCACCTTTTCTCATTGGCGTAAGGACTTGAATTTCATTTGGTTTTGCCTTTACATAGTTGGGCAATCTTTCCCTAATTAAATAAATCATTACACTAATAATTTTATCTATTTCATTCTGTGGAAACAAAAAGAAGTCTTTGCTTTTATTGTCTATACAAATTTTTTCACCTGCATTTATTTTATGTGCATTAGTAATTATATCACTCTCAGCAGCTTGTCTAAATATTTTATTTAGTTTGACCATATTAAATCTATCACTGTCTATAATATCTTTAAGGATGTTTCCTGGTCCTACGCTGGGTAATTGATTTACATCTCCTACTAATACTAACCTTGTGCCTATTGGAATTGCTTTTAAAAGTGCATTCATTAAGTTTATATCTACCATAGACATTTCATCTATAATTATAACATCAGCATCCAGGGGATTCATTTCATTTCTATCAAATACATATTTACTATTGTTATCTCCCAATAGACCACCTGCTATTTTCGATAATTCTAGTAATCTATGTATCGTCTTTGCCTCATACCCAGTTGTTTCTGTCATTCTTTTTGCCGCTCTACCTGTTGGAGCTGCTAATAATATATCCAAACCTTCAAATTCGAAATTTTTAATAATAGCATTAATTGTGGTTGTCTTACCAGTTCCAGGTCCACCAGTGATGATTAATACACCGTTTTTATTAGCTTCGACTATAGCTGATTTTTGTAATTCATCCAAGTTAATTTTAAGTGTTTTTTCTATACTACTAGTTTTATTGTTTGTATCAGTATTATCATATACTATATTTAAATCTGTTAGCATTCTAGCAATATTTAATTCCATATAATAATAGACTGCAGAATATATATTTTTACTATTATCTACTTCTTTTATTATTATTTTCTTTTCTATATTTAATTGTTCTAATGCGCGCTCTATAAATGTATCATCTATACCTAATAGCTTTTTTGTATATAATATTAATTTATTATAAGGTAAAAATATATGACCCTCATTATTAGCTTTTAATAAGGCGTATAAGATGCCAGATTGCACCCTATAATCACTGTTTCTATCTATACCAATCTTTGTTGCAATTTCATCCGCGGTAACAAAACCAATTCCCGATATGTCCTCTGCTAATTTAAAAGGATTATCCCTTAGTACATCATATAAATCATCTTCATAATAATTATATATTTTAAGAGCCATACTCCCAGATAGGCCATATTTTTGTAGGAAAACCATTGCTGCACGCATTGATTTCTTTTCATCAAACTGTTTGTATATTTCCATTGCAATTCTATTACTTATCCCTTTAATTTGTGCCAAGGCCTCTGGTTCATTTTCCATTATATGAAAGGTTTCCATTCCAAACTTTTTAATTATTCTTTTGGCAAGTACTGGACCTATTCCTTTTATTGCTCCAGAACCCAAATATCTTTCCATAGCAATTATATCACCAGGTTCTTTTACTGCGTATTCTTCAACTATAAATTGCTCCCCATATGTGTAATGTTCTGTATAATTACCTGTAACTTCTATAAATTCTCCTTCATTTATAGCCATAAAATTACCTACACAAGTTATTTCAATTTCATCTAAATTTAATGATAAAACTGTATACCCATTATCTTCATTTCTATACACTATCTTTTCTATATAACCCGATATGTTCTCCGCCACGTACTCACCTCTTTTGTTTAATAAATATATAAAGCTGCCTTATTTACTGATTCAGGCAGCTTTGTTTTCTTGTTATATTATAAAGGTTGTATATTATTATTCCTCTTCATAGATTCAAATAACATTTTCGCTATACCTATGTCCTGATTTTTAGTAGCTTTACTTGCATATTCTTCATATAATATATCTGAAAAATATTGCATATAATCATTGTCATCATCTTCAGATTTTACTGTCTTTTTCATTTCTTTAAAAACCTGTTCTACCATATATGATTCAAAGCTCTTACACGCATCCATTAATTCTTTATCAGATGCACTAAGTTTTTTTAATTTATTTTCTAAATCCATACTATTTGATTCTCTTGATATAGTATTGAAATTATTTGAATTAACTGGAATGTTCATAAGCAGCTCCTCCTATAAAACTCATTACATTATCTTAAATTATTAGCTTGTTGTAACATCTCATCAGAAGCTGTTATAACCTTAGAGTTCATCTCATAAGCCCTTTGAGCAACTATTAAATTAACCATTTCATCAATTGCAGAAACATTAGATCCTTCTAAAAATCTTCTTCGGACTTTACTTGCACTTAAGTTAGGATCTTGTCCTTCTATTCTTGCATAGCCAGAACTTACTGTTTCTTTTAAAAGACTACCTGAGGATTTTTCTAGCCCTACAGGATTATTAAATTGAACTAAACCTATTTTAATACCTATTGGAACTCCATTATTACTTTCATCAGGGTATAGTAAGTTACCATATTCATCTATATCTAATTTACTTATACTATAACTTTCATCTATTACAATTGAATATCCATTAGAGTCTAAAACTGGGTAGCCATCAGAAGTTGTTAATGTTAAACCTTCAACTCCATTTGATAGTGTAAATGAACCATTTCTAGTATAAGCTATTTCACCATTATCTGTTGCGACCATAAAAAACCCATCACCTTCAACAGCAAAATCAAATTCATTACCTGTTTCTAAGAAGTTTCCTTGTGTGAATTGTGAAGATATTGCAGAATTTCTAACTCCTAATCCTACTTGTATTCCTATTGGTTTCGCAATTCCTTCTGAGTCTGTAGACTTTTCTTGTATTGTTTGATAAAGTAACGATTGGAATTGTGCATTTTGCTTTTTATATCCATTCGTATTAATATTGGCTAAGTTGTTCGATATAGTATCTACATTGATTTGTTGCGATGTCATACCAGATGCTGCTGTCCATAAAGATCTCATCATATCTCTTTCACCTCACTTATACTTTTCCAACTGAATTTGCTGCAAGTTCTAATGTCTTATCTATTGATTGTATGATTTTTTGGTTTGCTTCATAGGCCCTTGTAACAGTAATCATCTGAACCATCTCTGATACAGAGTTTACATTTGATTGTTCAGTAAATCCTTGATGTACTGAAGCGTTACTTTCTATTTCTTCCGCACCATCAACAGCCTCATACATTGTATATTGTGATTTTTTTAAATAGTTATAATCTTCAAAATCTACAATTGACAACTTATTAATCAACATATTATCAGCGTAAATATTTCCTGATTTATCAATTGTTACTTCTCTTGATTCAATTGGGATTATAATTTCCCCACTTTCACCTAAAACTGCATTACCATTTTCATCTACTAATTGACCATCTTTAGTTATTGTAAATGCACCATTTCTTGTATACTTTATGCTTTCATTTCCGTTACCGTCTTGAACAGATAGGGTAAAAAACCCTTTGCCCTCTAAAGCTAAATGATACTTTCCATCACTTTGTCTTAAAGAACCTTGTTTATAGTTGGTATATACTTCTCCCAGCTTCACTCCTAAACTCATTCTTCCAATCGGTTTTGCTAGACTTGCCTCAGATGAGTCTTTAATTTTATAGGTTAATACATTATCGAATGATTGGTTGGTTACACTGTCTTCTTTATATCCTACAGTTGCAGCATTCGCAAGGTTGTTGGCAATTATATCCAAGCGTTTTTGTTCGTTAGACATTCCCGTATATGCTGTATATAATCCTCTTACCATGGCACACTCCTTTTATATTAACATCTAGTTTCTTTTACCACTCAAAAATTCTACAAACTTTCCAGTTCCAATTGCTACAGCATTCATTGGTTCTTCTGCTGTCATTGTTGTAATTCCTGTTTTAGCTTCAATTAATTCTTCCAATCCATATAACAAGCATCCACCACCAGTTAAAACGATTCCTCTATCTGCGATATCCGCTGCTAATTCTGGCGGAGTCTTCTCTAACACACTATGAACTGCTTCAACAATTTGAGCCGTTGTCTCTCTTAATGCTTCTTCCGTTTCTTCTGATGTAACTGAAATAGTTTTTGGTAATCCGGTAATCAAATTACGACCTCTAACTTCCATTGAAACAGATTCTGGCCTAGGAAATGCGGACCCAATTTTTATCTTAATATCCTCTGCTGTTCTTTCTCCAATTAATAGATTGTGTTTTTTTCTCATATATCTTATAATTGCATCATCAAAGTCATCTCCTGCAATTTTAATAGATTTACTAACTACATTTCCACCTAAGGAAATAACTGCGAAGTCAGAAGTACCGCCACCAATATCTACTATCATATTACCGCATGGTCTTGAAATATCTATGCCTGCTCCAATTGCTGCCGCTATAGGCTCTTCTATAATTGTAACTTCTCTAGCTCCTGCTTGATAAGTTGCATCTTCTACTGCCTTTTTCTCTACTTCTGTAACACCACTTGGTACACATACACTAATCCTAGGTTTTCTAAATCTTTGTTTACCTACAGCTTTATATATAAAATATTTTAACATCTTCTCTGTTACAGTATAATCTGATATAACGCCCTGTCTTAAAGGCCTAACTGCAACTATATTTCCTGGAGTTCGTCCTAACATTAGCCTTGCTTCTTCACCTATTGCCTTAATTTTATTAGTATCTCTATCAAAGGCTACAACTGATGGCTCTTTTAAAACAACCCCTTTTCCTTTCATATATACCAATACACTTGCTGTTCCAAGATCAATCCCAATATCGCTACCCAACATTCTGTTTAGTACTCCTTTCAAATTCATTATCTATTTTCTCTCTTTTCTAGAATAGTCTTCTTATATATATTTGCCTTCATTAGTCTATTATAAACGCAAATACAATTTTATTCAATTAGATTTTGATATATCTATTATATCGGAATATTTATAAATATTCTGAGCTAAATAAGTGTATTTTAAAAAACCACAATCCGCATAGGGATTGTGGTTTAATTAATATCATTATTCTTTTAAAAAACTTATTAACCAATAATAGTTGCAACTTTTCCTGAACCAACTGTTCTTCCACCTTCACGGATAGCAAAGCCTAGACCTTGTTCCATAGCGATTGGATGAATTAATTCTATTGTCATTTCAATATTGTCGCCAGGCATACACATTTCAACACCTTCTGGTAATTGAATAACACCTGTTACATCTGTTGTTCTGAAATAAAATTGTGGTCTATAGTTATTAAAAAAAGGAGTATGACGTCCACCCTCTTCTTTAGTTAGTACATATATTTGTGCAGTAAATTTTTTATAGCATTTGATTGAACCTGGTTTACAAAGAACCTGACCTCTTTCGATTTCTTCTCTTTGAACACCACGTAGTAATGCACCAATGTTATCTCCAGCTTGAGCATCGTCAAGAAGTTTTCTAAACATCTCAATACCTGTAACAACTACTTTACGCGTTTCTTCTTTAATACCAACAATTTCAACATCGTCTGATACACGTAAAATACCACGCTCAACACGGCCTGTTGCAACTGTTCCACGTCCAGTGATTGAGAAAACATCCTCAACTGGCATTAGGAATGGTTTATCTGTTTCTCTTTCAGGATCTGGAATCCAGCTATCAACAGCTTCAAATAATTCAAGAATTTTATCTCCCCATTCGCTGTTTGGATCTTCTAGAGCTTTTAAAGCTGATCCTTGAATAATTGGAGTATCATCACCTGGGAATTCATACTCATCTAATAATTCTCTGATTTCCATTTCAACTAATTCTAGTAATTCTGGATCATCAACCATATCACATTTGTTCATAAAAACAACGATGTATGGAACACCAACTTGACGTGAAAGTAGGATATGCTCTTTTGTTTGAGCCATAACTCCGTCAGTTGCTGCAACAACAAGGATAGCGCCATCCATTTGTGCTGCACCTGTTATCATGTTTTTAACATAATCCGCGTGACCTGGACAGTCAACGTGAGCATAATGTCTGTTTTCAGTTTCATACTCTACGTGAGAAGTAGAAATTGTAATTCCTCTTTCCTTCTCTTCTGGAGCTTTGTCAATCTTATCAAAATCAACAGTTTCACCAGTACCTAATCTAATATTTAATGTTTTTGATATAGCTGCTGTTAATGTTGTTTTACCATGGTCAACATGACCAATAGTTCCAATATTACAATGTGGTTTGTTTCTTTCGAACTTAGCTTTTGCCATCTTAAAACGTCCTCCTTTAATATCTGCTTATTAAGCATTCTTTATAATGTGCCCTTATTGGGCTTTAATATATTCTCATAAACTTAATTATATTTCAATTTAGAAATATTTTCAAGGCTTATCTTATAATTGTTTAATTCCTTCTAGAATTAGTCAGACAATTATTTTGAACTAAGAATTTTCTCTTGAACACTCTTAGGTACTGCTTCATATGATGCGAAGAACATTGAATATGCTCCACGACCTTGTGTCTTTGAACGAAGAGTAGTAGCATATCCAAACATTTCTGATAAAGGAACAAATCCTCTAATTAGTTTAGAACCACCAACATCTTCTGTGCCTTCAATTCGACCACGTCTAGAACTAACATCTCCAATAACGTCGCCCATATAATCTTCTGGAACAGTAACTTCAACACGCATAACTGGTTCTACTAATTGTGGGCTTGCTTTATGCATAGCTTCTTTAAAAGCCATAGATCCAGCAATTCTAAACGCCATTTCGTTAGAATCCACTTCATGATATGAACCATCATATACAGTAGCTTTTATACCTAGAACTGGGTATCCACCTAATATACCTGCTTTTGATGCGTCTTCTATACCAATTCCAACTGCAGGGATGTATTCCTTAGGAATAGCACCACCAACAACTTTTGATTCAAATACAAATGTTTCTTCACCATTACAATCCATAGGTTCAAATCTAACTTTACAATGACCATATTGACCACGTCCACCAGATTGTTTAGCATATTTACTATCAACTTCAACCATTTTAGTAAATGTTTCTTTATATGCAACTTGTGGAGCACCAACATTAGCTTCAACCTTAAATTCACGTAATAATCTATCAACAATAATATCAAGGTGAAGTTCACCCATACCTGCAATTATAGTTTGGCCTGTCTCTTCATCTGTGTAAGCTCTAAATGTCGGATCTTCTTCAGCAAGTTTTGCTAAAGCTTCACCCATCTTATCTTGCCCAGCTTTTGTTTTAGGTTCAATAGCAACATTTATAACTGGTTCTGGGAATTCCATTGATTCAAGTATAACAGGTTTTGATTCATCACATAAAGTATCACCTGTACTTGTAAACTTAAAACCAACTGCTGCTGCAATATCACCTGAATAAACTTTAGTTAGGTCTTCTCTCTTGTTTGCATGCATTTGAAGAATACGTCCAATTCTCTCTTTCTTGCCTTTTGTAGAGTTTAAAACATATGAACCTGAGTTCATAGTTCCTGAATATACTCTAAAGAAGCCAAGCTTTCCTACAAATGGATCTGTCATAATCTTAAATGCTAATGCTGAGAAAGGTTCTTCATCAGATGCTTTTCTAGTAATTGGGTTGCCATCTAAATCTGTTCCTGATATTGATTCAATATCAATTGGTGATGGCATAAATTCTATAACAGCATCCAGTAATTTTTGAACACCTTTGTTTTTATATGCTGTTCCACATAAAACCGGAATTATTTCAACACTAATAGTTGCTTTTCTTAAAGCAAGTTTCAATTCTTCATTAGTTGGTTGTTCGCTTTCTAAAAACTTATCAATAAGAACATCATCCGTTTCACATATTGACTCAATCATCTTTTCTCTATATTCTTTTGCTAATTCCATCATATCTGTAGGTATGTCATCAACTGTTACATCATCACCCTTATCATCATTATAATAATAAGCTTTCATTTCGAACAGGTCGATAATACCTTTAAATTCATCTTCTGCACCAATTGGTAACTGGATAGGTACTGGATTTTTTCCCAATCTACTTTTTATCATACTTACCACGTTGAAGAAGTCTGCACCAGATATGTCCATTTTATTTACAAATGCCATTCTTGGTACATTATACTTGTCAGCTTGACGCCATACGGTCTCTGATTGTGGTTCAACACCACCTTTTGCACAGAAAACACCAATTGCACTATCAAGAACTCGTAATGAACGCTCAACTTCTACTGTAAAGTCAACATGTCCTGGGGTATCTATTATATTAATTCTATGCTCTAAAGCTCCAGGTATTTTCACGTGTTCTAGTTCTTGTGTCCAATGGCATGTAGTCGCAGCTGAAGTTATAGTGATTCCTCTTTCTTGCTCTTGCTCCATCCAGTCCATAGTAGCAGTACCTTCATGAGTATTACCTATTTTATAATTAATACCAGTATAATATAGAACACGTTCTGATAAAGTTGTTTTACCAGCATCAATATGTGCCATTATACCAATATTTCTTGTCCGTTCTAACGGATATTCTCTTCCAGCCAAGGATAGTTCCTCCTATTAATAACAAAAATATATTACCATCTATAATGTGCGAATGCTTTATTTGCTTCCGCCATTTTATGCATATCTTCTTTTTTCTTTACCGAACCGCCAGTGCTATTGGCTGCGTCCATAATCTCGTTTGCAAGACGTTCTTGCATTGTTTTTTCGCCTCTTTTACGAGCATAACTTGTCATCCAACGTAATGTTAGCGCTTGTCTTCTTTCAGGCCTAACTTCAATAGGTACCTGATAAGTTGCACCACCTATACGTCTAGCTTTTACTTCAAGAACAGGTGTTATATTATTAACAGCTTCTTCGAATACATCGATAGCGTCTTTACCTGTTTTTGCTTCAATTCTTGCAAAAGCTCCGTATACAACTTTTTGTGCAGTTCCTTTTTTACCATCTAACATTATGTTATTGATAAGCTTTGTTACAACTTTACTATTGTAAATTGGATCTGCTAATACATCTCTTTTTTGTATATGTCCTTTTCTTGGCACGTTGCTTCCCTCCTTAATTAAAATTAAAATTAATTCTTCGGTACTCACAATTAATTTTAGTAATCTAAAATGTTTTCCTTGTGTTCGCGCTCAGTTTAACCCAACTTCCTTTATCTATCTGTAACCACAGAAATCTATTAATAAATGGAAATAAAAAATTAATCCGGCACTTAACTAGTAATCATTTACTTTGCATCTTTAGGTCTTTTTGCTCCATACTTAGAACGCGCTTGCTTTCTCTTAGCTACGCCTGCCGTATCAAGTGTACCTCTAACAATATGATATCTGGTTCCTGGTAAGTCTTTAACCCTACCACCTCTAATAAGAACAACACTATGTTCTTGTAGATTATGTCCCTCACCTGGGATATAACTAGTAACCTCGATACCATTAGAAAGACGTACTCTGGCAATTTTACGTAGTGCTGAGTTAGGTTTCTTAGGCGTTGCTGTTCTAACTGCTGTACACACACCCCTCTTTTGTGGAGAAGATGTTTCAGTGTATGACTTAGACAATGAATTAAAATTCTTTTGTAGTGCTGGAGAATTTGATTTCTTAGCCGCTGTATGTCTACCTTTTCTTACTAACTGGTTAAATGTTGGCATTAATTTTTCACCTCCTAAATTATAATTTTTTTATAGCATTTCTGTGGTATTTTTTGCTTTGCACCTTCTTCTATATAAAGTTGTGCATAAAAAAATACTTGCATATATATTACACGCCATATGATTATACTTATAATAACAACAATTGTCAAGAAGTTTATTCTAATGAACGGAAAAACCCTTGCTAAGTATCATATCATCAATCAACTTGTTAGCAAGGGTTTCTAATATTTATTTATATTTCATTCTATTTATCCAAGTACTACTTCTACTTTATGAACTTTATCATTTTCCATATGCGGAATAATATTTCCTTCTATTGTTTTTCCATCAACAGTTAAGCTAGCTATTCCTTTTGATACATTGTTAGGATTTTTAACTTCGATTTCATATGTGGTTCCCCTGAATTCACGAGTAACTTTATATTCATCCCAATCCTTAGGAATACAAGGGTCAATCATTAAACCTTCATATTCTGGCTTTACGCCTAAGATGTATTGGCTAATTGCTACAAAGTTCCACGATGCTGTACCTGTTAGCCAAGAGTTCTTCGCTTCACCGAAACGTCCAGCTTCTTTACCTGCTACCATCTGTGCGTATACATATGGCTCAAGACGATAAACTTCTGAATGGTCTTCTGTGTATGCTGGTGCTATTCTCTTATAGTAGTCAAAAGCCTTATCTCCTCTTCCTACCACTGTTTCTGCAATCATAATCCAAGCATTATTATGACAGAATATTCCGCCATTCTCTTTATATCCTGGTGGATATGTAGAAATCTCACCATATTCTACGTAGTATTTCGTAAATGCTGGGCTGTTTAATACCAGTCCATGTTTTGTTCCTAGGTGTTCATCTACTGAATCTAATGCCATAACAGCTTTACCATCTTCTAAGCCACATTTACCCATAACACAGAAACCTTGTGATTCAATAAATATTTTACCTTCTTCACATTCTTTACTACCTATCCTTTTACCAAAATCATCATATGCTCTAACAAACCATTCTCCATCCCAACCATGTTCCATAACTACATCTCTCATGTTGGCAACTTCTTTGTAAGCACGTTCAGATTCTATTTTATCTCCTGCGGTTTCCATAAGCCTTGCATATTCTTCTCCTATATAACAGAACATTCCTGCTATCATAACTGATTCTGCAACTCTACCATCTTTGCTTGTTGATGTCTGGAATGATTCTCCTGGAACTGTTGAGAAGCAGTTTAAGTTAAGGCAATCGTTCCAGTCAGCTCGTCCAATAAGTGGCAAGCCATTAGGACCTAAGTTGTTAAGTACATGATTAAATGATCGCTTTAAATGATCGCTTAACGGAGTGCTCGTAGACTCATCATTATCAAACGGAGTCATTACATCTAGTATAGTAAAATCTCCTGTTTCTTTTATATATTGTACTGCCGCAAGAATTAACCACAATGGATCATCGTTAAAATTACCACCAATCTCATCATTACCTTTTTTAGTTAGTGGTTGATATTGATGATATGCTCCACCATCTTCTAATTGAGTGGATGCAAGGTCGATAATTCTTTCTCTTGCTCTATCTGGTATTTGATGAACAAATCCAAGTATGTCTTGATTAGAATCTCTAAAGCCCATACCTCTTCCAATTCCAGATTCAAAATATGATGCACTTCTTGATAGGTTAAATGTTACCATGCACTGGTATTGGTTCCATACATTAACCATTCTATTTAATTTATCATCATCTGATTTAACTGCATACTTTGATAATAATACTTCCCAATCATCTTTTAGTCTTTGTAATTCTAAATCTACTGATTCAGTAGTAGAGTATTTTGCAATCATTTCATCTGATTTTGTTTTATTTATTACATTTTTACTTTCCCATTTGTCTTCTTGTTCATTTTCTATATAACCTAGCATAAACACAAATGTTTTTTCTTCACCTGGCTCTAATTCTATATTAATACAATGAGAAGCAACTGGTGACCAACCATCAGCAATTGAATTATTTGACTCACCCGCCATAACAGCTTGTGGATTTTCATAACTATTATATCTTCCGATAAAACTTTCTCTATCAGAATCAAATCCGTCAATCGGAGCATTTACCGAGAAGAATGCATAATGATTTCTTCTTTCTTTATACTCAGTTTTATGGTAAATAACAGAGTCTTTAACTTCAACTTCACCTGTATTATAGTTTCTTTGGAAATTAGTGCTATCATCATGTGCATCCCATAAACACCATTCTACATAGGAGAATAACTTTATTTCTTTCTTTTTATCGGATGTATTTTTAACTACTAATTTATGAACTTCAGCATTACAGTCAATAGGTACAAAAAAAGTAGTACTTGTTTTAATTCCGCCTCGCTCACCTGTAATATTGGTATAACCCATTCCATGTCTACATTCATAATTTTCTAACTCATTTTTAGCAGGCGCCCATCCTGGTGACCAAACATCACCTTGGTCGTGGATGTAATAATAACGTCCGCCACCTAAATCAAGTGGTACATTATTATAGCGATATCTTGTAATTCTTCTAAGTTTTGCATCTTTATAGAAGCAATATCCCCCTGCAGTGTTAGAAATTAATGAGAAAAACTCTTGAGAACCCAAATAGTTGATCCAAGGATATGGTGTGGTTGGAGTAGTAATTACATACTCCTTGTTCTTATCATCAAAATAACCATAGTTCATTCTAATTCCTCCTATTTTCTTTATATACGCATTTAATTATATTATAACTTCTATTTATTTGCAACTAAAAGAAGCAGTGAGGATAGCTTTAGTTGTTATATATATAATACTCTTGTTTTTTCTTCTTTTTTAACCAACTTCTGTCTAATAATGGTTTTAAACCCACAATTATTGGTATAATAACTATATCTTTATTGATTAATTTGTGCTATAATGATACTTAGCCCAATTTTAAGCTTTTTACGGAGGAATTATAATGAATGATAAAACTACGCGTAGTGTGTTAGAAGAAAAATTCAGAGTACTAATTGCTGATGCGAAAATAAACGAAGGTATACTTGACGAACAAAAGGTAAATGATTTCATAAAAGAATCAAACCTAAACAATAGTCAAATTGATGTTATATATGAAAAACTAGAAAAATACAATATTATCGTTCTTGCTCCTGATGAAGATGATACTTTAGAGGAATTAGATGAAGATGATGCTATTGATGATCCAGAAGAAGATAAAGAGAAAGTTGCAACCACTAAAACTAAGAAGACAAAGAAATCAACTGCTTCAGCTCAGATACTATCTACTGAAGATCCCGTTCATTTATATCTTAAAGAAATTGGTAATTATAATTTATTAACAATGGAAGAAGAAGTTGACTTAGCTAAACGAATTGAAAAAGGTGAAGACTTCGCAAAGCAAAGATTAGTTGAATCTAACCTCAGATTAGTTGTTAGTATCGCGAAGCGATATGTAGGAAGGGGCCTATCCTTTCTAGATTTAATACAGGAAGGTAATCTCGGCTTAATAAAGGCTGTTGAAAAGTTCGATTATACTAAAGGCTTTAAATTTAGCACATATGCTACTTGGTGGATTAGACAGGCCATTACTCGTGCCATTGCTGACCAATCTAGAACTATTAGAATCCCTGTACATATGTCTGAAGTTATTAATAAAACATATAGAGTTTCTAGAAACTTATTACAGGAATATGGACGTGAGCCAACAGAACACGAAATAGCAGAAGCAATGGAATTGCCAGTAGAAAAAGTAAGAGAAATTTTAAAAGTGTCTGCAGATCCTATATCATTAGATACACCGATAGGAGAAGAAGATGATAGCCATTTAGGTGATTTTATAAAAGACGAAACAATCGTAGGACCAGAAGAAGCTGCTGCATATTCAGTTTTGCAAGATCAAATAGCAAAACTGCTAGATACATTAACCGATAGAGAACAAAGAGTTCTAATATTACGTTTTGGTCTACTAGACGGACGACCTCGCACTTTAGAGGAAGTCGGCAAAGAATTTAATGTAACGCGAGAACGAATTAGACAAATAGAAGCCAAGGCTCTTAGAAAACTAAGACATCCTAGTAGGGCTAAAATGTTAAAAGGTTATGAAGTGCATTAAATAAATATTACAGCATACAATGAATTATATACTTTATTGTATGCTTTTTTTATGCTTTAAATAGCCATATAAAATACAAATGATGCCTTATATGCAGTATAACGTACTTTTTATTTGCAATTCTAATTTAAATAAGTTATAATTGTTACAATTTGATTAACAAGTTATTAAGAAAGTGAGAACTGTTATGCGAACCAGAAGGGTAATTACACCAAATATTTTCTTTGTTGCTATAATCTTTTCAACTTATTTATTATCATCACATTTTTTTAACTTTTATAATAAAAATTATGATGAAACTATAATTATCACTGATAATAAATTAATAGAGCAAGAATTTCACAACGAAATAGAAGAACCAAGTGTAATATCATTTAGTTATGAAACTGAAACTTACAATTTGAATCATGATTCTATCAAACTTTCCTCCATAGAAGAAAATATTTTATTTTCTGTAGATGATAGTGTTTTACAAGATCAAGACACTCTAGATGATGAAGATATAGTAATTGACGAAGGAAAGTATTCTGATTTAGGTGTTTCTATCGCTAAAAAGTATGTAAACATAAGAAAAGAACCTAATGCTAGTAGTGAAATTATCGGGGAACTATACAGGGACTCTGTTGGTACCATATTAGACAAGGATGGAGATTGGTATCATATTAATTCAGGTGGTATAAAAGGATATGTTAGTTCTGAATATATTGCTAGCGGATTATCCGACAATAAGATTCTTAATAATTATAGCTTTAAAAAGATTATAGTAAAATTCAATGCTCTAAACGTAAGAAAAGAACCTAATTTAGATTCCGAACAAGTATCTTCTATATATAAGTCCGAATCCTATAAGGTTTATAATATAAATGAAGATTGGGTACAAATACATTTGCCACAAACAAACTCGACTGGCTATGTAAGTATAGATTATGTAGATATTGTTACTGATTTTAATTATGCCGTTAAATATGAACCACCTATAGAAATTAAATCAATTAAAGAAAATACAACAACTAAGGAAAAGACAAGTAAAAGCAATACAAAGACAACAAAAGAATCACAAAGAGAAGAATTTGATTCTTCTACGGACGAACTAAAATTATTAGCTTGTTTAATTTATTCTGAAGCAAGCGGACAAAGTTATGAAGGAAAATTAGCAGTAGCAAATGTTGTACTTAATAGAGTTAAATCAAAAAAGTATCCTAATAATATCAATAAAGTAATCTATCAAAAAGGACAGTTCAGCGTCGTTTCAATGGGAATACTAGAAAAACATTTGTCTAACTATAATAACTTTAAATCTTCTGCACAAAAAGACTGCATTAAAGCTGCAAAAGAAGCTTTATCTGGAACAAATAATATTAATAATCGATTATATTTTAATGCATATAAACCAGCTGTTCGAGCAGGTTACGACAAAAAGTCTACTAGTATAAAAATAGATGGACAATTATTCTGGTAAAATTTTAGGTGTAGAATTTTAAATATTCTACACCTTTTTATTTTTATTTTACATTCATATCACATGGAAATGATGGATTAAAAGCATAAAAGTTTTTACTATCTAAATCATCTTGAATCATTCTAAGCGCTTCTCCAAACCTTTGAAAGTGAACTATTTCTCGTTCTCTTAAGAACTTTATTGGATCACGCACTTCTTGATTATCAACCAAACGTAATATATTATCGTATGTTGTTCTCGCTTTTTGTTCAGCAGCCATATCTTCGCATAAATCTGTAATTGGATCCCCTTTGCTTTGGAAATATGTTGCAGTAAATGGAGAACCTGAAGCTGCTATTGGATAAACACCTAATGTATGATCAACATAGTATTCTGCAAATCCTTGATCCATTATTTCTTTTGGTGTTAGATTCTTAGTTAGTTGATGTACTATGGCTGAAACCATCTCCATATGAGAAAGTTCTTCTGTCCCGATATCAGTCAGAAGACCCGCTACTCTTCTATTGCTCATGCTATATCGTTGCGACAAATAACGTTGCGAAGCTGCAAGCTCGCCATCTGGACCACCAAATTGGCTTATAATTACTTTTGCTAGTTTTGCATTTGTTTCACTTATATTAACTGGATGTTGTAAACGCTTTTCATAAGTCCACATACTATTTGCACTCCCCTTCCCATGGCCACGGCTCATTACCCCAAGACCAATCATCACTTGGAGCTACATTATAACTACAAATTGGTGCATAATAATTTGTGTATTTTTGAACAGCTTCATTTCTTACTGTTTGCACGCTTTGAAAATATTCAAGTGCAACCATCTCAGTAGGATGGGTGTCTAAAAACAACCTTAGATCATCCAAAACAAAACTTGTTGCTATTATAAAATGAAACAATTGATACTTATCTGTATCAGCCATTTTAACATCCCCTCCCTATCCAAGGTAAATTTAAATCTTTAAATATAGTTCCATGTTTCATCGCTTCATATTCATTGCTATATAAGTTCTTGAATTTTTGCCATGGAACATAAGCCATGCCTAACGGAAATTTATCAAAATCATCCGGTGTATTATCACACCTATAATCGTACATACTCCTGCCTTTAACATCTTTTGAATAGGGCATAGTCACATTATCCATGCACATTTGCTTAAAATCTTCCATAAATTGAACCCCTTTTGGAATATTGTTCCACTATAAGTAATTTCTTTATATAATATGTCTTTTCTTTAATAAAGTGCATGTATCAGGCTTTGCTTATATTTATATAATGGATTGACAAGGAAAAATATTTGTATTACTATTAAATTAATTATTTTTTTAATATACATATAGGAGAAAACATGTATCATTTTATTATTAATCCACAAGCT
>DUQJ01000029.1 GCA_012837865.1 Clostridiales bacterium | reverse complement strand
TACTATTAATACTATTAGAATGTTTTTTTATAATCTTGATAAATCATGTATAATGAAGAAACACCCTATTTAGTATAGCTTATAGATTACTTAATGAACTAGATCTTAAATTAATAAATTAAAAAAAGATGATGTGGAAATACTCCTTTCTAAATATTCAGATTTTATGGTTACTATATTGATTACTTTTCAATTATTCAATTTCTAAAGCCCTTATATTAAAGGGGTTAGAGGTGTTAGACGCGGGTTCAAGTCCCGTCGACTGCATTACAAAAGTTCATCTAAATTAAATGATAATGAAGCATCCAAATGTGTTGTATCAAGGTCTGTACTATATAGATTACAAGAAGGAGATGCTATGATTGTGTTATGGGGTTTCAATATTATAACTTATTTATAATTCTTTCTTTTTAGTTCTATTTAAGTTTAGTTGCCACTATTTTCTTGAGTTCTTTTAAATCTTCTGCAATTGCTAAAGAAGGATAAGCTTCTTTATTAAAAATCAACCCTTTAGGTGACTCTAGAAATATCCAACGCTCACCATCTAATAATCCATATTCAGCGAGTTCCAATAAGACAAGCTCCTTGCCATTTTCTTCTCGAATAGAATTTTCATTATACTCTATGGGCATAAAAACACCTCTTGCCCCCACAGCTATCTGAGATGAAATACTAGTTTCAGAAACATTTACATCTGTACCTATCGGACCAGGTAATAAAACCTTCACAATAGTACCTTCTTCAATATCACCTCGTAAAACCTCACTAACATTAATATTCGCAATTGCACGATAATCCTTAGAGCCATTGTAGTCACATACTATATTACGGATATCTTTCACAGTCCCTTCAAAAGCAACTATTTTCAAATCACCATATTTATATTTTTCTCCAAATAATTCAGCCTCCGTTAACCATTCGATATCTCCTTGACTTACCACAGCAGGCGGATTATCCACATACTTCACCTTAACTCCGTTGGATAACTCAAGAACAAAATCGTCATTACCACCATTTAAATAAGGTATAGATATTGCTATAATCAAAGCCAAGCAGGCTAGTATTGGTGCAAATTTCAAGATAAATACTGGCTTCTTATTTATAATTTCGATATGTTTTTCTTTTTGTGTGGGCTCAGCTTCAATGATATATTTATCATCAATATCACCAATAATATTCATAAGTTTTCTATTTTTCATAATACGATCCCTTCTTTCTCTAGTTCTCTCTTTAGATTTTTTCGAAGTCTAAAGAGGATTGATTTTACTTTACTCTCAGTGAATCCATAATCCTTCCCTATTTCTTTTATATTACTTCCGTACCAATAACGGCGGACAAATACTTTACGCTGATCTACACTTAATCCTTCAAGAAAATTATTAATCACATCTATCACTGCCCTCTCATTCATAATTCCTTCTATATCTGTTTCTATTGAAGGTATACATTCTTCAAGCTCTGATAAGATAAGATCAACTTGACCTGCTCCACCTCTCTTTAAAGCATTCTTTTTTTCTAAGTAATTCAAAGAAATGTTACGAGTAATTTTACCCAGAAAAGTGCGTAATACTGAAGGATATGCAGGAGGTATTGCATTCCATGCCTTCAAAAGAGTTTCATTAATACATTCTTCTGCATCTTCTCTATTTTGTAGAAGCCTAAAGGATATCGAATATAGATATCTTGAAAATTTTAACTCTGCTTCAGTTATAGCTGTTTCAGATCTTTGCCAAAATAGATCAACAATTTTATCATCTTCCATTTTAAACACCTCCCTAGGTTTGATTTTAAAGGCCTTCATCTATATACACCGGAAATATTGCATAAGGTTGCATTATTTTATAAATTTATAAAGGAATCATACCACATGTTTTATTATTGTTAAAATACTATCTCTATTGCCTTAAGTGAACCTTCAAATAGCAAATAGAATTATTCATGAACTTGTGATATGATGTAGAGAAATTTTAACTTGCCTATTTAAGGAGGTTAATCTAATGGCAGTAAGCTATAAGAAATTGTTTCATTTGTTGATAGAAAGAGAAATGTCTAATTCTGATTTGCAAAAGCAAGCATGTTTTTCTACTAATATAATTGCTCGATAATTACGCAGAGAATGAAACATCGAAGAATGAGCTGGAGCATAAATGGAGCAAATGATATAGAATTGAAAAGGAAAAGATGATAACACCTATTATCTAACCATCCTTTAAAACATATATTTATCATAAAATTGTTACAAACTACCACATATGTTATAGTTGCTTTTATAGATAAATTCAAACAAAGATATATGAAGGAGAGAATTTTATGAATAAAACAAAGACACTATCAATAATAACCGTAATAACTTTAATCTTTGAATATATAATATACTATTTATTTTTACCAGCATTAAATATCAAATCAGAAGGATTTTGGTTTTTTATAATAGGGATTATTGCATTTGTAAGTTTATTACTATATGCGTTTTCTATGATAGCAAAGTCCACTTCTGTAAAAACAGCACATGGATCATTTGCATTATTATCTGTAATTTTACTTATATTTATTATAACTAAACTTGCTAGCACAGTGTTTTTTAGAGCTAAGACCTACTCTAAATTAATAAGTACTTATATAACAGAACATGATTTTGAAGATTATAGTGCGACCATAGGAAATGTGCCCTTATTAGATAAGGATAGTGCAATGAAAATTGCCAATAGGAAATTAGGTGGCTTACAAGATGTTATTTCCCAGTATGAAATAAATGATACTGAGCAAATAACTGTTAAAGGTGTACCTACTAGGGTTGCTTGTCTAAATCATGCAGGCTTTTTTAAATGGTTAAGCAATAGGCACAGTGGGACTCCAGGATTTATTAAAGTAGACATGAATACTCAAGAAGCAGATTTAGTAAGAGTTGATGGGGGAATAAAATATACAAAGAGTGATTATTTTTCAAGGGATTTAACTAGATATTTAAGAATGAACTATCCCACGAAAATATTCTGGGAATCAACCCTAGAATTGGATGAAGAAGATAAGCCATATTGGATAGCACCAATAGTAGATAAAACTATAGGTCTATTTGGAGGGAAAGAAATAATAGGAGCTGTTTTAGTAAATGCAATAACAGGAGAGCATATTGAATATTCTTTAAATGAAATACCTGAATGGGTAGACAATGTATATGGATCTAATCTACTTTTAGACCAATATGATAATTATGGTATCTATCAAAAAGGTTTTTGGAATTCCTTAATTGGACAAAAGGGAGTAAGGGAAACTACTTCAGGATACAACTATATTCCACAAGGAGATGACAATTGGATTTATACTGGAATAACAAGTGTTGGAAAAGATGAGAGTAATATAGGCTTTATTTTAATGAATAAAAGAACCAAAGAGACCCACCTATATCCAATATCAGGAGCAGAAGAATTTTCTGCCATGGAAAGTGCAGAAGGTGCTGTTCAACATTTAGAATATAAAGCTACATTCCCATTATTATTAAAGATAGAAAATCAACCAACATATTTGGTGTCTTTGAAAGATAGTGGAGAATTAGTCAAAATGTATGGGATGATAAATGTTGAGAAATATCAAATCGTAGCAACAGGCAACAACATTTCTGAGACTTTATCTGAATATAAAAGATTATTAAGAGATTCGGGTGTAAGTGTAAGTAACATTGATAGTATAGAGATAAGTGGAATTGTTGAGAATATAAAAGTAGCAACTCTAGAAGGAAATTCAATTTATTTTATTAAATTAAAAAACAAAGCTAATTATTATTTATTAGATATCTTAGATAATAAAAAAGCTGGCATAATAAATGTAGGTGATAAAATCGAATTAGAGCTAGAAGAATCAAATGATGATATAATTCCAGCCAAGCTAAAATAAATAGAAATCAGCTACAAGGGCTTGTCATATTTTGACGAAAAAGAAAGAGATTTTGAAAAAACTATTGACAAATACAATTAAATGCCTTATATTACCTAAAGAAACCGTTTTCTTCATGGAGGTGGATATGGTCTCGATAAACGATGTGGCTAAAAGAGCGGGTGTAGCAAAATCAACCGTTTCAAAAGCTCTAAACAATAAAGAATTAGTTAGTAAAGAAACTCGATTAAAAGTAGAGAAGGCTGTAGAGGAATTAGGCTATGTACCTAACAAGTTAGCAGTCTCTTTATCAAAAAAGAAAATTAATAGAGTAGGACTAATTGTTGATATAAGACATAATAGTCAGTTTGTAGATGAAATAAGCATGCAGTATTTAATGGCTGCCTTTGACAAATCTAAAGAATATCAAGTAGAGGTAGTTACTTTCTTTAGTTCACAGTTTGATGATATGTCATATTATGAAATAAACACTCTATTGAAGTCGCAGAGAATCAACTGCCTTATAATCTACCATTTATCAATAGAGAATCAAAACTTATATAAAGTAATTGAAGAAAAGGATTTTTATATAGTATTAGTTGACTCCTATATGATTAACGGAAAAACCTCATGTATTGCAGTTAATCATTATAAAGCACAATATGAAGTCGCAAAAAAGACTATAGAAGAAAATGAAAAAATAAATAAAGTATTGTATATAGCTGGCGGTGAGGGTGGACATATAACTAATGAAAGAATAACCGCAATGAAGATACTCCAACACGAGTATAAACTTGAACTACTAATTAAACATGGAGACTTTAATGAATTAAAAGCAAGAGAAATAACTCTTGAATTTGGCAAAGACGTAGATATGATTATATGTGGATCTGATCTTATGGCGATAGGGGCTGAATATGCACTAAGAGATATGGGGATTAATAAGCCCGTAGCAGGATTTGATGGAATTAAACTAACAGGATATAGCCAATTAGATTTTAACACAGTTAAACAGGATTTTTATTTGAAATCCTCGTCAGCATTTGATGAATTAATGTCATTATTAGCTGGATCTAAAGGCAAACATATTATTATTGACCATGAAGTTTGTAGAATTAAATATCTAGATATAATTCAATAGCAAGGAGAAATTACTGATGAGAGTTGCTGGAGTATTAATGCCTTTATCATCATTACCATCAAAACATGGAGTTGGTGATATGGGGACTTATGGATATGAATTTATAAAATTGTTAAAAGAGGCAAGAATATCAATATGGCAGGTACTACCCCTAAATCCTTTAGGTTATGGCAATTCTCCTTATCAACCATATTCATCATTTGCAGGTGATGAAATTTATATAAGTCTGGATAAATTATATGAGAATGGATTATTAGATAAGAAAGCCGACCTATTTAATGAAGAAAGCAGTAAGATTGAATATAAATTAGTAAGGGAATTTAAAGAAAAATATTTGAAGATAGCATATAATAATTTTATTAATAAAAAAATGGATTTAAATGATGAGGAATATAAAACATTTATAAAACAAAAATGGCTAAAGCAATATGGCTTATATTTAACATTAAAGAAAAAGAACAAATTATTATCCTGGAATGAATGGCCTAAAGAAGAACAAAATTATATTTTTAAAGAAGAAAGTTCATGGGATAAATATTTAAATGAAATTAAATATGAAATCTTTATTCAATATATTTTTTATAAACAATGGATGGATTTAAAGGAATTTGCTAATGATAATGAAATAAAAATCATGGGCGATATTCCCTTCTATGTAGGAGTAGACTCGCTAGATGTATGGGCTAATCAGGAAAATTTTTTACTTGATGAAAATGGGAATCCAAGTTTTGTTGCTGGGGTACCGCCCGACTTTTTTTCTGAAACTGGTCAAAGATGGGGGAATCCAATATATGATTGGGACCAGCTTGAAAGAGATGGTTATAGATTCTGGATAGATAGAATGGCATATAATGCAAAATTATTTGATTTGCTAAGAATAGATCACTTTAGAGCTTTTGACACATATTGGAGTATACCTGCAGAGTCAGAGACAGCTGTTATTGGTGAATGGTTAGAAGCACCAGGATATGATGTCTTGTCGGCAATATTTAATGGTGTGTCAGGCATAAAAGTGGTGGTTGAAGATTTAGGAGAGCTAAGACCGGAGGTATTAGACTTAAGAGATTATTTTAATTTAACAGGAATGTCAATAGCCCAATTTAATTTTCGACCAGAGATAGAGGAACACGATTTTTTAGAAGAAAAGAACATAATTATTTATACAGGAACTCATGACAATCAAACATCAACTGGTTGGTTTGAAAGCCAGAGCAAAGATGTGCAAGAGGCAGCATTAGACAAATTAGAAGCTCTTGGATATGACGAGACTATATTTGTAAATAAATATATGCACTATACATTAGATAGTGCTGCTAAAATTGTAATTCTACCAATTCAAGATATATTAGAGCTAGGTGACGAGGCGAGAATTAATTCTCCTGGTACATTAGGGTCGCCGAATTGGGAATGGAAGCTAGTTGATTTTGAATTAACTAAAGGTAAAATTCAATATTTAAAAGAATTAACATATTTAAGCAAAAGAGCCAAAAAAGATTAATATAAAAGAAAGAGGATAAGAATATGTTGGAAAAATTATTAGTAAAGAAATATGGCAAAGGAATATCTGATTCTAGTAATGAAGAAATATATCTTGCACTTTTAGAACAAACTAAAGATATGTCACTTGCAAGATATAAAGATACAGGGAAAAAGAAATTATATTATGTTTCATCAGAATTTCTAATAGGTAAACTATTATCGAACAATTTAATAAATTTAGGTATCTATCATGATATTAAATCAGAATTAAAGGCAAATGGAAAGTCTTTAACTGAAATCGAAGAAGTAGAATTAGAACCATCATTAGGTAACGGTGGTCTTGGAAGATTAGCTGCATGCTTTCTAGACTCTATAGCAACATTGGGTTTAAATGGTGATGGTATAGGATTAAATTATCATTTTGGTTTATTTAAACAAGTTTTTAAAAACAATCTTCAGAAAGAAGAAGCTAATCCATGGATAACAGATGAGAGTTGGTTGATAAAGCGTGATACAAGCTATGAAGTTAAATTTGGTGATCATACTGTAACATCAAGGCTATATGATATACCTGTTTTAGGATATAACAATAGAACAAATTACTTACATTTATTTGATGTTGAGAGTGTTGATGAGACAATAGTAGGAGATGGAATAAGTTTTGACAAAGAAGATATAAGCAGAAACTTAACATTATTCTTATATCCAGATGATAGTGATGAAAAAGGTGAATTACTAAGAATATATCAACAATATTTCATGGTAAGTAATGCTGCAAGTTTAATTATTGACGAATGCCTTGAAAAAGGTTCTACACTTCATGATTTAAACGAATACGCAGTAATACAAATTAATGATACACATCCTACATTAATAATTCCAGAATTAATTAGAATATTAATGGAAAAAGGCATAGAAATGGATGAGGCAGTTGAAATTGTAAGTAAAACTGTTGCATATACAAACCATACAATACTAGCAGAGGCTTTGGAGAAATGGCCAATAAGATACCTAGAAAAAGTAGTGCCACATCTAATGCCAATTATTAGAGTCTTAGATCAAAAAGTCAGAGAAAAATATAATGACCATTCTGTATATATTATTGATGAACACCATAGAGTTCATATGGCACATATTGATATTCATTATGGCTTTAGTGTAAATGGTGTAGCAGCTCTTCATACTAGAATATTAAAAAATAATGAATTAAATAATTTTTATAAAATATATCCGGAAAAATTTAATAATAAAACAAATGGTATTACTTTTAGAAGATGGTTAACACATTGTAATAATGAATTAGATGAATATATTACTAGTTTAATTGGTAAAGATTTTTATAAGGATGCAAGTAAACTTGAGGGATTATTAAAATTTGAAAATGACCAAAAAGTTCTAGATGAATTATTAGAAATAAAACATAATAATAAAAGAGCTCTTAAAGACTATTTAAATAAACAAGATATAGAGATAAATGAAAACTCTATACTTGATATACAGGTTAAAAGATTACATGAATATAAAAGACAGCAAATGAATGCCTTGTATATTATATATAAATATTTTGAAATCAAAAAAGGGAATATTCCAAAGACTCCAATTACAATGTTATTTGGTGCAAAAGCAGCTCCTGC
>DUQJ01000028.1 GCA_012837865.1 Clostridiales bacterium | reverse complement strand
GTGACAAACTCAATAATGTTTAAGTTTATATTTTATGACTCAATATCTATAACTGCGCAACAAAGGCCATAGCAATTAATTATAACCCCACATACAGACACCAAATACATAAGATCTGTCTACTAACGTCTCGTTGTTGCCGATGTTCATTCAGCAAAGTAACTTATTGCTTATCCCTCTACAGGCTGAATGGATGTTGGCAACAACTTGTTATGTGGCGTACTGTTGGAAACTACCGCTTTATTTAAATTTACCAAAAATGTTTAGATTTTCAAGTTGTTCATTATTAGAAAAATCTACAACATACTCTTCATTGTCTATCTTTTCTTCATCTCCAGTTACAACTTGTTCTAATGATACTTTAAATGTCTTCTCTGTTATATCACTAATATTAATTTTTAATTCGACATTCCCTTTATGCCAATTATTTGATGAAATGTAACCGAAATTAACACTTAAATCATCTGTTATTTTTTCATTTAAATTTTCTAGACATTGCGTCTTTATATGTAATGTAAACTCATTAGGACCATACTCTCCAAATCTTCTCTGAAAACTTCCCTGTATTATATCTATCAACTCTCTATTTTTTAGCGAGTTATTTTTATACGCTAAAGTACTATTATTCTTATCTAATAACACGTTAGTCTCATCTATAATTAACGTTACTGTACCAGTTATATGTGGGATTCTTTTTATATGTCTGTCATAATAATCTAAACTCAAAAATGACATTAGAATTCCTAGGATAATTAATATTAATGCTAGGGTATAAAACACTCTTTTCCTTAAATTCACAGAAACATCCCCTTTCTATATACTAGACAGTATGCCACATAACGTCTCACGTACTCCTGATGTTTTGCAACCTTAGATAGCTCCTATCTTAGGTTGCGGAATATGCGTAGCGAACAGGAGTACTATGTTATATGTAGTAGGGCCCTATATCACTTCTCTTTACTTAACCTACTAATTAGTGAGCAAGCATATATTCAATATCCTCCATCAAATCATACATTTCATTCATTCTATGTTTCAAATTCACTAAATCTAAATACTCCCAATCCTTATTTAAAGAATCAAGTTTTTTGTTTATAGGATACCTAAAACGAAACCCATCTGGATCTAAGTCATTAAATTCATATATATACGATTGAAGTTGATTGATCTCATCCATCATATTTATTAACTTTGCATCCTCTAAAACTAATGGTTTGACGTAATCATCCCATGCCCTTTTTAAATCATGGCTTGTTTTATTAATAAATTCTTTTTTGCTTGAATTGTCTTCTAAGCTAAATTTTATATAATTCATCTTTACTCTTAATTCTAAAAACTGCCTATATGAAAATAAAATTGGAAAAATCAACGTATCCCTGATCTTGTTATCAGCAAGGTCTGCACCAATCGCATTTTCAACTAATATATCTCCTGCTTCTTTATATCCTTCAACATATCCATAAAACTCCGTATCCATTCCAAATTCATGTGCCCATCCAAAATAAGCATAAGTTGTTGGATCTTTTCCTTCTATAAACAATCTCTTCATTTTATCCTCCATTTTTATGTCCTATATTATTTTACTTGAATATTCCGATATATACTATTACATATAACGTCCCACGTATTCCTGATGTTTCGCAAGGTAAGATTGCTCTTTATCTTAGCTTGTGGAATATCAGGAGTACTATGTTAGAAGATGATCGACTGTTTGGCCTCATCTACTTCTCTTCCCAATTTGTTTTAGTCTTGCTGCTTTAATAAAAGTTACAATAGTTATTCCAACGGTATATGAAATAATATCACTCCATAAAAAACCTTGCCCTAATACCAGTCTTCCAGGTGTTGTCATTCGTATGTAATTTAACCAGTCTACTTGATACAGCTGACTAATCTCGACCATGTAACATATCATCAGACTTACTAAGAACAAGACCTTTAGTTCAATATCAATGAAAAGAAATTGAATTATAAAGAGAATCATTATCGCCCATAATATGTCGCCTACAAACAGTGGCACAAATGAAATCTTCCTTGATACCAATCCTAATATAATAATGATACAAATCAGCATAAAATATTGTACTCTTTTACTTTTCATTCCATCACCTAACTCTTCTTAGATAACTTTGCCAGGCCTCCCTACTTCTGTCATGTCCAACAACTTATAATAACGATGCTCTCACAATCTTTGAAAACATCCAGAATACCCTTCCAAAATCCTCAACAACCTTACTAATATTGTTTTTAATATAAACCTTTTCTATTTCGACTTAGAGATTGTCTTCTAACGTCTCACGTATTCCTGATGTTCCACGGCCTTAGCTAGCTCCTAGCTTAGGTCGTGGGATATTGGGAGTACTATGTTATAAGATGCCATACACTCTTAAACTTATAACCTGATAATTAGAGAGCCTATTAAATCCTTTGTTCCATGAGAAATGTATCTTCATATTACTTATTAATCATTTTATTGATACTTGATTTTTTTAATTTTGTATTTAATAATATCCTAATATTAAATCCTGATTTCCCATAGCTTAACCTGTACCAATAGTAATTTATATACTCAATTACTCCAAATAAAAACACACCAATAGCAATTATTAAATCTTTATTGCTACTTTTAATAATGGGTATTAGTACACCTCCGCATACTAATAAAAACATATTTAAAGGTCTTAAAGATCTAAAAATTTTTATAGCCCTAGGACTAAAATCAGCTTTTTTCACCATTAATATATACCTATAAAACCAATATATGCTTCCTTGCAATAATATAAATATAAGATATAAAAATGCTATTAAACTAGCTACTCCTATGTTTAATATCCTGTGTGAAAACAAAAAAGCAAATGTACATAGGGCTACAAATTCACCTATCGCTAGATTTAGTAACCGTTTCTTTATTCTATCCACTTTATCACCTTTAGAAACCTTTCCTCATCCTACCCTGCAAGGGTGCATAACAATATTTATTTAGCGCTCACATTATTGCTGCTATATTTCTCATCCCATATACCCGTCTGTAGGTGATCCTTGTTGCACATAATAATATGAACTCTCGATAACAGCCAATTATCCACAAACATTATATGAAAACACGCTTCCCGTGTATGGTTTGCTTAGTCACCATAGAACCGGTAGTCGCCCACCGCCCCTGGCACAGATCCCAGCGTGCGGAATTCCCGCACTGGGCTCTTCAGTTGTCTCTCTCTACTTCCGCATCTAGCTTATATATTTAAAACCATTT
>DUQJ01000001.1 GCA_012837865.1 Clostridiales bacterium | reverse complement strand
CTATCAAACCTTATGAAAGAAAAAGTATTTGATGAAATGTTTGATATAAGGGATGAGTCATCGAAAGAAGGAATTAGGGTAGTTATTGAAGTAAAAAAAGATCGTGATATAGAGAATTTATTAAACGGTCTATATAGAAAAACTACTTTAGAAGATACTTATAGTGTGAATTTATTAGCAATAAAGGATCAACAACCTATTACCTTTAATTTAAAAGGAATAATAAGAGAGTTTGTTGACTTTCAAGACGAATTATATACTAAAGAATATGATTATATGCTAGATAAAGCAAATAATAGAATAGAAATTGTTGATGGCTTAATTAAAGCAACAGATGTAATTGACTTAATTATTGAAATATTAAGAGGGAGCTCTTCAATAAAGCAAGCTAAAGATTGCTTAATTAATGGAAATATATTGGATATTAAATTTAAGACAGAAGCATCTAAAAAACAAGCAGCTAAACTTAGGTTTACAGAAAGACAAGCAGATGCTATTTTATCCATGCAGTTAAGCAAATTAATAGGGCTAGAAATATTAAAGTTACATGATGAATATGAAGAATTATTAAAAGCAATAGAATCATATAAGCTTGTATTAGAAAATAAAAGCGAGCTATATAAAATTATTAAATCCAGATTAAAAGAATTTAGAAAAGCATTTAATACTCCTAGAAAAACAATACTTGATAATATAACTACTGTTGATTATAAAGAAGAAATTAAGATTGAAGATATATATATACTAATAGATAGATTTGGATATACCAAATCTGTAGATGTAGCAAGTTATTCTAGAGCATCAGAAGAAAATCTTAAGGAATATGTTCATATATTAAAGATGGAGAATACGGACAGGCTTTGTTTATTCACAGATGCAGGGAATATGCATCAGGTTAAGGCAGAAGATATACCAAAAGCTAGGTTAAGAGATAAAGGAGTCTTGATTCATACGCTCTGTAATTTAGAAAAAGAAAATGTAATTATATATACTTCATTTGAAGAGCTATTTGAATCCCAGTTGTTATTTGCAACTAAGAATGGTTTTATAAAACAAGTATCTGGAATCGAATATGAGACAAACAGATCACAACTTATGGCTACAAAGTTAGAGGAAAATGATAAAATAGTAGGAGTATCACTATTATCCGGACATGATGTAATCAAAAACAATCAAAAGATTATTCTAATAACTGAGAAGGGATTATCATTAGGCTTTCAAATATCAGATGTACCTGAACAAAAGCGTACAAGTAGAGGTGCAAAAGCAATTACTTTAGAGGGTGATGATTATCTTGAGTTTATGACAAATGTAAATCTGGATGCTGATGAGTTTAAATATTTTGATAAAGTCTTAAATGCACGACGTGTAAGAAATAGAAAGCGTGGAGCTAAAGGCCAAAATGCCCAGTTAGAAGTGGAAGAATAATAAATTTTAAAAAGGCTAGAAATTAACAAGTTAATTATATAAAATTGAAAAAACGAGGATTGATTATATTAAGGCGCATTGCGTCAGAAGCGAGGTTAGGGATGGACAAGG
>DUQJ01000027.1 GCA_012837865.1 Clostridiales bacterium | reverse complement strand
GCCATATCAGATTATTATAACTTTTGCAATATCTTTTTGGTTCTCGCTAAACTTTGTTGCTTATCTTCTAATACTATTTATGAAAATAAGCCCACACAAGAGACAAAATTGAAACGCCATAACAATTTACTGAAACGCCAGAATAAAAAAATGAAACGCCGTTTCAAGAAATTAAAACGGCGTTTCATAAAGACCTAATCTTTTTAAATTTATATCAGCTCTTTTTAAATTTATATGGGCTCTTTTTTCATAAAGATCAACTCCTGATTTTAACAAGTCTTTTTACCAAATTTTGTATTAATAGCCATATAAGATTATTATAACTCTGCGGCAGATTTTATGGCCTTGCATAGTCAAAATTAGAAGAAAAATGATTATTTGCAACAAAAGTAATTATTACTATTTGGTGAATGAGATTATGATATAAGAAGATAAGTAATTATTGCGAAAAGGTATTAATTTGAGTGATAAGCTAAATAATTTAACTAGTTTTCTTGCTAAATAATTAAATACTCCCTTTTGTGGTTCTAACCATATCATAGGTTTTTTATAATATTCAATTGAATAGTCACTTATATCCAGACTTTCAGCAATAGAGGTAAGGTTATTATAATCCATCGATTTCAAATTATGTATCTTAAAGTTTTCTTTATCAAATAACTTTTGCACTAAACCATTTATTCCTAAGAAATTAGGCATAATAATCACTACTTTGCCTCCTTTTTTGGCGAAATTCAAATGCCTTTCAATTATATCTTTGGTATCATCGAAATGCTCTGCAAAACCGAGAGAGTAAACAAAATCATATTCTTTTTCTGGCTGATATTTAAGAAAGTCACCTTCTATATAATTAATTATGTTAGGAATGTCATTTTTCTCTTCCACCTTCCTTATTATCTTAGGGTCAATATAGAAATCAAGAAAACTAACATCTGAAAAACCTTTTTTATATGCGTAAACAGATAAAAAACCAGGGAAACCTCCAATTTCAATTGCCGATTTACCACTAATATCTTTTGGTAAATAATTATCAAGTATATTATTATCGGGTACTGATTCAAAAATATATTTTTCCCAATACTTCTTCCAATGTTCCTTATCTAATAGCAAGCTTTCTTCCATAACTAATATTTATTTATACAAAAGTAGATAAAAAAATATTAGTAATTATTAAATTACATAACGACTGAATAAATTTAAGCTTATTTACGAAAACAATCTAAAGTTTTCTAGCCTATTTTAGGTTAATATTACTATATTTGCAAGATTAAAAAATACATTTATCTTTTTACAAGATTAAGGATTGATGCTATTTATTATTACTAATAAATAAATTAAACTATGAAAAAGGATAATAACTCGTTGAATGAGGCCTTGAATGCTATTTCTAAAGGACGTGAGAGAACAAATATCATGAAGAAATATGAACAAAAGACTATTGCTTTTCTTGTTCAATATGTACCCTCATTTATTAGCTCTGATATGCTTACTGCAATAGGTCTTGTGGGTAATTTAATTTTAGGTCTAAGTTTTATTTTAGGAGCATTTCTTAGTCCTTACTTCCTTCTCTTAGGAATAATCGGTTCTTTTATTAATTGGTATGGTGATTCGCTTGATGGAAGATTGGCCTATTATAGGAATACTCCACGAAAATGGTATGGCTTTAGTTTGGATATTATTATTGACTGGATAGGTATTACTGTTGTTGGTGCTGGGTTTATGATATATCTTGGACCGAAGTTCAGCCTAATTGGCTATGCATTTATTGTTATGTATGCCTTAGAAATAATTATTGCACTACTAAGATATAAGACAAATGATAAATACTCTATCGACTCGGGTCTGCTTGGCCCAACAGAGGTTAGATTGGTAATATGTTTGGTATTAGTGCTTGAGGTATTATTTAGTGGCTCCTTCCTTTATTTTGCAATACTATCTTCATTTGTTCTTTTTATTTCTAATATTAAAGAAATATCGAGCTTACTT
>DUQJ01000026.1 GCA_012837865.1 Clostridiales bacterium | reverse complement strand
GCATATTCAATGTATTTAATAGGATTATTTGTTGCAATATTTAGTGCATATATCATTAGTAAAATGACCAAGGCAAAAGGTTCTTCAGTATCTAATGCATTATTAATCGAACTTCCTGAATATAAAGCGCCAAGTTCTAGAACAATATTAATATATGTTTGGGAAAAGGTAAGAGAATATATAACTAAAGCGGGAACCACAATATTCCTTGCATCTATATTAGTTTGGTTTGTATTAAATATAGGGCCAAATGGTTATGTAAGTGAAATGGGAGATAGTTTTGGTGCGATTGCTGGTAAATTCATTTCACCGATACTTGCTCCAGCAGGATTAGGTATTTGGCAAGTAGTAGTAGCACTTGTTGCAGGCTTAGCAGCTAAAGAGATAGTAGTTTCAAGTTTCAGTGTTTTATTTAGCATAGGTGATATAACATCTGCAGCAGGAATGACAAGCCTTATAGGAATTTTATCTGGAGTTGGCTTTGGTGCATTAAACGCATATTCCCTAATGGTGTTTTGCTTATTATATACACCATGTATTGCGACAATAGCTGTAATAAAAAGAGAATTAAAATCTACACGATGGACGATATTTGCTATATCATTTCAGCTATCAGTTGCTTGGTTAGTATCAACATTGATCTATCAGATTGGAAGCTTGTTTATATAAAGGAGGTATTTATATGACAACTATAATTATAGCAATTTTATTAATAATTTATGTTGCATTTATTATTATAAAAAAAGTTAAAGATATTAAAGCAGGAAAGATTTGTGGAAGTTGTAGCTCTTGTCCTTCAAATGGAAAATGCCCAAGCTTGGACCGTAGCTATCAAGATGATAAATAAAATAAAACTAACAAAAGGATACAAAATGGTATGGAAATCTTTTATTATAAAGATATTCATACCTTTTTTAAAATTTATATAGAAAAATAAAAGGAAAATTGATATAGTTGTTTAATATATATAATAGAGCTTATTTTTAGGCTATGTGACTGTCGATGAACCAGTGGAGGTGTAATTTTTGTATAAAGCAAATTTAACAATGAGAATTAGACAAGAATTAAGGGAGCATGATACCTTGAGCCAATATGCTACTTTTTCAGACAAATCATTAGGAAAAGATATTCCTGAGATTGAATGTGATTTAAGGACAATATTTCAAAGGGATAGGGATAGAATAATTCATTGCAAAGCCTTTAGAAGACTAAAACATAAGACGCAAGTATTTCTCGCACCAGAAGGTGATCATTATAGAACGAGATTAACTCATACATTAGAAGTGTCTCAGATAGCAAGAACTATAGCCAAAGCTTTAAGATTAAATGAAGATTTAACAGAAGCAATAGCGCTTGCACATGATTTAGGGCATACTCCATTTGGACATGCTGGAGAGCGGGCACTTAATAAAATTTGCCCAGGTGGATTTCAACATAGTTTACAAAGTTTAAGAGTTGTAGAAATAATAGAGAATAATGGTAGAGGTTTAAATTTAACAAAGGAAGTTAGAGATGGCATAGTTAATCATCAAACAAGTGGTAATCCTTCTACTTTAGAAGGCAAGGTTGTTAGATACGCAGACAAGATAGCTTATATAAATCATGACATAGATGATGCAATTAGAGCACATATTATAACGGAGAAAGATGTACCAGAGGAGTATTGTGAGATATTAGGTAAAACAGTTAAAGTAAGACTAGATACATTAATACATGATATAGTAAATAACAGTGATGAGAAAAACCATATAATTATGTCTGATAAGATTAGTAATGCAATGTATGGCCTAAGACAATTCATGTTTAATAGAGTATACTTTAATAAGACAGCTAAAAGCCAGGAAGAAAAAGCGGGTAAACTTTTAGAAGAGCTCTTTATATATTATAGAGACCATATTGAAGAATTACCAGATGACTATAAAAATAGAATACTACATAATAGTGAAGAAGAAAATAGGGTTGTATGTGATTATGTTGCAGGAATGACGGACAGATTTGCAGTAACTACATTTAAAGAATTAAGATTGCCATCTGCATGGAGTGTATATTAATAATTAATGTATTACAAGGAAGGCATGGTGTAATAATGTTTTATCCTGAAGAAATTGTGGAAGAAGTAACTGTGAGAAATGATATAATAGAAATTATTTCTTCACATGTGAGATTACAAAAAAAAGGTAATAGCTATATGGGGCTTTGTCCATTTCACAATGAAAAGACAGCCTCGTTTTCTGTCAGCCCAAATAAGCAGTTATATCATTGTTTTGGATGCGGTGCAGGAGGCAATGTATTTACTTTTGTAATGGAATATGAAAACTATTCATTTAATGAAGCAATTAAATATCTGGCAGATAGAGCAGGTGTGAAATTACCTGAAAGAGAGTACACAGAAGGTGAAAGAAGAAAAATCAATCAAAGAGAAAGGCTATTTGAAGTTAATACTGAAGCAGCCAAGTACTTCTTTTATCAACTTAGATCACAAAGGGGGAAATATGCTCATGAATATCTAAAGAAAAGAGGATTAGATGACGATATAATTAATTCATTTGGAATCGGGTTTTCTAATCAAGTTAGCAATGATTTATATAGATACTTAAAAGACAAAGGATATGAAGATGATTTTCTGAAAATAACGGGATTAATTAATTACAATGAAGTTAAGGAAAGCTATGATAAATTTTGGAATAGAATAATCTTTCCTATTCAAGATTCTAATAATAGAGTGATTGGTTTTGGTGGACGAGTTATGGGAGATGCCATGCCAAAATACCTAAATTCACCTGAAACCTTAATCTTTGATAAGAGCCGTAATTTATATGGGATTCATATAGCTAAGAAATCAAGAGAAAACTACATGATAATATGCGAGGGTTACCTAGATGTTATGGCACTAAACCAAGCAGGATTTACTAATGCTGTAGCATCACTCGGGACAGCCTTTACAGAGCAACAGGCAACATTGTTAAAACGATATGTGAAAGAGGCCTATCTAGTATATGACAGTGATAATGCCGGGATAAAGGCTACTCTAAGAGCAATTAACATATTAAAACAAACAGGAATTGCAATTAAAGTAGTAGATCTTAAACCTTATAATGATCCAGATGATTTTATACAAGCATTAGGTAAAGATGAATTTAAAATAAGGATAGAAGAAGCTAAGACCGCCTTTTTCTTTGAAGTAGATGTATTAGCAACAGACCACGATATGTCTGACCCAGGTGGCAAAACAAAATTCTTTAATGAATTAGCGAAAAAGCTACTACAATTTAATGATGAACTTGAAAGAACTATATATATTGAAGCTATAGCTAAACAATACAATGTAGATATATTGCAACTAAAGAGGCTTGTTAATAAAAAAGGTTCTGAGATTACTCCTATTAAAAAAGTATATCCAAATACTAATTCAAAGAATATTAAGAATAAAGCAGAAATTAGCATTGATAGATCACAACAATTACTATTAACATGGCTTATTGATAAAGAAGAATTGTATGAAGTAGTTGCTAAGATTATAAAACCTACAGATTTTATAGAAGGAATATATACTGAAGTTGCAAGCTATGTTTTTAATCAATATGAACTAGGGAACAAGGTAATACCAGCTAAAATTATTAATCAATTCGAAAGTATGGAAGAACAATCACAAGTAGCATCATTATTTACAGCAGATCTTCAAGTAGAAATGAATGAAGTAGAATTTGAAAAGGCCTTAAGAGATACAATTATAAGAATAAAAAATTATAGTTTAGATATACAAAGTGTTAAGGCAACTGAAACAAATGATGTCGAACTTTTACAAAAAACTATCAATGAAAAAGTAAAGCTAAATAAAATTAATATTAAGCTAATATAGCAAAAGTTTATAAAATAGAAAAGTCCCTTTAATTTATTTTGCATATTTATAATAATCATGGTTAAAATATTAATTAAGTAAAAGAAAGAAGGATGTCAATGGACGAGAGTATGGTTAAGTTTACGGAGAGGCTAAAAGAAATAGTTGCCTATGCTAAACAAAAAAAGAACGTTTTAGAGCAACAAGAAGTTAATGAATTTTTTGCTGATCTGGAATTGAGCCAAGCCCGAATTGAGTCAGTCTATAATTACCTAGAAAAAAATGATGTTGATGTACTGCAACTTACAGATGCGGTAGAAGAGGAAGAAGAGGTAGATTTATCTGTTCCTGAAGGAATTAATATGGATGATCCTGTTAGGATGTATCTAAAAGAAATAGGTAAAGTGCCATTATTAACAGGAGAGCAAGAACTTATGTTGGCGGAAATGATTGAAGCTGGCGATGAGAAAGCAAGAAGAGATCTTGCAGAAGCTAATCTTAGGTTAGTAGTAAGTATTGCGAAACGTTATGTTGGGCGTGGACTACAATTTCTTGACCTAATACAAGAAGGTAATCTTGGACTTATTAAAGCTGTTGAAAAATTTGATTATAGAAAAGGATTTAAGTTTAGCACATATGCTACTTGGTGGATAAGGCAGGCAATTACAAGAGCTATTGCTGACCAGGCAAGAACTATAAGAATTCCTGTCCATATGGTTGAAACAATTAATAAATTAATTAGAACACAAAGGCAATTATTGCAGGATTTAGGGCGAGAGCCAAGACCTGAAGAAGTTGCGGAAGAAATGGGGATAACGGTAGAAAGAGTAATGGAAATACAAAAGATATCCCAAGAGCCAGTATCATTAGAGACACCTATAGGTGAAGAAGAAGATAGTCATTTGGGAGATTTCATTCCGGATCTGAATATACCTGTGCCCATTGAAGCAGCATCATTTTCATTGTTGCAGGAACAATTAGTAGAAGTATTAGATACATTAACAGATAGAGAACAAAGAGTTTTGAAGCTAAGATTTGGTTTAGGTGATGGAAGAACTAGGACATTAGAAGAAGTAGGCAAAGAATTTAATGTAACAAGAGAAAGAATCCGTCAAATAGAAGCAAAAGCTTTAAGGAAATTAAGACATCCAAGCAGAAGTAGAAAATTAAAGGATTATTTAGATTAAATCAAATTAAAGGTTTTAAGATAAAATATGGATTGCAGGATATAAAAAATCGCAATCCTTATTTTAATTGTATTATTATAAATAATAGATATAATAATATACATATGTTAATATCTTATTAAGGGTAAAATTAAAAGAATTTATAAACGGAGACCTATATGATAATATCGAATAGACTAAGTAAAGTTGCTAATCTAGTAACCATAGGCAATAGAGTTGCTGATATTGGATGTGACCATGCATATACATCAATATATTTAATTAAAAATAAAATATCATCTAAGATCATAGCAATGGACATCAATCAAGGACCATTGGATAGAGCTTTAGAGAATATTAAAAAATATCAATACAATAAATACATAGAGACTCGTCTTTCAAATGGTTTAGATAAATTAAAAAAAGACGAAGTAGATACAATATTAATATCTGGAATGGGTGGTAATTTAATTGTTGATATATTAGATAAAAACTTGGACACTGTATATAAGGTAAAAGAATTGATACTACAACCACAATCGGATATATATAAAGTAAGAGAATATATTAAAAGAATTGGATTTATGATAATTGATGAAGATATACTTATAGATGAAGATAAATATTATAACATAATAAAAACAACTAATAAAAGATATATAAATGATGATAATATCAAAGACTTAGAAAGCAAATATGATTTAATAGAAACAGAACATATATATTATAGTAGAGTATTATTAGAAAGAAGAAATGAAGTCTTAAAAGAGTTTCTAGAAAATCAGTATAATAAAAAAGAAAGAATTATAACAAATTTATTAAAAAACAGTTCAAAAGCAGTTAATAAAAGAAAAGAAACTATTATAGAAGAAATTAAAATTATTAGACAAGCATTAAAGTATTATAATTAAAGGAGAAGTACAGATGAAAGAAATTGTAAAAGTAACAATAAACGGTATAACTAAAGAATATCCTTATGGGATAACTTTGGGTGAAGTTAGTAAAGAATATCAATCAGAATATAAATATGATATTATATTAGCTTTTATAGATAATAAATTGATTGAATTATTCAAAAGAATAAAAAAAGATTGCCATGTAAGTTTTGTAACAACAGCTGATGATGCAGGCCATAAAACATATACAAGGGGTATGATTTTATTAATGCTAAAAGCATTCTATGCTGAATTGGGTAATGATAATATAGAAAAGGTTTTAGTAGAATATTCTCTGGGTAATGGATTGTACTGCGATTATATTGGAGATGTAAGCTTAACTCAGGAACGAATTGATAATATCAAAAAAAGAATGATTGAAATTGTAGAAAAAGATATACCATATAATAAGCGTAGCATTGGAACAGATGATGCAATTGAATTATTCAGAAAATATAAAATGCATGATAAAGAAAAGATATTCAAATACCGTAGAGTATCTAAGGCTAATATCTATAATTTAGATGGATTTGAGGATTATTACTATGGATATATGCCATCATCAACAGGAATATTAAAATATTTTGATTTAGAATTATATGAAGATGGTTTTATATTAATATTACCATATAAGAATTGTCCAGATAAATTAGAAACATTTATTCCAAGGACTAAGTTATATTATACATTGAGAGAGTCTAATACATGGGCAAACATGATGGGGATAGATAATGTTGGTGCCTTAAATGATGTAATTGCAAGTGGTGGTTTTAAAGATTTGGTTCTAGTACAAGAAGGATTACAAGAAAAGAAGATAAGTGATATTGCTAATATGATTAAAGAAGAAGGCGATAAGAAGTTTGTTATGATTGCAGGGCCATCTTCTTCAGGAAAGACAACCTTCTCACATAGATTATCTATACAGTTAAAGACACAAGGATTTAGGCCACACCCTATTGCAGTTGATAATTACTTTGTTGACAGAGAAGTAACACCTAAAGATGAATTTGGTAATTATAATTTTGAAAGTCTATATGCAATCGATATAGAGAAGTTTAATGAAGATATGACTAATTTATTAAATGGTAAAACTGTTAATATTCCTATATTTAATTTTATAACAGGGCGAAGAGAATATAAAAACAATTATCTAACTATGGGTAAAGATGATATATTGGTAATAGAAGGTATCCATTGTTTGAATGATGAATTATCATATGCCCTTCCAAGAGAAAGTAAATACAAAATATATATTAGTGCTTTAACACAATTAAATATTGATGAACATAATAGAATACCAACAACTGATGGTAGATTAATACGTAGAATGGTAAGAGATGCTAGAACAAGAGGAGTTACAGCAAGTGATACAATTAATATGTGGGCATCAGTAAGACGTGGTGAAGAAGAGAATATATTCCCCTTCCAAGAAGATGCAGATGTTATGTTTAATTCGGCATTACTCTATGAATTAGCTGTCTTAAAACAATATGCAGAGCCACTATTATTTGGAATTGATGATCGGGAGTCTAACGAATATGTAGAAGCAAAAAGAATATTAAAGTTTTTTGATTACTTTATTGGAACACCTGCAGATATAGTACCGAAAAATTCGATATTAAAAGAATTCTTAGGTGGTAGTTGTTTTAATGTTTAAATAAAATGGAGTAGCACTGTAAGCCGGGTTCTGTCGTGAATGGTCATCTATCTAGACCATATGTTGCCATATGGCTCAAGCACCCGCTTACGCTGATGCTACGCGACCCACCCTAATGCACGGCGGACAACCGTATTGCATTATGTTCGGTCTTGCTTCGAGTGGGGTTTACATTTGCCCTATTTGTTACCAAATAGGCGGTGGTCTCTTAAACCACCTTTCCACCCTTACTATAAGTATGAACTTATAGCGGTATAATTTCTGTTGCACTAGCCTGGGAGTCACCTCCACCGGACGTTATCCGGCACTCTGTCCTACGAAGCCCGGACTTTCCTCATCTTAAAAAGATGCGACCATTCGTGCTACTCACAAAATGTATTTTAACATGATATATTAGAAATGTAAATCACCAACAATTATAAGTCTAAAATTTTCTTAGAAATTCTTATTTTATTATATCTTCTTGCATATTCTATTTCTTTTATTTCAAAAATAAAGTTTTCATTATAAGCCTTTTCAAAGCCTTTGTTTCTTAGAGTGATTATTGCTTTATTATATGCAATAGCAGCATCTATCTCGTTAGAGTATCTTCCTATAACAATAGAACCATTAACATTGATCCTAGCCTCATAATAAGGTCTAGCCTTTTTATACTTCAAAGAAACACCGTAGTATTTATTGATTACTTCTATATTCATATATCTAAAATCAGTATTATCTCCATTAATAAACCTATAATCAATTCCTTCTATAGCAAAATTCTTAATACCATACCTTGTAAGGATGTTTATTTGTGAGCCATAGCTTGATACAAACATATATCCACCTCTAACCATAATTTTGTGATTAGAATAATAAAACAAATCATCAACATCGAATTTTAAAATTAGATTCTGGTCAATAAAATAATCAAAATAATTCTTATATATATATATTGGATTCTTAAAATAAATCTTATTATCTCTTAAATTCATTAAAACTACCCATTTGTGATAGGGTAAAATACATTCTGTAGGGTAGTTATATAAATCCCATTTATTATTAGTTACTATATCCTTAGCTAAAAGATAGGCATTATGGGCTTCTATTTCCGTCGAATAGCTAGCTAAACTAATATGCTTATTCCTAAATGTTATAGATGATCGATAATATCTTGTTCCGCTCAAGGTTTTAGCTAAATATACGCCAGTTAATAGAGACATTTAATACCCTCCAATCATTATTTAATATAAGTTAATTATATCAAAACATATTTATATTCTCAATATATTATTATAAAACATAGATTTTATATGGAATAATTAACAGATGTTAGAAATAAACTAAGAAAATCAGCCAAAAATGAATAAAGTTTTAAATTTTGTCAAAAATATTTAATACTTAGTTAACAATTAAGTGGAAAAGTTGTTGTGAATTATATTGCCGTTAGAAGAGCTTTTACAATTTTATTTGGTTAAAAATACATAGACAATAATATTTGGAAGAAAATGTATGTGACAATCAACGAAATCATGTAAAATCCATTGACAGTGTAATCTCTAATGATATAATGCTTCTTAGTCATAATGAATATCCAGCAATTGGTATAAAATGTTTTAAAGAAAGAGGTTTGAAAATGATTAAAGTTAATGGACTTTTCCAGCATTTAATTACATCGTACGGACGCAAGAGTAAAAAGACTATAGCAGTTGTGTATATCTTGTCATTTATTTTACTGGCAGTAAATACTGATAGCTATTACAAAATTACTGCAGGCGCTGGGATGGTTGAAGCTAAAAAAGTTATAACAAATGAATATAAAATAGAAACATTAAGTTTCGCTATAGACCATACAAAAGAGATAGGGGCAGAAATGGTTTTATTAAAAGATAACCCTGCTAATATTGATAGTGATATTGTAATTAAGAAAGTGGAAGTTGTAATTACAGAAGAATTAAGAAGTGAAGAAATACAAAAGACAGGATTAGAAAACACAGATAATAATCAGGAAGAAATTAAAGTTGTTAAGAAAGAAACATTAAAATACGATAAAGAGTCAATAGAAGCATTAGAGAGAATTGTTCAAGCAGAAGCTGGCGGTGAAGATAAAAAGGGTAAGGTCTTAGTAGCTAATGTAATTATCAATAGAGTTAAAAGCAAAAAATATCCTAACACAGTTGAAAAAGTAGTTTTTCAAAAAGTTGCTGGCAAATATCAATTTTCACCTATATTAGATAAAAGGTATTGGTCAGTAAAAGTTTCTAGTGAAACAAAAGCAGCAGTTCAACAAGCGTTAGACGGGAAAGATTATTCAGATGGTGCATTGTATTTTCTAGCAAGAAAACATGCGTCAAAGAAAAATTTAAAATGGTTTGATAATAATTTGAAATGGTTATTCCAACATGGTGGTCATGAATTTTATAAAAACAAATAAAACGGTCAGTATTGTAAGATAAAGATTAGCATGATATAATATGCGATAAGTTAAAAGAAATTAGCTTGTCGCATATTTTTTTGATATATAATAAAAGACTTAATAATAAATTACTAAATAATAAATGAAAGAGGATGTAAATTATGAACTTAATGTATCACAGCACTAGAAGTCGTAGTAATAAGGTAACAGCATCTCAAGCAATTCTACAGGGCTTATCCAAAGATGGTGGATTGTATGTACCAGATAGTCTGCCTAAACTAGATAAGACAATAGAAGAATTATCTAAGCTATCATATCAAGAGCTTGCCTATGAAGTAATGAAGATGTTTTTTACAGACTTCACAGAAGATGAATTAAAACTATGTATTAGCAAAGCATATGATGATAAATTTGATACAAAAGAAATTGCACCGACAGTAAAGGTGGGTGATAATTATTATCTTGAGCTGTTTCATGGCGAGACGATAGCATTTAAAGACATGGCTTTGTCAATACTCCCACATCTGTTAATCACAGCAGCTAATAAAAACAAAATAGAAGATGAGATAGTTATTCTAACTGCAACATCAGGGGATACAGGTAAAGCAGCACTTGCTGGATTTGCAGATGTTAAATCAACTAAGATAATAGTGTTTTATCCAAAGAATGGTGTTAGTAGCGTGCAAGAGAAACAAATGGTAACTCAAAAGGGTGATAATACATTTGTCATTGGAATAGAAGGTAACTTTGATGATGCACAAACAGGCGTTAAAGAAATATTTAATAACAATGATCTTGCTAGTAAATTAAAAGAAGCAGGATATATCTTATCTTCTGCTAATTCTATTAACATAGGAAGACTAGTTCCGCAGATTGTTTACTATATATATTCATATGTTTCATTATTTAAGAGTGGTGAAATTAAACTTGGAGATAAAATAAACTATGTTGTACCTACAGGTAATTTTGGTAATATCCTTGCAGGATATTATGCTAAATCAATGGGTTTACCTATTAATAAATTAATATGTGCATCTAATGAGAATAAAGTTTTATATGATTTCTTTAAAACAGGTAAATACGATAAAGACAGAGATTTTGTATTAACAAGTTCACCTTCCATGGATATTCTTGTATCAAGTAATTTAGAAAGACTTCTATATAGTATAGGAGACCAGGAAGAAGAAGGTACTTTAGATTTAATGAATTCCCTAAATAATAAAGGCTATTATGAAATATCCAAAGATATGTTAAGCAAATTAGATGATTTCTATGGGGGATGGGCAAATAATTCAGAGACATGTAAAACTATAAGTGAAGTATATAAAGAAACAGGTTATGTACTAGACACACATACTGGTGTAGCTGCAAATGTATATGATAAATATATAAATGAAACAAAAGATGATACTAAGACGATAATAGTTTCAACAGCAAGTCCTTATAAATTTGGTGATAATGTATTAAAGGCAATATATGAAGGGGAGATACCTTCAGATGACTATCAACAGGCAAAACTATTAGAAGAACTATCTAAGGTAAATATACCTTTAGCAGTAGCAGAATTAGAGAGTGCAGAAGTTAGGCATAATGCTATATGTGATAAGAGTGAAATGGAAAAAAGTATTAAGAATATTTTAAAAATAGTCTAATTGTGACAAGGTCATGCCATAATCTTGACACACTCAAGAGGCATAATTAATATAGTCGATAACATTGATGAAGGGGGAGCACCCCGAACCAATTGTGACATAATATAATCATTAGCAACAATTATTAAGCATAATGAAACAGGGGAAGGTAGCTTGTTGAAATTCGGAAGATTTTAACTAAAGGGTATTGACCTTTGATTTTATTATTGATATAATCAACTTGTTGTTAGTGTAATTATATTCATGCGATTATATCGCACGATATAATAACTAAATAAACATATCTCAAGGAGGAAGAAAGAATATGAGGAAGAATTCAATTAAGAAGTTATCCCTCGTACTTGTTTTAGCTATGGTAATCTCTGTATTTGCACCAGCATCTGGTGTTTTTGCAGCTAAGGGTCCTGGCTTAAACGCTACTAAGAAATATTTACACCTTGGTAGAGAAGCAGAAGGTACGAACGAATATAACTTCAACATTAAAAACAAGAAGTCAGGTTGGAAATATGCTTGGACTTCAGCAAACACTAAAGTTGCAAAAGTTAATGCAAAAAATGGTGTTGCAGTAGCAACAGGTGTTGGAACTACAAAAGTATCTGTAAAAATTACAGACAAAGATGGTAAAAAAGTTGATACATTAAAAGCAACAGTTATTGTTAGAGATAACATTGCTGAAGTAGCTGTATCTAATCCACTAGCTGAAGGAAAAACTTTAGTAGTTGGTCAAGAATATGACTTTAACAGAAGCTTTGTAACAGAAGCAGGTTTAACAAAGAAAACATCTGGTGTTACTAGATGGACAGTTGAACAAGATGGTAAAGTTGTTGATACAGCAACTATCGACGAAAAAGGTGTGTTCGTAGCTGATGAAGCTGGAGAATATACTATCGTTGCTAGATCTTTCCAATCTAAAGCTAAATACAACGATTGGGTTAAAGATAATACATTAGATGTTGTTACAGCTACTGCAGATACAACTGCAACAGTTGCAGCAAGTATTCTAGAAATTAAGCAATTAGACAAAAATAGTTTCTCAGTTGAGTTTGATAGCGATATGAGCAAAACTGAAATTGCTAAACTAGAAACAATCTATAGAGTAATTGCAGAAAAAGAATTAGTAACAGGTGCTGAAAAAGTAAAAGAAGTTAAATTAGACGCAACTGGTAAAATTGCAACAATTACAGTTTATGGTGATTTCGCAGGTGATACAACATATAAATTTAAATTTAACGGTTTAGAAGGAACTTTTGGTTCTGGTAAAACTGATGTTAAAGAAATTGTAGCAATTAGATTCAAAGACAATCCACTTCAAGTTATTGAAAATGCTACTGGTGATAAAGTTCTTGATTTATATAAAAACATCGAAGCTATTAATAGTAACGGCGTTGTTATATACTCTGGAACAGACCTAGTTAACAGTTTAACTTTTGAATATGATGATGGTGGTAAATACCAAGGCTATGTATATGGTGGAAAACTTTATATGTATCAAGCTGGTGCAGAAGGTACTATAAAAGCTACTTTCTCAGAATTAGTTTAT
>DUQJ01000025.1 GCA_012837865.1 Clostridiales bacterium | reverse complement strand
GAATCTAGAACAATTTCTGATGCCGGATAAATTAATAACTCTTTCACTTGTTCAATTGACCTTTGACTATCAACATCAAAACTTCTTATTGAATCAATCTCATCTCCCCAGAGCTCAATCCTATATGGTGTTTCTTCAGTTAATGGAAATATATCTATAATTCCACCCCTTATTGTAAATTCACCATGATTTTCAACCTGTGCTTGTCTCTCATAACCCAATTGGGTTAGTTCTTTAGCTAATGTTTTAAAATCCAAAGTACTGTCTTCAGATATTGATATGATTTTCTTTTTTAAAAAATCTAATGGAAGAATCTTCTCCATACCGCAATCTAGTGATGCGATAATAGTCGTCGGTTTTTTCTCAATAATTCTTCTTAGAACTTGAATCCTATCCCTTGTAATTGCATTACCTCTAATATCTGCACTATAAAATATTGCATCTTTAGATGGATATTTATATACATTCTTATCATATAATTTATAATCTTCATATATTTCATTCGCTTTTAATTCATTACTTGTTAATATCACTTTAAAAGTAAATTCTTTGCTAACTCCATATATCAAATTACTTTTTTGCGAATCAATACAACCTGTTACTTGAACAGGCAAATTTCTTAAATTTATGTCCTCCCTCAAATCATTAAACTCTTTTAATTCTTTTAAGGGCTCAGTAAATGTCTTCAATGCATCTCCTCCAAATAAATAAATATGCATAACCTTTAATTTGTATTCTTTTTATTATACTGATTCATTGCATCATCTATTCCTTCTTCTACAATTGTTTTGCATGCTTTCGAAGATAAACTTAATGCTTCATTGATTAATTCTTGTTCTTCTGGCCTAAATCTTGACAAGACATAATCAGCAAGGTCCCAACCAGCTGGTTTATCCCCAATGCCTATTTTAATTCTTGAAAATTCCTTTGTATCTAAATGATTGATAATACTCTTTATCCCATTATGACCACCAGCTGTACCTTGTTTTCTTATTCTAACTTGTCCTACATTTAAACTAATATCGTCAAATATAATAATTATATTTTCTAGTGGTACTTTATAAAAACTTTGTATCTCTTTTACACTTTCCCCACTTAAATTCATATAAGTCATTGGTTTGGCTAATACTACTTTTTCTCTACCAATATAACCTTTCCCGCAAATTGCTTTAAACTTAACAAAATCTAAGGGGATATTATTGTCACTTGCTATTTGCTCGATTGCATCCCAACCCACATTATGCCTTGTCTTATCGTATTCTTTTGATGGATTGCCTAATCCTATTATTATATACATATTTTGTTTTGTATAATACTAAATTATACTTTTCCTTTCTTACTACCATTATAAGCGTTTAGATTATTATATCTTTAAACTCTCAATTATTCAATATTTCTATTTTAATATATTTAGATATAGAAAAAGACAACCCATCGGTTGTCCAAATCCAATACTTTTATTATTAAATCTTTTTTAATTGCTGCTTTCATCTAAAGCCAATGCTACTTCATAATCGACTTGCGATGTTGCTCCAATTTCCATGAGAACTGCTTCATATTTTTCAAGGACCCTATTTTGAATTCTTTCTCTCATTTCCGAATTAATAGGATGAGATATATCCCTATATTCTCCCTCAGCAGTTCTTCTGCTAGGCATTGCTACAAACAAGCCTTTTTCTCCCTCAATAACTTTAATATCGTGTACAACAAACTCATTATCAAAAGTTACGGAGACAGTTGCCTTTAACTTACCCTCGTTTTCAATATTTCTTACGCGTACATCTGTGATATGCATCGTATTTCCCCCTTCTTGCATAAATATCTTTTTATATTTTGAAATCAATCATATAGGCATTATACCATAATTTCTCATAATTGGAAATTATATTTGCACTCTTTATTATAAATATTCTTTTTTGTCAAATTGTATAGTATAAGCTTGTTTCATCAAGAAATTATATTAATATAATCCATCTTGTATTTTTAATCAATTTAGTTTATTATACACGATATACAAACATTGTTAATATTATAATATAAGATTACATTTAATCGGTT
>DUQJ01000024.1 GCA_012837865.1 Clostridiales bacterium | reverse complement strand
GAATCATGTAATTCCCTTGAAATTCGATTTCTTTCTGTCAAGATTGCAATATGAATATTCTTTTCTTTATCTTTCTCCAATTGTTCATTATGGTTTCTAAGATGGAATGTATCCTCTATTAAAGAATGATGGGTAAGTTTCGTTGAATATAATCGTTTATTATAGTCATGGGTAGAGGCGGATAGGTAGATGGATAGTAAGGTTATCATTAAGGTAAGAGGGGAAAAGTTTAGGAATAGTAATGTCAATGTAATTGCTGTATAGCCCTTTAAATCAAGATACATATTATAAATAATTAAAGGCATATAAAACATATATTGTTGATTCAAGAAACATATTAGAATAAAGGTAAAATAAATAACCACTCTATATTGCTTTTTACGGGATAGGTCAAGTAATAGGGAGATAATAATACTAGATAAAAATAAAAAGACAATATCTGCAGTCAGATTAATGTTGTGTGAATTATATAAACAAAATACTACGATAAGGAGCTTTTCTAAAAATATTCTCATGGTACGATTCCCCCCAAAGTCTACTGAAACCACTATTAACCAGATTATACTAATAAAGAGGAAAAAATACAATGCAGAACCTGACATTTGTCAGGTGTTTTTGTGATTTTATACACTACATTGATAGGATATTAAATCATATAATGATGTTAAGATATCACATACATAGAGATAGGGGAGATGGAAATGATAGTTAAGGTCGAGAATTTGGTGAAAAGGTATAAGGAACTTATAGTCTTAGATCATTTTAATATAGAAGTAAAGGAGGGGGAAGTATTAGGGCTGTTGGGGCCTAATGGATGTGGTAAGACGACGGCGATTAATTGTATATTATCACTGCTGAAATTTGACAAAGGGGAAATAGAAATCTTTGGTAAGAAAATGACTTCTAATTCTTATGATATAAAAAGACAGATAGGAGTTGTCCCACAGGAGGTTTCGGTGTTTGAAAACTTAACCGTTAAAGAAAATATAGATTATTTTTGTGGGTTGTATATAGATGATAAGAAGGTAAGAAAGCAGTATGTTGATGAAGCAATAGATTTTGTGGGGTTAAAAGATTATATGAAATTCCAGCCAAAGAAATTAAGCGGCGGACTAAAAAGGAGATTAAACATAGCTTGTGGAATATCCCATAAACCTAAGTTGATTTTTTTAGATGAACCAACAGTTGCGGTAGATGCCCAAAGTAGAAATTTTATACTAGAAGGTATAAAAAAACTAAATAGAGATGGAAGTACGATTATATACACGACCCATTATCTAGAAGAGGCGGAAATGCTTTGTAATAGAATAGTGATCATGGATAAGGGCAAGGGCCTAGTATCTGGAACAAATGAGGAATTAAAAGCTATGATTACGACAACAGAAAAGATTGTCATAGGTTTTTTAGATGTTAAGGAAGAAATAATAGGAAAGATTAAAGATATACCTCATGTAATAGAAGTCCAAAAGGATGAAGAGGACTACATCATAAAGTTTGAGAATGGTGTCAATAACTTATTTAATCTTTTGGCCTTTATTAAAGAAAATAAACTGATCTATACCAAGCTGTATAGTCAACTTCCTACACTCAATGATGTGTTTTTAGAGTTGACAGGAAAGGAGCTAAGGGATTGATATGAAAACACTCTTTAGAAATTGTATCTATCAAGGTAAGAATGCTTATGGTGATTTTGGGCTTTTGTTTTGGAGTTTAATATATCCAATTGTGCTGGTGACTTTCTTTCATATCGCATTTAGTGGAATTGCAAATATAGAATTTACAAACATTGGTATTGGCATAGAAAAGGGGAATCCTATTATACCTATCCTAGAAGGGACTGAGATGCTAAATATTAAAGAAATCCTCAGGGAAGAGGCTAATGAAAAATTAATGAATCATGAGATCCATGGATTTGTTGATAAGGAATTAAATATATTAGTCAATGATTCTGGAATAAATCAAACAATAATAAAAGAAATAGTAGAACAAATAAAACAGATGAAAACCCTTAATAGGCCTATGGAAGATTATGACTTTACGGCAGACTATATAGTAGAGAAGAATCAAAAGTCAAATGGAATACTGATTATATTTTATTCTTTAATAGCAATGGTGTCTACCTACGGGGTATTTGTGGGCATTGAGACAGCTTCATTGACACAAGCCAATCTAACCAATATAGGTGCCAGGCTTAATATGACGCCTTTAAAGAAAAGAAGTTTTT
>DUQJ01000023.1 GCA_012837865.1 Clostridiales bacterium | reverse complement strand
GCACTTCATCAAGCAGGTGGTGTATTGGTATATGGTATACCTGAATTCCGTTTACCAAAAGAAACCGTAGTTAAATATGAAATTGATAATTTAAGAGTTTTAGGAGTGAAAATAGAAACTAACGTTATTATAGGCAAATCAATTACTATTGATGAGTTAATGCAAGAAGAAGATTATGAAGCAGTTTTTATAGGTGCAGGTGCAGGTTTACCTAAATTCATGGGAATACCTGGTGAAAATGCAAATGCAGTATATTCAGCAAATGAATATCTAACTAGAAGTAATTTAATGCATGCATTTGATGATACCTATGCAACCCCTATAATAGCGGGAGAAAAAGTAGCAGTTGTGGGTGGTGGAAATGTTGCCATGGATGCAGCAAGAACCGCTTTAAGGCTTGGTGCTAAAGTTTATGTAGTATATAGAAGGGGAGAAAAAGAACTTCCTGCAAGAAGCGAAGAAGTTCACCATGCAAAAGAAGAAGGAATTGAGTTCTTATTTCAAACAAATCCAAGAGAAATCCTTGTAGATGATGAGGGATGGGTTTCAGGTATGAAATGTTTTAGAGTTCAGTTAGGTGAACCTGATGCAACAGGTAGAAGAAGACCAGAAGAGATAAAGGGTTCAGACTTTGATTTAGATGTAGATACTGTTATAATGGCATTAGGAACTAACCCTAATCCACTAATTGTAGCAACTACAGAAGGATTAAATATAGATAAGTACGGGTGTATAGAGATAGATGAAACAACAGGTATGACTTCGAAAGAAGGCGTATTTGCTGGGGGTGATACAGTAACAGGTTCAGCAACAGTTATACTTGCTATGGGGGCAGGAAAAGTTGCTGCAAATGGTATTCATGATTATTTGTCAAAAAAATAATCCTATCGCAAAAGTATTGGAGTTAAATATGAAAGAGTATATAGAAAATATGAATTATAACAATGAAATGCTTGGCATGCTTATTTTAATTGGCACAATTTTTATAATTCTAACAATTGTTTTAGTAATAGCTCTAATAAGAAAAAATAAACGAGAAAAACATTTGTCTAATATTATAAGTGAATTAAAAACAAATTATAAAGAATTAGAACTTAAAAATAATCAACAAAATTTAACCTTAGATGATTATAATAATAGGGCTGAGGAATTAACTAAGAGTAGAGATACCCTAAGAAATATTGCTTATACAGATAAATTAACATCTTTGCCAAATTATAACGCTTATATAGATATGCTGGACAATATAATGTTGACGATTAGACAAGAAGAAATTATTGCAGTCATGTGCATCGACTTAGATGATTTCAAGCAAATTAATGATTCACTTGGTCAGTCCTATGGAGACGAGCTTTTATTAGATATTACACATAGAATAAAGCAGGTTCTAGATGAGAATGATTATTTTGCAAGAATTGGTGGAGATGAATTTGTAGTTGTAACACAAAACACTGTAAATACAGAGGAGTACGAAGAAAAGATTAAAAAGATTCGTAATGTATTCTCTTATCCTTTTAACCTATCCACAACTGAATGTTTTGTTAATATAAGCATTGGAGCAGTATTTGCGCCAAAGGATGGGAAAAACTCTAAAGTATTAACGAGAAATTTATACGCTGCAATGCATGTCTCTAAATTAAGTGGTAAAAATACATATAATTATTATGATAAAAGTTTTAATGATGTTAAAACTGAAAAGATAGAATTTCAATCTGAAATAAGAAATGCTATACAAAATAAAGAATTCGAATTGTTATACCAGCCTATACTAGATTTAACCGATAATAAAATAGTTGCATTTGAAGCTTTGATAAGATGGAATCATCCTAGCAAAGGTTTAATATTGCCGGAACATTTTATTAATGAAGCAGAAGATAATGGATTGATAATCCCAATAGGTAACTGGGTTATTAAAACAGCATGTGACCAGTTAAAGCAATGGCATGACTCTGGGCATACAGATATATCAGTAGCAGTTAATATATCACCAAGACAGTTTAAGGAAAAATCTTTTGTCCAAACAATACATGGAATTATTAGTGAAACGGGAATAGATCCAAGTAAGCTTGAATTAGAAATCACAGAAAAACTGGCTATGAAAGATACTGAAAAGACTTTGTCATGTATTAGGGAATTGCAAGAGCTTGGCATTGTATTTTCATTAGATGATTTTGGAACGGGTTATTCATCTGTTAATTATTTAAGAGTTTTACCTATACAAAATCTTAAAATTGATATTGTATTAATTCAAAATCTATTTGAAGATTCAAGAAGTAAGATGATTGTAGGCGCTATAATTACATTAGGTAAATATATGGGATTTTCAATTACTGCAGAGGGAATTGAAAGTGCAGAGCAAGAAGAGTTCTTAAAATCAATAAAATGTAATAAGGGTCAAGGATATTTATATAGTGAACCTGTAAAGGCTTCATTTACACATGAATTATTAAAAAAATAAAAACAATAAAAATAAAAGAGTGCTTAGGCGCTCTTTTTAAATCCCTAATTAGTCAAAACATATAAAAGTTAAATAAAACTTCGTTAAAATTTACGAATGTTTTATTATTGCTTTATCGTCTCTAATTGATATAATTAAAACATATCAAAAGTTCTGATTTAATCTTGTTATAAATTCTTATATTCATTTATTATCAAATCGTTTAAAAGCAAATCATTTAAAATCAAAAATACAAATTCTATAAGGAGGGTATATGTGGCAAAAGACTAATTGGATTACTAGGGATTATTATCTAGAATACAATGATTTTGTAGATAATCTATTTAATGATCTTCAAAAAAAACTAGGAGAGGGGTGTAGCATTAGCATATCTAAAGTATTAAAGAATAATTCTGTAGAGCTAGATGTTTTTGTAATATTATTAGCAGATAAAAATATTAGGCCTAATATATATATACTTCCTTATTACCAAGCCTACTTAGCAGGAACAGACTTAGATGAAATAGTTAATAGAATAATTTGTTTTGCTAAAGATGATAAAGTAAATCTTTATAATGAAAGTTTAGATTATAATCAATGTAAGGATAGAATTATTATTAAATTAGTAAATTACGAAAAAAATAAAAAGCTATTAATGGATTTACCACACATAAAATTTTTAGATATGGCAATTATATTCCATTGCTTGGCTAATGAAAATGATAAAAGCATAAGTACAATTCGTATAGATGAAAAGATGCTCTCTGATTGGGGAATAAATATTCAAGAATTATACATAAGAGCTTTAAATAATAGTCAAAGATTACTACCAGCAAAATCATCTCAACTGTATGATGTTATTAGAAAAATATTTGAAAATGATTTAGATATTAATGATAAAGAATTTATCAATATATTTTGCAGCAAAACAAATAAAATGTATGTATTAACTAATGATAAGGGTATTAATGGAGCTGCTTGCTTATTATATAAAGATATATTGATGGAGTTTGCAGAAAAAACAGATTCTGATCTATATATATTACCAAGTAGCATACATGAAATGATAATATTACCAGTTGAAGAAGGCTTAAATACAAGAGTTAATAAAAAGATGTTGGAGGAATTGGTTACCACTGTAAATAATGAACAAGTTGCACCAGAAGAAGTACTATCGGATAATGTTTATTATTATTCACGCTTAAATAAGAGTATTACAATGTAAAATAAGTATAAAAATAAATTGTCGAAATAAAGAATGTGAAAAAATGTTCAATCTTTAAAAAAAACATTACAATATCTTCATTTATGTGTTATAATATCATGGGTATTTGGTATACTCCGTATAAGACGGAAGTAGAGCTACCAAATTACAAGATTATATAACATTTCCATTATATGTATTGAAACTTAATGCATAAATGGTTTTAAATTATAAGGAGGAATAAAAATGTCTAGACAAATGAAAACTGTGGATGGTAATAATGCAGCAGCACATGTCTCATACGCTTACACAGATTTAGCAGCTATTTACCCTATAACACCAAGTTCTGTTATGGCAGAGGTAACGGATAAATGGTCAACAGAAGGCAAAAAGAACATATTTGGACAACCTGTAAGAGTGGTTGAATTACAATCAGAAGCTGGTGCAGCAGGAACAGTACATGGTTCACTTGCAGCAGGTGCTTTAACTACAACTTTTACAGCATCTCAAGGTTTACTTTTAATGATACCTAATATGTATAAAATGGCTGGTGAATTACTTCCAGCAGTATTAAATGTTTCAGCTCGTGCGGTGGCAAGTCATGCTCTATCTATTTTTGGAGATCATTCAGATATTTACGCATGTCGTCAAACTGGATTTGCTATGTTGGCAACTACAAACCCACAAGAAGTTATGGATTTAGGAGCGGTAGTACATTGTTCTACAATTAAAAGCCGTGTTCCATTTTTACATTTCTTTGATGGTTTCAGAACATCTCATGAACTTCAAAAGATTGAAGTATGGGGACAAGAAGATTTAAAAGATTTAGTAGATATGGATGCTATTAATGCTTTCCGTAAGAGAGCACTTAATCCAGAGCGTCCTGTATTAAGAGGATCTGCACAAAATCCAGACGTATTTTTCCAAGCAAGAGAAGCAAGTAATACTTATTATGATGCTGTACCTTCTATTGTAGAAGAATATATGGATAAAGTTAATGAAAAAATAGGAACAGATTATAAATTATTCAATTACTATGGTGCTGAAGATGCTGAACATATCATAATTGCTATGGGTTCAGTATGTGATACTATAGAAGAAACAATAGATTATTTAGTAGCACAAGGTGAAAAAGTTGGATTAATAAAGGTTCGCCTATATCGTCCATTTAGTATTTCTCACTTACTTAATGCTATGCCAGAATCAGTAAAACAAATTTCAGTATTAGATAGAACTAAGGAGCCAGGTGCAATCGGAGAACCACTATATCTAGATATTGTAGCAGCACTTAGAGATACTAAATTTGCTGATGTACCAGTGTTTACAGGACGTTATGGTTTAGGTTCTAAAGATACAACACCACCACAAATAATTGCTACATTTAAAAATACTGAGAAAAAGAAATTTACAATCGGTATAGATGATGATGTAACATTTTTATCACTTCCTATTGATGGAGAAGTTATTACAATTCCTGAAGGAACAAGTAGTTGTAAATTCTGGGGATTAGGATCAGACGGTACTGTTGGTGCTAATAAAAACTCAATTAAAATAATCGGTGATCATACAGATCTATATGCACAGGCATATTTTGAATATGACTCTAAAAAATCAGGTGGAAATACAATTTCACATTTAAGATTTGGTAAACAACCTATTAAATCAACATATTTAATAAGTAGAGCTAATTTCGTTGCTTGCCATAACCCAGCATATGTTAGAAAATATGATATGGTACAAGAACTTAAAAAAGGTGGAACTTTCTTACTTAACTGTGGTTGGAACATGGAAGAAATTGAAAAATACTTACCAGGCCAAGTAAAAAGGTTTATGGCAGAAAATGATATTAAATTCTATACAATTGATGCAACTCATATTGCTAAAGAACTTGGATTAGGTGGACGTATTAATACAATACTACAAGCTGCCTTCTTTAAACTTGCAAGTATCATACCAGTTGATGATGCAATTCAATATATGAAAGACGCTGCAACATCTTCTTATGGTAGCAAGGGAGAAACAATTGTAAAAATGAACCATGATGCAATTGATAAGGGTATTGCTGGCATTTTAGAAGTTAAAGTACCTGATACATGGAAAGAATGTGAAGATGAGAATCTTGTAATAAAAGTAACAAATGGTAAAGCTGAGTTAGTTGATTATATCAATAACATCCTAAATCCTATTAATGCTCAAAAAGGTAATGAATTACCAGTTTCAGCATTTGCTGATATGGCTGATGGAACATTACCACAAGGTGCTGCAGCTTATGAGAAACGTGGTATTGCTGTTGATGTTCCTAAGTGGGAAATGGAAAATTGTATTCAATGTAACTTCTGTTCATATGTCTGCCCTCATGCTGTAATTCGTCCAATTGCTTTAAATGCAGACCAAGCAGCAGACAAGCCAGAAGGATTAAAAACAATTCCAATGAACGGTTTACCAGGATATGAGTTTGCTATTAATGTTTCGGTACTAGACTGTACAGGATGTGGATCATGCGTAAATGTATGTCCAGGTAAAAAAGGTGTTAAAGCATTAGTAATGAATCCACTTGAAACACAATTAGAAATTCAAAATAATTTTGATTTTGCATTAACAATAGATAAAGATGAAGCAGTAAATGCTAAATTTAAAGATACAACAGTAAAGGGTAGTCAATTTGCTCAACCTCTTCTAGAGTTCTCAGGAGCTTGTGGTGGTTGTGGAGAAACACCTTATGCTAAATTAGTTACACAATTGTTTGGTGAAAGAATGTATATTGCTAATGCAACAGGATGTTCGTCAATCTGGGGCGGTTCAATGCCATCTACACCATATACAGTTAACAAAGAAGGAAAAGGTCCAGCATGGGCTAATTCACTATTTGAAGATAATGCTGAGTTTGGATATGGTATGTTACTAGCACAACAAGCATTAAGAGATAGATTAAAAGGACAAGTAGAAGCAATTGTATCTACTACAGATGATGAAGAAATTAAAACTACTGCAAACAGATTCCTTGAAACTTATGAAAATGGTAGAGAGAATTCAGGTGCAACTAGTTCATTACTAAGAGCCTTAGAAAATAGTGATAGTGATATCGCTAAAGACATATTAGCTAATAAAGAATTCCTATCAAAGAAATCCCAATGGATCTTTGGTGGTGATGGATGGGCTTATGATATTGGATTTGGTGGATTAGATCACGTAATTGCTAGTGGAGAAGATATTAATATCATGGTATTTGATACAGAGATTTATTCAAATACAGGTGGTCAATCTTCAAAAGCTACTCAAATTGGTGCAATAGCTCAATTTGCTGCAGCAGGTAAAGAAGTTAAGAAAAAGGATCTTGCTCAAATTGCTATGAGTTACGGATATGTATATGTAGCACAGATTTCACAAGGAGCAGATTATAACCAAACTATGAAGGCGATAATTGAAGCTGAGAGCTACAATGGCCCATCATTAATCATTGCTTATGCTCCATGTATAAGTCATGGTATTAAAGGTGGTATGGGAACAGCACAAACAGTTGAGAAGAATGCGGTTACATCAGGATATTGGAATACATTTAGATATGATCCAAGATTAGCACTTGATGGAAAGAACCCATTCCAATTAGACTCTAAAGCACCTTCAACAAGCTATCAAGACTTCTTATCTAATGAAGTTAGATATAATTCACTTGCTCGTAAGAATCCTGAAAGAGCAAAGATGTTATTTGAAAAAGCTGAGAAGAATGCAAAAGATAAATATGAACATCTAACAAGACTTTCAAAATTATATGATATAGAATAATATAGAATATATTTTATTAAAAGGGACTAGATGATAGTCCCTTTTTTAAAATAAGCATCTGTAGCCTAGTGGATAAGGCAGCAGCTTCCGAAGCTGAAGAGCGGGGGTTCGAGTCCCTTCAGATGCATAAAATAATCCAAATATTACGAAAGTATTAAATAATGTTACAAAAGAATTAATTAACCTATTGATTTTTGAAGGGATTTTTGATATTATGTATACAAGGTAAGAATTTTGTAAAGAAGGAGCGACTAGAATGAGACTTAAATACAAAAAAATAGTAATATTAACAACGATGTTTACAATGGGAATTAGTTTATTAACATTTTCCTTTAATAATGATAAAGACATAATTAAGTCAAAAGAAAATACAGAAGCAAATCAAGAACAGGATTTAGTATCAAAAGGACATATTGATAATTCTATTGTGGTTGCGACTAATAATATAATTAAAGATGATCTTGCACATAATGTTAACCATAATGAAAATGATGATGTAACACCAACACCAGAACCAACTCCAGAGCCAACTCCAACACCATTTCCTGTATATGAGTTAGAGATTGATGCTATTCCAGAGATAAATGAATTAATTGCTCAATATTTTGTTGCAAAGATTAATTGCGATGTTGATAAAATTAAGGAATTACTAAGCAATTCATCAAAGGCTATAGAAACAGATATTCTTCAGAAAGAAACTGAACATATTGAAGACTTTAGGAATATTAAAGTATATACAAAGCCGAGTATACTTGAAGGCAGTTACATAGCTTATGTATATCATGAAGTGAAGTTCACCAGTATAAATACATTGGCTCCAGGATTATCTAAGTTTTATATTGTTACTGATGAGAACAATGACTATAAGATATTCTCAGGAGAACTCGAAGATGAAATAGCTTTATATAACATAGCAAGAAATGATGATGAAGATGTTGTAAAGCTTATTAAAAAAACAAAAAAGAATGGTGAAGAAGCTAAGAAAAATGATCAAGATTTAGCTGAGTTTTGGAGCGGAATTGATGAACTTGCTAATAAAAAGGCAAAAGATGATAAAGCAGATGATTAAATATTAAAAACTATAAACTACCGCCTATATTCAATATATGGCGGTAGTTTTTTGTAGACTTATAATATAGACTAAAGTATAATAAAATACATATAAATATTTTTAATGTATTTCGTTTAGATGAAAGGGAGAAAATGGCTAAGAGGACAAAGAGTTTGACATCAACTGATGATGGTAAGGATGTTAGAATAAATAGATTTTTAAGTGATGCAGGAATTTGCTCTAGAAGAGAAGCAGATAGATATATTGAAGCTGGTAAAGTGGAGATAGATGGTAAAGTTGCAGAACTTGGAGCAAGAGTTAATGAAGATAATATTGTGAGTTTAAATGGTAAAGAAATAAAGCGAGAAAACAGACTTGTATTAATAGCTTTTAATAAACCTAGAGGAATTGTATGCACAACAGATAGGAGAGAGCCTGATAATATAATTGATTTTATTAATTATGGTATGAGAATATATCCTATAGGAAGATTAGACAAAGATTCCGAAGGATTAATATTACTTACAAATGACGGAAGTATTGTTAATAAAATTCTTAGAGCAGAACATGGACATGAAAAAGAATATATAGTTAAGGTCAATAAACCAGTAACACAAGAATTTATTGAAAAAATGTCTGCTGGCATTCCTATTCTTGATACTGTAACGAATCAATGTGAAGTTAAACAAATAGATAAAGTTGGATTTAGAATAGTTCTAACACAGGGATTAAATAGGCAAATAAGAAGAATGTGTGAACATCTAAGATATAGAGTCGTAGATCTTAAAAGAGTTAGAATTATGCATATAGAACTGGGTAAACTAAAAACAGGAACATATAGGAATGTTACTGACCAGGAGATAGTAGAATTAAATAAAATATTAAGAGGCTAAAGCTCTAGAATGGCGGATAATATGGAAAAGAATAAAAACATCATAAGTCAAATAAATAGTTTAAAAGAGAAAATTCAATATCATAATGAACTTTATTATAATCAAGATAATCCTAAAATATCAGATTATGAATATGATCAATTACTTTTAGAATTAAAAAAACTAGAAGAAGATAATCCGGATTATATTAATGAAAACTCGCCAACTCAAAATGTTGGGGGAAAAGCAATAAGGGAAGCGGGAATTTTAGTAAAGCATAATGTGCCCATGCTTAGCCTTGATGATGTTTTTAATAAAGAAGAAGTATACGCATTTGTAGAAAGAATTAAAAAAGAAAGAAAAGATGCGAAATTTATTGTTGAAAAAAAGATTGATGGTTTATCATTGTCACTTAGATATCGTAATGGAATTTTAGAACAAGGAGTTACTAGGGGTGACGGAATTAATTTTGGCGAAGATGTAACAGAAAATGTTATGGTAATATCTGATGTTGTAAAAGAACTAAAAGATAAAATTCCTTATATAGAACTTAGGGGCGAAGTATATTTAAAAACTAAAGATTTTGAAGCAATTAATAATAGAATGGAAGAGGAGGGAAAAAAGTTATTTGCTAATCCTCGTAATTGTGCTGCGGGAACACTTAGGCAATTGGATTCTAAAGTTGTTAAAGAAAGAAAACTGTCCTTATTTGTCTTTAATGTGCAAGAAGCAGATGGAATCACTTTTGAAAGCCACTCAGAGAGCTTTGAATGGTTAAAGAAACAAGGAATTAAAGTTATAGAAGGCTATAAGAAATGTGAGACAGCAGATGAAATATGGCAAGTGGTTACAGAAATAGGGGAAAATAGAGGGAAGACACCATACGATATTGATGGAGCGGTTGTTAAAGTAGATAGTTTATTAGATAGAGAGTATTTTGGGACGACTTCAAAGGTTCCTAAATGGGCTGTTGCATATAAATATCCTCCAGAGGAAAAAGAAACAATAATTAATGATATTCGCTTAACAGTTGGTAGAAGTGGTAGAATCACACCAACTGCTATATTTAAACCTATAAGATTATGTGGAACAAAAGTTGAAAAAGCGACTCTACACAATCAAGATAGGATAGATGACCTAGATGTGCGTATAGGTGATACAATAGTTGTCAGGAAAGCAGGAGAAATCATACCTGAGGTTGTAACAGTTATTAAAGATAAAAGACCAGCTGAGGCCATTCCATTTGTTATATCTAACATATGTCCAGTATGTGGTGCTCCCACTGTCAAAGATCTAGATTCTGCTGCAACAAGGTGTACGGGCATAAATTGTCCAGCACAGCTTAGCAGGCATATAATTAACTTTGCAAGTCGTAATGCTATGGATATTAAGGGTTTTGGAGAAGCCTATATTGAAAAGTTGATTAAAGAAGGTTATATTAAAGATATTTCTGATATTTATTATTTAAAAGATTTTAGAGATGAATTAATTGAAAAAGGTTTAATAGGTAAAGAAAAAAACACAGATAAACTACTTAAAGTAATAGAAGCTAGTAAAGAAAATAATATCGATAGATTAATTACAGGCTTTGGAATTAATAATATTGGACCACAAGTAGCATTATCTATTAAAAATAGATTTGAGAATATAAATGAATTAAGAAATGCAAAATATGATGATTTAATAAAAGTGGATGATATAGGTGAAATAAGTGCAAAAGCTATTATAGACTTTTTTAATAATCAAGAAAATATAGAAATATTAGAGAAACTAGAAAATGCAGGAGTTAATTTCATTTCACAAAAAGAAGAAGTATTAGGTAATAAACTTGAGGGATTAACTTTTGTTATTACAGGAACTCTTCCCAATATGGGAAGAAGTGAAATGGGAGATTTAATTAAAAAAAATGGAGGAAAAGTTTCAGGAAGTGTATCAAAAAAGACCAATTATCTAGTTGCAGGTGAGAATGCAGGCAGTAAATTGACTAAAGCTAATGAACTAGATATTAAAGTTTTATCAGAAGCTGAAATTCTTGAAATGATCAATAGATTTTAGAAAAGATATAAAGGGAGGAAAAGTGTATGCCGATAAAAGTTCAAAGTAATTTACCAGCAAAGAAAGTTCTTGAGGATGAAAACATATTTATAATGGATGAAACAAGGGCGATGATGCAAGATATTAGACCTCTAAGAATTGCTATATTAAATTTGATGCCTTTAAAAGAAGATACTGAAGTGCATTTACTAAGAAGCTTATCTAATACTCCACTTCAAGTAGATGTAACATTTCTTACTACGGAATCATATGTAGGAAAGAATACCGCTACAAACCATTTAGATCAATTTTATTTAACTCACAATCAAATAAAAGATAAGAAGTTTGATGGTTTAATAATAACAGGTGCTCCAGTTGAACAAATGGATTTTAAAGATGTTGCATATTGGGAAGAATTAAAAACAATCATGGATTGGTCTCAGACTAATGTTACATCAACTTTACATATATGTTGGGGAGCGCAAGCAGGGCTGTATCACCATTATGGAATTAGAAAGATAGATTTAGAGGAAAAATTATTTGGAATATATGAACATAGAGTATTACATAGAAGGATACCGCTAGTTAGGGGCTTTGATGATGTTTTTTATGCACCTCATTCTAGATATACGTCAGTATCAAAAGAAGATATTTTAAATAATAAAGACTTGTTGATTCTTGCTGAATCTGAAAAGGCAGGGATATTTGCCCTGCTTGGAGATAATGGAAAGAATGTATTTGTATTTGGTCATCCCGAATATGATAGGGTTTCATTAGATAAGGAATATAAAAGGGATAAGGGAAAAGGGTTAGATATACAAATGCCTGTTAATTATTATCCTGATAATAACGAAGAGAGTAAACCTCTTCTTACATGGAGGTCACATTCGAATTCGCTTTACACGAATTGGCTTAATTATTATGTTTATCAGGTAACACCTTATGAGTTGTAGTTATATCCTGAGTTTTGCAGTTGAAAACAAGAAAATAGCCCTAAACCTCACTAATTATGCGGGGTCTGGGGCTTTTCTTTTTTAAAAAAATCATTGTCTTTTTTATCAAATTTTAACTGAAGCTAAAATATTTTTTATACTTTGTCTAGTTCGCATAGATAAGGAAAAATCTACATCAAAACCAGTTCCTAT
>DUQJ01000022.1 GCA_012837865.1 Clostridiales bacterium | reverse complement strand
ATTTATATTATTAACCACATTGTTGATACTATAGCTTTCTTTTCTCTTGGACTCCACTTTTTTCTTAATGTCGGCAACATCAATATAGATAGTTGTTCCATATTTCTTCTTAAAGTTCAAAATGTAATTAATGTCATCATCAGCCTGTTTCTTAAGAAAATCAATTTGCCCTTTTAGTTTGTCAACTTCTTGATTGAGTTTTATTCTTTGGTTGACTTTTGTTTGCTGAATGTCAAGATCATCTTTTGTTTCTTTGTTAATAACTTTCATTTCGTTGAACATCTTAATTGCTGCTTTTTCTTTTTTATCAATGTTTTTGCACACTGACTTTTGCTTTTTAACCTTTTCTTTTGCTTCCTCTATATTACCTATTGTGAATATAGAAGCTGCTTTTTCTAAAGCTCTGACGTTATCATTGGTTTTCATAATAGCTTGAGTAATGCTAGCAATACCAGTTAATTCCTCTATTACTATTCCTCTTTCTCTAGGTGAAGCTGATACTATTTGGTCAACTTGTTTTTGTTGTATTAAGACAGAGGTTAAAAAACCTTTTTCATTCATTCCCAGTTCACTTCTTATAAATTTTTCAACATGAGATACTGCTGGGCCAGCCACATGAGAAAGTACTTCACTTTCTGGTCTTTTACCCCAGACATTACATTCAGTCGTCCCAGCAGGGGTGATAATTTTCTTTTCAATTATATATTCTATACCACCTACAAATAATACAGTCTTAACACTAACTGGCTTCTTTTTGGGGTCAACCTTCTCTTTGATAAAATTTTTATTCTTTACGCCACTTGGTCTTGTTCCATAAAGACACCATGCTAATGAGTCCACTATAGTAGACTTTCCTGATCCATTTTCTCCACTTATAGCAGTTATTCCTTCTAATGCTGGCTCGAACAACAAATATTCATGAGTCTTTATATTTTTAAGTTCTATTGATTTGAGTGTAAAACTCATATGCATTTCCCTCCATTTCAATTACTACATATATTATACCAACAACTAATTCATCATCCAAAAACTTATTATTTTAAATAACTTTAAATTTTTGTAAAAAAAGAGCCTTTCGGCTCTCAAATTAGATATAATTTCAATTTATATCTTCATCTACATTTATATCTGAATTTAATAATCCCATTAAATTCAAAGACATCATTGCAGAATATGGATTTAGTTTCCAATCGTTATCTATATATTGCATTTCAAATGCTATGCCTGTTCCGGTGCCTAGAAATATATCTAGCGGAATATGTGCAGTCATAAATTTATTATCTAGATAAACAATGTCGTCATAAGTTTGTATAACTGGATTAAAATCTTTTGTTTCAGTACTACTTCTTATAAGGTCGTGATAAATAAGCATTGATGAGGCTGCAAATTGCCTATTGAACTTATCATTTCCAAAATCATTGGCAAAATATATTAAATCTATAGTATTTTGAGTTAATACATCTTCAATGTCAGTTTCTTCTTTATTTAACATTTCTAATCTAGATATAACACTGTCAATTTCATCACTTTTATTTGTCAAATCATCATTTGTTTTTTTAGAATCATCATTATTTGAAACAGTCTTATTTGGATCTTCACCCACGCTAATAATTAATTCTTTTAATTTATTGACTGCTGATTCTCTGTTAAAGTTGTCAAGTTTTTTATTATCTTTTTGCATGTTAGATATTATACTTTCTAATGAATTGATTGTTTCATTGTTATATCCTGAATCCTCTTTAATATCTTCAGTCAATTTCATTAAAGACTCAATTGCATTAGTTTTTTGTACGGTATTTAAACCTTCAACCCCTACATATATTTTTTCGGGCTCTTTGCTCAACAATTCCTCCTTTTCTTTTTTTAGAGCAAACATGGTAATAGATATTAATATTATTCCTAATGTTATTATAGCAAACATAATCCAATTATTATTTTTATTCATTTGCATCTTCATTTGCATTTTCCTTTCTTTTGTTAATTTTCAAAAAACTTAAAAATATCAACCATATAATTGACATTGTAATAATCCAATGAGAATGAGTACTTATTATTATAATATATTTAAATATTGTAAACTCTTGACTTTTAATCATTTCAATTGCTTTAGGAAATATGTCCATTAATTCTTTTATTTCTTTCATGTTGAAACCATCTGCTATAATATTAGATAATATTGCTGTAAATATTGTTAATAACCCTAAAAGCCTACCTATAAATATAAACATTTTTTTCATATTTAATGTTCCCTCGTCATGTTGCCAAGATAACCTGCAAAGCTTTTTATAAATATTGAAGATAATTTTGATTTTATATTTTCATCTATATCATTGTTATCCATTTGATAAATTATCTGATATGCAGATTCCCAATCTTCAGTATCAATAGCTGCTTTAATTACAGCTAAAGAAATATTAAACATTTTATTTGTATCAATATTAATTTCAGAATCAGAAATTAATAAATCTCCTTTCTTTTCATTAGATGAATCTTCCCATGTTAATGTGGTGGCATTTTTTTCTGCTAACCAGTTTTCATGTTCATTATTGAGCTCAATATAATTTTCTATAGGCATATCCATTATTTCCGCAAGTTCGGCAATTGGTATATTTTCATCATGATTATTTTCTTTTGACACAACTGCATTTATAGCCTTTTTGCGTTCTCTTTGGAATTTAGATAAACTTTTCCCTAAGAATTCATCTGGCAAATCATATGGCCAATGTCTTAACACCTTACTTAAGTACCCCGAGAAGGGAACACTTCCTTTTTCATCAAACTTCTTCATAGCGGCTATAATCCAAATAATAGTCTGAGATTTGACGTCACCCTCATCTGGTAAATAAATAGATATAGTAGACATTGATGACCTAAGTATACCTGGAGCAAATATATTAGTATAAAAATTAATTGCAGGATCTAGCCATTCTTCTGGCAAATCAACTAATTCTCGTTGTAAAAGCATTGCCCTAGTTTTAACATCAAGAGAGTCAAATTCAGAAGTGCTCAACCCTTTTGACAATAAGTTTCTCATGTGAATTGCGGATAGCCCGTATGCTCTATGGCGACCTCCTATGTCAGGCATTATTTTTCCTAATCCCTTTAAGATGCCTGTACATTTTTTTAGTAAATCATCATTTTGGGCATAAAAACTCACAGTTCCCACCCTTCGTCTTGGAGCTTTTATAAATACGTCAGCCTCAGTTATCCCACCCCACAGCTTGGGAGGAAAATTATTGGGAATTATACTATCATTTAAATTTAATCCTTTATTTTTATACCATCTTACTATTTCATCATAATTAACCCTGTATGAATCTAAGTCTGATTTGATTAAAATATCTTCATTATCATTTATCCAAGCATAAATTTCTTCTTCTGATACTTTTGCTACTCTTCTCCATTTATTAACATCATACCAGTTACCATCATGTATAACTGCCTCAATTCTCCATACTTTATCTTTCTTGTTAAATTCTTTTCTTAATATCTTTGCATTTTTTACTTTCATTAGACATCACCTCTCTCAAACTGTGTAAAATGAGGTTCAAACTCTTTAAGTTCTTCTAATAAGGTTTCCAACTTTTTATAAAACTTTTTAATTAAAAAATTATCTTTAATAATAGGTGTCTTCACCTCATAGACAATCTCTACATCATCAAACACCTTTATGTCTGATATATTTTCAGCTGAGTTTTCAAAGATGTCTTTGAATGTAGTTTCAATTTGTTCTTTAGTTTTTCTGTCAAGCGTGGTAGAATTTCCATTAATAGCAATATATATACTTGAATTTGTTATAGATTCCATGTTTTTGATTCCTCCCATTTTATTTTATATAAAAAACTGACT
>DUQJ01000021.1 GCA_012837865.1 Clostridiales bacterium | reverse complement strand
AATGATTATATAGAAAATGATTATATAGAAATAAATACGGAAAACTATAATTTCTTTAATAAAGATTATTTTTTAAGTAATGGGAAATTAAATTTTGTAAAAAAGAATATTCAATTTACGACCAATGAAGTTGTTTCAAATTTTAATACTGGAATTACAAACAATTCAGAACTAGAAATTAGTTTTTTACATGGAGATTTATTTATAGAAGATGATAGTAAAAACATTAATATAGATGAATTTGATGCAATGCCTACATTGAAAAGTTTTGATGGTGTTAAATTTACACTAAATCAACTTAATGATTTTAATTTTTTAATTAGAAATTTTTATATAGTCGATGAAACAACAGTTGCAACTGAAAAATTATTTGATGCTAAGGTATTGCTCTCAAAAAATATGAAAATGAAACAGGACAATTCAAAACCTCAAATACTTATCTATCATACCCATTCACAAGAAACTTATATTGATAGTAAAAAAGGAAAACAAAATGATACAGTAGTCGGGGTAGGTAAATATTTAAAAAAAATATTAGAGGAGGAATATGGATATAATGTAATACATGACACCTCAAGTTATGATATGACAAATGGCTATCTAGATAGAAACAAAGCCTATAATTATGCTGAAGCAGGTGTAAGTAAAATATTAAAAGAAAATCCATCAGTAGAAGTAGTAATAGATATACATAGAGATGCAAAAAAGAAAAGATCTATAAATATTGATGGTAAAGAATGTGCACAAATTATGTTGTTTAACGGATTGAGTCGTGATAAAAAAGGTCCTATTACATATTTAGACAACCCCAACCTAGCTGATAATTTAGCTTTTAGTTTACAACTACAAATAAAATCATTAGAAAAATATCCAGGTTTATTTTTTAAAAATTATTTGAAATATTTAAGGTTTAATCTTCATCTAAGGCCAAAAGCTTTATTAATAGAACTTGGTACAGAAAATAACACATTACAATCAGCAAAAAACTCTATGGTATATCTTGCAGAAATACTAGATGATGTATTTAAAGACAAATAATCGAAATTCTTGTATAAACAGCTATTTTATGCTATAATACCAACAGTTAAAACGCATTTTAAGAAACTCAGGAGGAACACAAATGGCCTTAGACCAAAGTAAAATAAGAAATTTTTGTATTATAGCCCATATCGACCATGGAAAGTCTACATTAGCTGATCGAATAATTGAAAGAACAGGATTGTTAACAAGTAGAGAGATGCAATCACAGGTTCTAGATAATATGGACTTGGAAAGAGAAAGAGGAATTACTATAAAAGCTCAAACTATTAGAACAGTTTATAAAGCTAAAGATGGTAATGAATACATTTTCAATCTAATAGACACTCCTGGTCATGTTGATTTTAATTATGAGGTTTCAAGAAGTTTAGCTGCATGTGAAGGTGCTATATTAGTTGTAGATGCAGCACAAGGAATTGAAGCACAGACACTAGCAAATGTATATCTAGCGATAGATCATGATTTAGATGTTATGACTGTAATTAATAAAATAGATTTACCAAGTGCTGATCCACAACGAGTAATAGCTGAAATTGAAGATGTTATAGGAATTGAAGCGCAATCAGCACCACTTATATCAGCTAAAGTAGGGTTAAATATAGATGAAGTATTAGAACAAATAATTCAAAAGATACCCGCACCAACAGGAGATATTGATGCACCTTTAAAAGCATTAATATTTGATTCGATATATGATTCCTATAAGGGAGTTATAATATTTTGTAGGATTAAAGAAGGACGAGTAAAAAAAGGAACAAAAATTAAAATGATGGCTACAGGCACAACTGCGGAAGTAGTTGAATTAGGAACTTTCGGGGCTGGACAATTTATCCCAACGGAAGAATTGACTGCTGGAATGGTTGGATATATTACAGCTAGTCTAAAGAATGTTAAAGAGACTTCAGTAGGAGATACAGTTACAGATCTTAACAACCCTTGTAAAGAGGCTTTACCTGGATATAAAAAAGTTAATCCAATGGTTTACTGCGGATTATATCCAGCAGATGGTTCGAAATATCCGGATTTAAGGGATGCACTTGAAAAACTTCAATTAAATGATGCATCTTTAAGTTTTGAGCCTGAAACATCTATAGCACTTGGATTTGGATATAGATGCGGATTTTTAGGATTATTACATTTGGAAATAATTCAAGAAAGGTTAGAAAGGGAATATAACCTTGATCTAGTAACAACAGCGCCAAGTGTTATTTATAAAGTCCATAAAACAAATGGTAAAGTAATTGATATAACAAACCCTTCCAATCTGCCGGAACCGGATGCAATCAACTATATGGAAGAACCTATGGTATCAGCTAGTATAATGGTTACAACAGAATTTGTAGGCCCGATAATGACCTTATGCCAAGAGAGAAGAGGCATATACTTGGGAATGGAATATATTGAAACTACAAGAGCTTTATTAAAATATGAATTACCACTAAATGAAATTATATATGATTTCTTTGATGCTTTAAAGTCAAGATCAAGAGGTTATGCATCATTTGATTATGAGTTTAAAGAATATGTTAAATCTGATTTAGTAAGACTTGATATACTAATTAATAGAGAAGAAGTAGATGCACTATCATTTATTATACATGGAGAAACAGCTTATGAGCGTGGTAGAAAGATGTGTGAAAGATTAAAAGAAGAAATACCACGTCACATGTTTGAAGTCCCTATACAAGCAGCAATTGGAGCAAAAGTTATTGCCAGAGAGACTGTTCGTGCAATGAGAAAAGATGTATTAGCTAAATGTTATGGTGGTGATATATCAAGAAAGAAAAAACTATTAGAAAAACAAAAAGAAGGTAAAAAGAGAATGCGCCAAATAGGAAGTGTAGAAGTGCCACAGAAGGCGTTTATGAGCGTGTTAAAATTAGATGAAGGTTAAAATTAAAGGTAATTACTCAAGTGATTACCTTAATTGATTAAGGAAGTGTTTAAATGAAGGAAATAGGACTGTATATACATATACCTTTTTGTGAAAGAAAATGTAATTACTGTGATTTTCTGTCTTTTAAAGCAGATGAAGAAATGAATTATAGGTATGTTGAAGCCTTATTGTTAGAAATTAAATCTTATAAATTAAGCTTTGATGAATATTTAGTTTCTACAATATATATAGGTGGTGGAACGCCTTCACTTATAAATGCTTTTTTAATAGTTGATATTATCAATGGTCTAAAAGACACATTTACAATAAAAGGTATTAATGATAAATCAAAGGAAGAGGCAGAAATTACAATTGAGATTAATCCTGGCACAGTAAATGAGGCTAAATTAAAAAGATATTTTGACATAGGTATTAATAGAATAAGTTTTGGACTTCAATCTACTAATAATGATGAATTGAAATTACTTGGTCGAATACATAATTACAAACAATTTGAAGACAATTATATGGCTGCTAGGAAAATTGGTTTTAAAAATATAAACATTGACTTAATTTCAGCATTGCCAAATCAAACAAATGAAAAATGGATGGAAACTCTAAATAAAGTAATTTCACTTAGTCCAGAACATATTTCGGCTTACACTTTAATAATTGAAGAAAAAACTCAATTTTATACTGATTATGTAACTAATACTGAAGGTAAAAAAGACTTACCTGATGAGGAATTAGATAGGCTTATATATAAAACAACTACAGATATATTAAATAAAGCAGGATATAAAAGATATGAAATTTCAAATTACGCACTTGAAAATTATGAAAGTAAACATAATACTTCTTATTGGATAGGTAAAGAATATTTAGGATTAGGAATAGGCTCATCATCCTATGTTAACAATTCTAGATTTAATAATTTAAAAAATATAGAGCAATATATTAGCAAAGTGCATTCTAATTATTTGAAAAACAATATAGAAAGAATTGATATAATGGAAGATTGTTTAAATATCAGAGAAAATATACAAGTATTATCAAATAAAGAAATGATTGAAGAGTTTATGTTTTTAGGTCTTAGACTTGCTAAAGGTATTAGTAAGAATGAATTTAAAGAAAAATTTAAAAAAGATATTAATGATATATATAAAGAAGAAATATTGAAATTATTAAAACAAAATTTAATTAAAGAAACAAAAGATAGAATTTATCTAACAGATTTAGGGATTGATCTTAGCAATCATGTATTTACAAATTTTATATAAAACATTAACTTCTTAGTAGAAAAAACTATTAAGAAGTTTTTTTATTAAAAAATTGATAAAAATACTTGACAAAAGATTGTGATAGTGATATTTTATATATAGTTGTTAGCACTCGGCAAGGTAGAGTGCTAATAAAACTATAGTGTCATAAAATCGGGGTGATGCATTGGAACTAGATAATAGAAAAATTAAAATATTATATGCAATAATACAAAATTATCTAGAAACAGGAGAGCCTGTAGGCTCTAGAACTATAGCCAAGCTTGCAGATATAAACCTTAGCTCTGCTACAATAAGAAATGAAATGTCTGACTTAGAAGAATTAGGATATATAATGCAGCCACATACATCAGCTGGACGTATTCCATCTGATAAAGGTTATAGATTTTATGTTGATTTAATGCTAAAAGATAAGAAACAAGAAGTTGATGATATGAAGGCCATTTTGTTAGATAAAGCAGATAAAATGGAAATATTACTTCAACAAATAGCTAAAATGTTGGCAGTGAACACCAACTATACAACAATGGTAAGTACTCCACAATATAAACATAATATCAGATTTATTCAATTAACAGAATTAGAAGAATTTAAAATATTAGCAGTAATTGTTTTAGAAGGAAATATCATTAAAAACAAAATAATAAAAATTAATGATTATTTAGATAATGAAGTAATTTTAAAATTAAATCTTATTATTAATACTTATTTACAAGGCCTTGATATTTCTGAAATAAACATACCTATTATTACACAGCTTAAAGAACAAGCAGGAGAATATCAACATGTAATTAACAAAATTCTAGATGCAATTATAAATGTTTTGGCTGAAGCTGAAAATATAGAATTATATACATCAGGTTCCACTAATATTTTAAGATATCCTGAATTAAGTGAAACGCAAAAAGCAGCTGATATTATGTATACAATTGAAGAAAAAAAAGTTTTAAAAGAATTTTTACAAGATAAACTTGAAGATGAAGATAGTAGAGGTATACAAGTTTACATTGGTAATGAAACACCAGTAAAGTCTATGGAGGACTGCTCTGTTGTAACTGCAACTTATGAAATTGAAGAAGGTATTTATGGCAAGATAGGTATAATAGGACCTAAAAGAATGGATTATAAGAAAGTAGTTGCTACTTTGCAGGGTTTAATGATTCAATTAGATTGTATTTTTAAAGATAAGACATAGAAAGGCGGAGATAAATATTGGACTCAAGCGAAAAAGAGATTAAAAAGATTGGGGAATCTAAAAAAACAAAGAAAGAAAAAAAAGAAAAGAAAGAAAAGGATTTAGAAGAAACACTATATGATGCAGAAGAAATATCAAAAGATAAGTCTGAAAATATAACAGAAGATATAATTGATAAAGAAGAAGCAGAAAAAGATAGTAAAGAATTAAAGATTGAAGAACAAATGGATCAATTAATTAGATTAAGAGCTGAATTTGAAAACTTTCGAAAAAGAAGTGAAAAAGAAAAGTTAGATATGTTTTCATTAGGTGCAAAAACAATAATTGAAGCTATTCTTCCAGTGGTTGATAATTTTGAAAGAGGTTTATCTGCGGTAACAGAGGAAGAAAAAGAAAATGGATTTGCAAAAGGTGTTGATATGATTTATAAACAATTAATTAATACCTTAGATGGCTTAGGTGTCAAACCTATTGAAGCAATAGGAAAAGAATTTAACACAGATTATCACAATGCAATTCTTCAAGAAGAAAGTGAAGAGTTTGAAGAGAATATTGTTTCTGAAGAATTTCAAAAAGGCTATACTTATAATGACAAAGTAATAAGATATAGCATGGTAAAAGTAGCAATATAATAAAAAAATAATATTAGGAGGAATTATAATGGGTAAAATAATAGGAATAGATCTAGGAACAACTAACTCATGTGTTGCAGTTATGGAAGGTGGTAAACCTGTAATAATTGCAAATGCAGAAGGAGCAAGAACAACTCCTTCAATAGTAGCATTTACAAAGACTGGAGAACGTTTAGTTGGAGAACCAGCAAAACGCCAGGCAGTAACAAACTCAGATAAGACAATTTCATCAATAAAAAGACATATGGGATCAGATTTTAGGGTTAGTATTGATGATAAGAAATTCTCACCACAAGAAATATCAGCAATGACTTTACAAAAATTAAAAGCAGATGCTGAAAGTTATTTAGGTGAAAAGATAACAGAAGCTGTAATTACAGTTCCAGCATATTTTAATGACTCTCAAAGACAGGCAACAAAAGATGCTGGTAAAATAGCTGGTTTAGATGTTAAGAGAATTATTAATGAGCCAACAGCTGCTGCTTTAGCATATGGTATTGATAATGAGCATGAACAAAAAATCATGGTATATGACTTAGGTGGTGGTACATTTGATGTATCTATCATTGATATTGGTGATGGAGTAATTGAAGTTTTAGCAACATCTGGTGATAATAAACTAGGTGGAGATGATTTTGATGATAGAATCACAAAATATATGGTTGATGAATTTAAGAAAAATGAAGGTGTAGATTTATCACAGGATAAAATGGCATCTCAAAGATTAAAAGAAGCAGCAGAGAAAGCCAAAATTGAGCTATCTACAGCAACAACAACAAATATTAATCTACCATTTATTACTGCCACATCAGAAGGTCCAAAACATTTTGATATGAACCTTACACGTGCAAAGTTTGATGAATTAACTACTGATTTAGTAGAAAGAACAGCTGCACCAGTTAAAAATGCTCTTCGTGATGCAGGTATAAATGCAAGCGAATTATCTAAAGTTTTATTAGTAGGTGGTTCAACACGTATACCTTCAGTTCAAGATAAAGTAAAACAAATAACTAATCATGAGCCATCTAAGAGTTTAAATCCAGATGAATGTGTTGCATTAGGTGCTTCAATTCAAGGTGGTAAATTAGCTGGGGATACAGGTGCTGGTGATATTTTATTACTAGATGTTACTCCGCTTTCATTATCTATTGAAACTATGGGTGGTGTAGCTACTAAATTAATTGAAAGAAATACAACAATTCCAACTAAAAAGAGTCAAGTATTCTCTACAGCAGAAGATAATCAAACAGCTGTTGATATACATGTTGTTCAAGGTGAAAGACAGTTTGCTAGGGATAACAAGACATTAGGACAATTTAGATTAGATGGAATTCCACCAGCTCGTAGAGGAATACCTCAAATCGAAGTTACATTTGATATTGATGCTAATGGTATAGTTAATGTATCAGCTAAAGACCTAGGAACTGGAAGAGAGCAACATATTACAATTACAGCAGGATCTAATTTGTCTGATGATGATATCGATAAAGCTGTTAAAGAAGCTGCAGAGTTTGAATCTCAAGATAAAAAACGAAAAGAAGCTGTAGATGTTAAAAACGATGCTGATTCAATTATATTCCAAACAGAGAAAGCTATTGAAGAAGTTGGAGATAAGATTTCAGCTGATGATAAAGTTACAGTTGAAAGCGATTTAAATGAGCTTAAAGCTTTAATTGAAAATGTTAATCCAGATGATATGTCAGATTCACAAGTCGAAGAAATAAAGGCCGTTAAAGAGAAGTTAATGAATAGTGCTCAAGCCTTGTTTGCAAAGGTATATGAGCAAGCACAGGGTGGAGCAGGGGATATTAACCCTGAAGACTTCACTAAAGCTGCTGGAGGAGATTCTGGGCAGTTTAATGATGATGATGTTGTTGATGGTGATTATAGAGAGGTTTAATAATAACTTGACGAATTTGTATTAGTCGTATACTATTTATACTAGAAATCTTTTATATGATTATTAAATAGGCGGTCAAATAGACTGCCTATTTATAAGTAAAAAAGTTATTAATGAAAGGTGAAGGAAAGATGACAGATAAACGAGATTATTATGAAATCTTAGGGGTTAGTAAATCGGCATCTGATGACGAGTTAAAAAAAGCCTTCAGACAACTAGCAAAAAAATATCATCCTGATGTTAATCCAGGTAATAAAGAAGCTGAAGCAAAATTTAAAGAGATACAAGAAGCATATGCAGTTTTAAGTGATTCAGATAAAAAAAGACAATATGATCAATTTGGCCATTCAGCTTTTCAAGGTGGTGGCGGTTTTGATTTTAATGATATGGATATGTCAGATATTTTTAGTGATTTATTTGGGTTTGGTGATATTTTTGGCGGTGGAAGAACAAGGGCAGCTAACGCACCTATGCAAGGGGCAAATGTAAGAACTGCTATAAGAATTAAATTTGAAGAAGCTGTATTTGGTACAGAAAAAGATATAGAGCTTAATCTAAAAGATGGATGTAGTACTTGTAATTCTACTGGAGCAAAACCTGGAACAACACCAGTAACATGTTCAAAGTGTAATGGTCAAGGCCAGATTGCATATACATCCCAATCTTTGTTTGGCATGATGAGAAATGTTCAAGCTTGTCCAGATTGTAAAGGTTCAGGTAAGATAATTAAAGACAAGTGTATTGATTGTTATGGAACAGGTTATAAGAATAGCAGAAAGAAAATAAGAGTCTCTGTTCCAGCGGGTATTGATAATGGTCAAAGTATTAGGATTAGAGATAAGGGTGAACCAGGAATTAATGGTGGACCAAGAGGCGAATTACTTGTAGAAGTAGTTGTCTCTAGACATCCTGTTTTTCAAAGACAAGATTATAATATTTTTTCAGCAGTACCTATTACTTATCCAATAGCAGTATTGGGTGGTGATATTAGAATCAATACTGTAGATGGTGATGTTATTTATACTGTAAAACCAGGTACACAATCTGAAACCAAAGTTAGGCTAAGAGAAAAAGGCGTTCCTACGCTTAGAAATAAAAATGTTCGTGGTGATCATTATGTTACTTTGGTTGTTCAAATACCTACAAGTTTAAATAATGAACAAAAAGAATTATTGAAAACATTTGATGAAGCAACATATGGAACAAATAAAGAAGATAACAAAGATGAACATAAAGATGAAAAAAAAAACAAAGAAAAAAATAAGAAAAAGTTCTGGAATAAATAAAGTATAGGAGCTCGTTATGAAATGGAGAAGAATTACTATTAATACAAGAACAGAAGCAGTAGATTTGTTATGTGACAGATTAACCGAAATAGGTATCGAGGGAATTGAGATAATCGATAATGTCCCATTAACAGATGATGAAATTAATCAGATGTTTGTAGATATTCCTTTAATTAATGGTGAAGACGATGGAACGGCTAAGGTTAATTGTTATATAGAATTTACGGATGATTTGGAAACTATAATTAATGAAATACAGATTAGTTTAAATGAACTATCAGCATTTATAGATGTTGGAGTTGCTAGTATTGAAATCACCGAAACAGAAGATAAAGATTGGATTAATAATTGGAAAGAATTCTTTAAACCATTTAGGATTGATGACTCTATAGTAATAAAGCCCTCTTGGGAGAAATATGAGTTATTAAATGAAGATGATATAATAATAGAAATTGATCCAGGAATTTCTTTTGGAACAGGATCGCATGAAACTACTAAACTATGTATTTTGAGTTTAAAAAAATATTTAAGAAAATCAGATATAATATTAGATGCAGGCAGTGGAAGTGGTATTTTATCTATTATTTCTAAGAAACTTGGTGCTAAAGAAGTTATAGGAATTGACATAGATATTAATGCAACTAATTCTGCAATTGAGAATGCACAATTAAATAATTTGGAAATTACTGATGAAAATTTAATTTTTGAAACAGCAAATATAATTAAGGATGATAAAACTAGAAGAGAACTTGGTGAGAATAAATTTGATATTGTGGTTGCTAATATTTTAGCCGATGTTATTATCTTATTATCCTCTGTAATTACTTATAATTTGAAAAAAGATGGACTATTTATTTGTTCAGGCATAATTGATAGCAAAGAAGAAGAAGTGAAGCAATCACTTATCAATAATAATTTTGAAATTCTTGAAACTAATAGAATGGGTGAATGGGTCTCTTTTGTAGCTAGAAATAATTAATAAATAACCCTATGCAAATATTGTTTTGTATAGGGTTTTATTGGGATAAGGAGATAATATTAATATGCATAGATTTTATGTAGACAAATCACAGATTAATAATAATTCAATTATAATAATAGGGCCTGATGTTAATCATATAAAAAATGTTCTAAGAATAAAAACAAATGAAAAAATAACTGTTTCAGATGGACAGAGTAAAGAATACTATTGTATAATAGAGAAGATGGATAAAACTGAAATAGTTTTAAAAATAGAATCCTTTGATGAAAATAATACGGAATTAAAATCACAAATTATATTATTTCAAGCAATACCAAAGAAAGACAAAATGGAATTGATAATACAAAAAGCAGTAGAGCTTGGTGTTAGCCAAATAGTGCCTGTAGTTACTAATCGGGTAATTGTTAAAATCGATGATGAAAAAAGAGAAATAAAAAAAATGGAAAGATGGCAAAACATTTCAGAAAATGCAGCAAAACAATCAAGAAGAGGTATAATTCCGATTGTTAAACCTATTCATAGCTTTAATCAAGCAATAGAACATTTAAAAGATTTAGATATCAGCTTAATGCCATATGAAAATGCTAGAGGTATAGATAAGACAAAAGAAATAATATCAACTATTAAAGACAATTCAACAATAGGTATATTTATTGGCTCTGAAGGTGGTTTTACTGAAAATGAGATTGAAGTAGCCAAACAAAACAATATAATACCTATAAGTTTGGGCAGAAGAATACTGAGAACAGAAACAGCAGGTTTGGCAATTCTATCAATGTTAATGCTTGAACTTGACGAATAATAGAATGAAATTTATATATACTTAAGGGGGTATAGCAATGAAAATACAAATGTGGCGGGAGATTTTAGATCCATATTCCTTAGCAGTTGATGAATTAGTGGTTAAATTTAATCATATCATTGATTTTTATAGGAATAAAGGAGAATATTCCCCCATCGAACAGGTTACCGGTAGGGTTAAAACTATTTCAAGTATTATTGAGAAGGCAAATAAAAAGCAAATTAGATTAGAGAGCTTTGAAGAACAAATTGATGATATAGCTGGGGTTAGAATAATTTGTCAGTTCGTAAAAGATATCTACAAGGTTGTAGAAATAATTAGAGCACGATCAGATATGAAGATTAAAGACGAAAAAGACTATATTGATAATATTAAGAAAAGCGGATATAGAAGTTATCATCTGATTGTATGTTATAACGTGGAAACGCTTCAAGGAACTAAAGAACTTCAAGTGGAAATACAAATTAGAACATTAGCAATGAATTTTTGGTCAACAATAGAACATTCATTACAATATAAATATAAGCAAAATATACCTGTTGAAATAAGAAATAGACTAACATCAGCTGCTAAGGCTGTGTTAAATCTTGATGAAGAAATGTCTGAAGTACGAGATGATATAATGGAAGCACAAAATTCATTTAGGAAAAAGGCAAATATGGTATCCGATATATTGATCAACATTCAAAACTTATATAAAGTTGCTGATAAGGCAGATGTTATAAGTATTCAAGATGAATTTTTAGATATATATCAGAATGGTGAAGAAGAAAAACTAGTAGAGTTTAGTATTAAACTAGATAAAATCTCGGCTGCATATAATGCTCAGAGTTTAAATTAATTTGCTTTATTGATTGGAAGGTTTAAAGAATAGAATGGATAAAAGACCGATAAGATTGGACAAATATTTATCTGATATGGGGCAGGGAACTAGATCAAAAATTAAACAAATGATACGCAAGGGTCAAGTTGCTATAAATAATAATATATCTACTAGCCCAGATGAAAAAGTTTTAATAGGTAAAGATAAAGTTTGTTTTAAGGGGGTTTGTATTGAGTATAATAGCTATGTTTATTATATGCTTAACAAACCACAAGGATATGTTTCTGCAACTAAAGATAATATACATAAAACTGTAATTGATATAATTAAAGATGAATTTAGAGATAATATTTTTCCAGTCGGAAGGTTAGATATAGATACAGAAGGTTTATTACTTATTACAAATGATGGAGAGTTGGCTCATAATTTATTATCACCTAAAAAAGCTATTAATAAGACATATTATCTTGAAGTTAATGGTAGGATATCGGATTATGATAAGGAAAAATTAGAATCAGGTGTTTATATTGATAAATCTTATCTTACTTTACCTGCAAAAGTTAGGATTATAGAAACTGATGATATTTCCAAAATAGAACTAACAATTCAAGAAGGTAAATTTCATCAAGTAAAGCAAATGATAAATGCTGTTGATAAAGATGTATTGTATCTTAAGAGGATATCAATGGGTGGGTTACATTTAGATCCTAAACTTAAATTAGGTGATTACAGATATTTGACAGATAAAGAAATTGACCTATTAACAAAGGCAGTAGAAAGGTGATAAGATGTTAAATGATATTAAAGCAGTTATTTTTGATTTAGATGGAACATTGGTTGACTCAATGTGGATGTGGAAAGATATAGATATAGACTATTTAGATAAACATGGCATAACTTTTCCAAAAAAGTTACAACACAACATTGAGGGACAAAGTTTTACAGAAACAGCTCAGTACTTTAAAAAACATTTTAATCTTAAAGATAGTGTTGAAGACATTAAAGCAGAGTGGAATGATATGGCAATTGATAAATATAAAAATGAAGTAGATTTAAAAGAAGGGGCAATGGAATATTTAAAGCTTTTAAAACGAAAGAATATAAAAACAGGTATAGCTACAAGTAATTCTAGAGATTTAGTTGATGTACTTATAGATAAACTTGGTATAGAAAAATATTTTGATATAATTAGAACTTCTTGTGAAGCGAAAAGGGGTAAGCCTTATCCTGATGTATATGAATTAGTAGCAAATGATTTAAATGTTGATCCAAAAAACTGTTTGGTTTTTGAAGATGTAATACATGGAATTATGGCAGGAAAAAGTGCTGGTATGAAAGTATGTGCAGTGTATGATAAATATTCTGAGCATCAATATAGTGAAAAAGTTAGATTGGCAGATTATTATATCGAAACCTTTAATGAAATACTTAAATAATGGAGAGAATATGAAAAAAGGTATATATGGATATGTAGATAAAAAAAAGATAGCAGAAATAACAAAAGCATTAATAATGTTTTTTCTTGCAATTTTAATATTTATTATAGGATATTTAGTAAATAATAAATCAAAACAAAATATATTCTCTGTTATTTCCATATTGTTTACGTTGCCAGCATCACGTAATTTAGTTGGATATATAGTTTTATATAGATATCATACGCCAAAATTAGAATTATATAATGAATTAATAGAAATAACAGATGAAAGTACAATCTTATATTCTGACTTAGCAATTTCTTCAGTTGAAAAAACTATGTATATAGATTTTATGATTATCCTTGCTAATAACATTGTTTTATTTACTAATAATAAAAATCAGGATAAAAATTATATTGAGAAATATCTTAAAGGTTTATTGTCTAGCAGAAACCTAAATTATAAAATATATATTTATGATGATTTTAATAAATTTATAGAAAAAATCAATTTAAATAAAAAATCTTCAATTGAACATAGTAAAAAAGATGAAATTAAAATAATCGATTCATTAATAAAGTCTTTAATTATTTAGAGGTGAAAAATTGAAAAATATTAAAGTGAAGGATAATGAAGCAGGACAAAGATTAGATAAGTTATTATTAAAGATATTAAATAAAGCTCCTAAAAGTTTTATTTATAAAATGTTAAGGAAAAAAAATATTGTATTAAATGATAAAAAAGCATTAGGTTCGGAAATTCTTACTTTAAATGATATTATTACTTTTATT
>DUQJ01000020.1 GCA_012837865.1 Clostridiales bacterium | reverse complement strand
TTTCATTAATGAATATAGCCCTCAACTTATGCTTTATAAAAAGGCAGTTGCTGAAAGTTTTAAGGACTCTAATGTTCTACCCACTACCAAGCAAATATATGAAGACCTTGAAAAACTTCATACAAAAAAAGAGTCTCTCATTGAGAAACTCAATCAATCCCGCCAAGAGCAGGATAGGCTATATCAATATAAGAAAAACTATGATAATTATTTGGGGAAAGAGGTCGAGAGATAGTATTTTTTTACTGTCCTCACTCTCTTTATTTACATCTACTACCCTTTTAATTTATATTTCATTAATAATCTTTCAATTATTATCTTAATCTTATCTAAGTCTAGCTTTTGAACTGGTCTTAAGCCAAACGCTCCAACCCCATATAATAAATCTTTATCTTCATCACTTTCAAAAAATAATTCATCATCCGTTCCAGGATATAAAACAAATGCTCCTTTAGCTAATCTTAGTGCATCCTTATATGTATGCATTTTGTTTATATCATCATATTTATACTTCTTTCTTACTACAATGTCTTCTCCAATATTCAATTCATATATATTGGTTCTAAATTTTGCATCAAATACATAAATCGCATTTAGATTATCAAATTCATCAAATATTTCTATTGATATGTCAGGATCAAAAGATTTTGAGTAACTTTCTTTAGTATATGTTTTATTATAATGAACCTCGATTTTTGGTAATTCTTTTGTTCTATCAAACACAAAATAATTAGAATTAGTTTTCTTTTCCATTGCCTTTGTGTATTCTGTTTGGAGAACTTTGTATTTTTTCTTTTCCAATTTTTGTTTGTAAATTGTAGCAATAATGTCTGATATCCTAAAATAACAAAAATTTTCATATAAAATATCTAAAGGCTTGTTTTCCAACAACTCCTTAATTTCTAATGTTTGGTCTACGTTAATAGGAATTGATAGTATGCCTAAATAAAATTGAAATATTTGGCGATATCCATCTCTTCTGGTTAACACATTCGAATACATTGGAATTGATTGTAATTCTCCAACATTCTTTAAGAAAGATTGTTGTAATATAATTTTCATTTTTTTTATGTGTTTGTCATTATTTTCTATTAGTTCAACATTTATAAAATTATCTTCTTTTAAAAAATCTTTTTGAAAGGCAGTTATTATTTTAAGACACCATTTGAGAAAGAATTTAACGAACCTATTCTCAGCATTATCAAATGTATCAACTATTTCTTCATACATAATTTCTTTCGGCAAATATTTTCTGTATCCATCATATAATTTTTCAGCTATCATTATGTTTTCACCATTGTATTCTTGTAATGCTGATGTTCCTGAAAATATTTCTACAATTGCTTCATCTGATAACTCCGTTATATTTGAAATGTTATTGTACTCTATACTTGATGTCATAGTTCTACATGGGTTATTTTCTATCAATTTAAAATTATTGAAGATATTTTTTCCTTTATCCGCCGATGAAAGAGCAGTATTAATCATTAAAAATATATGATAATTTAAATCTGTCTTATGTTTAAAATCTCTTTCTATACTAGAGTATGTTGGCTGATTATAATCATATGATAAATTTATAATATAGTTATTCACTGTTTCTATCAACTGATTCATTTCATTAATTGTAATTTTATATGATTCTATAAATAATAGCATATTTTTAAATTTTGCTATCCCTATACAATTTTTAAAAATTAATCTCCCAAAATCTTCAGTTCCAAATTCTCCTATTTTAAGGAAATCCTCTGGCTTAAAAGATCCAGATAGTGACTTCACATTATACTTTTCCCATTCTTGTAATACTATATTATTTTCAAGATATATATTTCCTCCATTTGTCTCTTGACATTCTAAATATTGTTCTTCACTTTCTATGAAATCATTTAACTTTTTCATATTTAAATCGTTTCGATAAATTATAATATCATGGCATCTAACGGCACTTACACACAATCTATTCAT
>DUQJ01000019.1 GCA_012837865.1 Clostridiales bacterium | reverse complement strand
GTTAGAAATATTAATATGCTACTTTCAGCAATGATTGTAACAGCAATTATTATAGGGCTTCAAACTGTTGGCGTAATTCTAATGAGTGCAATGTTAGTTGCACCTGCTGTTGCAGCTAGACAATGGACGGATAAGTTATCAATTATGGTTGTTTTATCAGCGTTCTTCGGAGCTATATCGGGTCTTTTAGGAACAATATTAAGTTCTATGATAGACAAATTACCAACAGGGCCAACTATAGTTATTATTATTAGTTTAATAGTATTTATCAGTATAACTTTAGCACCAAACAGAGGTTTATTATGGAAACATTTCAAAGATTTGAAAAATTATAAAGCAATTAATGAAGATATGATTTTATCTGATTTACATTTTATATCATCTACGCATCATTTTGAATTAAAAGGGCATGAAATTGCGGGAATAAACCCTAGAATGGCATCTAAAAGTGGAGGCCTAAAAGAACTAAATAGAAAACTAAATGCTTTAAAAGATAGAGGATTAGCATTTGAAGTTAAAGACGGTCTGTGGTCAATTACTGAGAAAGGTATAGACTATGCAGAAAATAAATATTTTAAGGAGGATAAGTAAATGGGAGCAGCATTTGAAATTCAACTTATTGCAATACTTGTTGCTGTAGCTTGTTCTCTTCCAGGTGTGTTTTTAGTCCTAAGAATAATGGCTATGATGACAGATGCAATTACACATACAATATTATTAGGTATAGTATTAGCTTTCTTTATAGTGCACGATCTTTCGTCACCACTACTTATCGTTGGTGCTGCACTTATAGGAGTATTAACTGTTTTTCTAACTGAGGTTTTAAACTCTACAAAATTAGTTTCAGAGGATTCCGCTATTGGTATAGTATTTCCATTCTTATTTAGCATTGCAATTATTATAATATCTAAATATGCAGGATCTGTACATCTTGATACAGATTCGGTACTACTTGGTGAATTAGCTTTTGCACCATTTAATAGAATGATATTATTTGGCCTAGATATTGGACCTAAGGCCATTTATTCTATGGGTGTGATTTTAATAATTAACTTAATTTTTGTAATAATTTTATTTAAAGAACTTAAAATAGTTACATTTGATCCGGCATTAGCTGCTGTATTAGGATTTTCACCAGTTTTAATCCATTATGGATTAATGACAATAGTTTCTGTAACAGCTGTAGGAGCTTTTGAATCAGTTGGTTCTATATTGGTTATAGCCTTTATGATTGGGCCGCCAATTACTGCATATTTAATAACGGATGAGTTAAAAAGAATGATTATCTATAGTAGTTTGATAGGAGCTATAAATGCTATAGTAGGGTATCAATTTGCAGCATCATTTGATGTTTCTATAGCCGGTTCTATGGCGCTTATGACAGGTGTTATCTTCTTAATTGTATTTATGATAGCACCAGAGCGAGGATTATTTACTATAATCACAAGAAGAAAGAAGCAGAAACTATTATTTGCAGAAAACACAATGTTATTTCATTTGCACAATCATGAAAATGATTCAGATGAGGAAGTAGAATGTGGTTTTGATAGTATTCATAAGCATTTACATTGGAATGCTCAGTTTCTAACTTCTATTATAAATAAACTCAAGAAAGATAAGAAAATATTTGTTGAGAATAATATAATTAAGCTAACAGAGTATGGTAGGGAGTATGCTATTGAAAGTTACAAAGAAATTACATTAGGTTTTAATTTGAACAAAGAAATATAAATAAATGTATGATATTCAAAGGAGATTGATATATAATCTCCTTTTTTTGAAATAGTTATTGACATATGTCATAAATCCTGTATAATATATATTATAAGTGACATATGTCAATAACTAAGGAGGTGAGAATATGCCTAGAGTAGATGGTACAGGCCCAAGGGGTGCTGGTGCAATGACAGGAAGAGGTTTAGGACTTTGTTCAGGTAAGAATATGATGAAATATGGTGCTGGTCTTGGATTGGGATTAGGTTTAGGATTTGCATGTAAGAAAGGATTTGGGAGAGGTGTTGGTAGAGGTTTTGACTTACAAAACACACCTTCGAAATCACAGAAAGAATTATTAGAAGAACAAAAAGAGTTATTACAGAGTAGACTTGATGTCATTGATGAACATTTAGAAAGCTTATAATAACAAATCAAAAAAGCGCCTTTAGTAAATAAGGTGCTTTTTTGGTGTATTATTATTCAACAGTTATAACACTAACTGGACACCCGTCCGCAGCTTCTTGGGCTGAAGCCTCAAATTCTTCTGGAACTGGATCAACATACGCTTCAGCAAGCCCATCATCATTCATTAAAAACACTTCTGGACATATATCGGCACAAAGTCCACATCCAATACAACCATCTTGGTCAACTGTAGCTTTCATAATAAACCTCCGTTTTTAAATAGAATTAATTATTTACTCGATTATTATAACACTAATGTTTTTAATTGTAAATTATAAAGTTTGTTATAATTAAATTAAATTAAGTTTCTTTGCTTGTCCGAATTATAAACAGCATTGACATGTTATTATACACTAAGTATAATCAATAAGTATTATTTTATATATAAAAGATTAATATTTAAAAGTAGAGGGTATGATGGAAAAGCATAGTAAAATAGAAAGAAGTATAATAAAAAAATTTAGAAAAACTATTTGGAGAAAATTTATAGAAGGAATTAATAAATATGAATTGATTAAAGATGGAGATAAAATAGCTGTATGCATTTCTGGTGGTAAAGATTCAATGCTAATGGCTAAATGTATGCAAGAAACACAGCGCCATGGAAAAACACCATTTGAATTAGAGTTTTTAGTTATGGATCCTGGTTACAATAAAGAAAACCGACAAAGAATAATTGATAATGCTAAAACATTGAATATACCGATAAATATATTTAATACAGAAATATTTGATGTTGTAGCTGATATTAAGGAATCTCCATGTTATTTATGTGCAAGAATGAGAAGAGGTTATTTATATAAGAATGCACAGAAATTAGGGTGCAATAAAATAGCTTTAGGTCATCACTTTGATGATGTAATAGAAACAATTCTAATGGGGATGCTCTATGGTGGCCAGACGCAAACGATGATGCCCAAGCTACATAGCGTTAACCATCAAGGAATGGAATTAATAAGGCCAATGTATCTTATAAAAGAAGCGGATATTATTGCATGGTCAAAATATCATGAGTTGGAATTTATACAATGTGCATGTCGATTTACTGAAAATTGTTCTATAAAGGGGGATAATAAAGCCCATGAATCTAAACGTCAAGAAATGAAAGAATTAATTGGGAAGTTTAGAAAAATAAATCCATGTATTGAAATGAATATATTTAAAAGTGTTCAAAACATCAATTTAGAAACTATAATAGGTTATCAAAAGAATGGACAGGAATACAATTTTCTTGATGATTATGATAAAAAAGGCATGTGAAAAAATTGCAGGATACTACTAATTATAATAAAATTTAACAGAAAGGAGTGTATGGATGTATTTGATAGTAAATACATCGTAAAATATGCATATGTTAAATCAATTTTCTAGAACTGAACTTTTATTTGGAAAAGAATCAATGGATAAATTAAAAAACACAAGGATAGCAGTCTTTGGAATAGGTGGTGTTGGTAGCTTCACAGTAGAAGCGTTAGCGCGTAGTGGGATTGGTCATTTTGATTTAATAGACAATGATATTATTAGTATAACAAATATAAACAGACAAATTATTGCAACTTTAACCACTGTAGGCAAAATGAAGGTTGATATTATGAAGCAAAGGATTTTAGAAATTAATCCAGAAGCCATTATTAATGTTTATAAGTGTTTTTTCCTAGCTGATAATGCAAAAGAATTTGATTTTAGCAAATTTGATTATATAGTTGACGCTGTTGATACAGTTTCAGCTAAAATTGAATTAGTTTTAAGAGCTAATGAATTTAATATACCTATTATTTCTTGTATGGGTGCTGGAAATAAATTAGATCCAACAAGATTTGAGGTAGACGATATATATAAAACATCGATTTGTCCTTTAGCAAAGGTAATGAGAAAAGAATTACGCAGTAGGGGAATCGAGCGATTGAAAGTTGTATACTCTAAAGAACCTGCTATAAAACCAATACTATCTAATGAAAATGAACTTACAGAAAAAAGACAAATACCAGGGAGTGTTTCGTTTGTACCTTCTGTAGCTGGATTAATTATTGCCGGAGAGGTGATAAAGGATCTTGTAGGGGAGTGGAGTTAGAATTATTTAATTGGAAATAGAAAGCTAATAACAGGATAATAATGAGAAAATTTACAGAAAACAGAAAACAGTGTTTATTTTTCCCTCTTCATAGGTTATAATTGGGTAACAGCCCAGATAATAACTTATAAAGAGGGTTTTTTAATCAAATTTATAGATTTTTATAAATGGGTTACTTGTTAGAGGAAGGGTTTAAATTAATTTTTAAAGAAAAAAAGGGGGATATCATGAAAGATGTTAAAGGGGCAGAGGTTTAGCTTCAAAACTCTGAAACTGTTTAAATTCATATAGTTATAGGTATCTACGAAAATGTCTCAAATTCGGAGAAATATTCATGTTTATATGATAAACTATTTTAAAAATAGGAGATCAG
>DUQJ01000018.1 GCA_012837865.1 Clostridiales bacterium | reverse complement strand
GAGGACTCTGCTAAACTCCTATCTAAAGGGGTTAGCAGAGTTTTAGTTTTATCAAAGTGTCAAAGACAGGAATATAGACTAAATTAACAGAGTAATATTTAAAACAGTAACATTTTTTTAATTTTTGAATAAAATAATAACAAGAAAATAAAGGATGTGATAATTTGGCTATAAAAATTTTTGTTGACCAAGGACATAATCCTAGCGGTCCTAATACTGGAGCTGAGGCTATGGGTCTTAAGGAACAAGATATTAATTATCAAGTTGGTGTGTATCTAGCTGATCTGTTAAGGAATGATCCACGATTCGAAGTAAAAACATCTAGAAATACTCCAACTGAGATTTTAGGAACATCAAATGCTTCAAGTTTAGCGGCAAGGGTAATGATGGCGAATAATTGGCCTGCTGATTATTTTATAAGTATTCATTCAAATGCAAATAATAATCCTGCAGTTAATGGTAGCGAGGTTTATGTATATCAAAAAGGTACACAATCCTATTTTTTAGCAGAACATGTCTTACTAAATCTAGTAAAACAAGCTGGAACTAAAAATAATTTAGTTAGAATCAATTCTTCACTTTACGTTCTACGAAGAACAACCATGCCTGCAATACTAGTAGAGCTTGCTTATCTTACCAATGTAGGAGATGCTGAAAAGCTAAAAAATAATCAATATGATTTTGCGTATGGTATATATACTGGACTATTAAGCTATTTTGGTTTTAAACCTATATAAGAACATATAAAAGGAGGTTAGTCAGATAACGGCTAGCCTCCTCTCCTATTCGATAATATGATACTCCATAAGTATTTTCTATTATCTTTATTTAATTTTTATTAGCTCTACATTTGTAATATATACATCGGCTATGGAACCCCTATTACCAAGATTGAATTCAAGTCTACCATTTGGGTCGTTCTTGGATGTCATATCAAAGGTATATGTATAAGTTTGCATTTCAGTTGAAAGAGTCAATGTGGTATCTGGCAAATAACGAATCCATGCATTATCCGGTGCAGATACACATACAATAATATCTCTCGCTTCTGATGCGTAAGCGTCAAAAGACACCTGGTAACTGCTTCCTTTTTTCATAGGGTGATCTGGCTGAACGAGTTGAACTGAATAGTCAACTTCCCCAGCATTTTGCGATTTAATTATAATCTGTTCATCTTTAATCTCGGCTGTAGCCTCTCCATTTTGTGCTAATAGGAATTTCCAATCTGTTTCGTCAGTTAGATCCTCTGCAATTGAGAAATTTCCGTTACGAATATAATTAGTACCAATTTCCGGCTCTACTAATATTATCTCCGGCCTTTTGACATTTAGATCATACTCTTTTTTTTGATATACTCTGACATAATCCACTTCAAACATGGCATTGTTAAAGTCTGTGGTTTCATCAGGATTTCCCGGCCAAGTTCCACCTACAGCAAGGTTTAGCTGTACAAAGAAGGACTGATCAAAGGGAGCAGGATAAGGCTTTTCTTCTTCACCCTCCCAAGCTGTAAACCAGTCATTAATTGTTTTGTAGTGATTTCCATCAATATAGAAACGGAATTCACCTGGTTCCCATTCAACAGAGAATTCATGAAAACCATCAGCAAAAGTAGTGTCCTCTAACACATAAGTCCCCTGCTGATGCCCATGAGGCTCTCCATAATGGAGGGAACCATAAGCTGTATCTACCTGATGTCCCAGAACTTCCATGATATCAATCTCACCACATTTTGGCCACTCGCCGTAATATTCTTGTACAGTTGGCATCATCCAGATGGCTGGCCAGAGACCTTGGCCCTTTGGAACTTTAGCACTTACAGATATTTTACCATAGGTAAAATCCTGCTTGTTCTGAGTTGTTACCTTACCTGAGGTGTAGTAATCATTTCCTTCATTATCAGCCGTCTTGATAGCTTTAAGTATTAATTTTCCATCCTTAATAAATACATTATCAGTCGAAGTAGTATATTCCTGCAATTCTTCATTAGTCCAACCCGGTTCATGAGGTTCGTAGTTCCAGATATCAGTATTAAGTTTCTTTCCGTTAAATTCGTCATTCCATAATAATGTATAGCCATCAAGCTCTAAATCAGTATCTTGGGCTTTTTTACAGCCTCCAAGTATTGCAAGCAACATAGCCATCATACATAATAGATACAAACTCCTTTTTATTTGCTTTTTCATCTCATTCTCCTCCTATTACATGTGTTATTTTATAACTCTTTATAATAATTTTATTAGTTTCTCAAAAATTGGACTATAATGCTCGTCGGTTATTCCAAAATCCTTTCCTCTATAGGTCCATGCAGATCTTCCGATTTCAAACTCTTCAAAGACTTGGTTAATATCCGAATACCAAGCTAGTGTAGACTTAAGATCAGCTCTATCAATTACACCATATTCACCACAGTAAAGAGCGACACCACGTTCCTTAGCAATCTCTATTGCTTCCAAAAAGGCCTTCTCAAAAAAAGTTTTATCAATTTTCTCACTAGTTATATTATTAAATATATCCTTGTTATCTACAGAAAGATGCTTTTCAGTTTCAGAAATATATCTAGCATATTCGTTCGGATAGATCGTGTGAAATTCAGTATCCATGGTTTTAATCCAATAAGCTGATTGATGAGTGAATATCAAGGGCTCATAAAAGTGGAAGGTATAGACTATATTCTCATCATAGGGTAAATCAAGCAACTTTACTGAAGAAACACTATTATTCCTCACACCACCGACAAGTATCTTGATAGCCGGAGCATACTGCCTAATAGCTTTTATAGCACGATTAGCAATACCATTCCATATGTCTGCATAATTGGGATCTACGATTTCATTTAATAATTCAAAGGTAAGACGATTGTCATATTTACCGTAACGCTTTGCCAACTCTTCCCAGAGAGATACAAATCTATCTTGAAGATTATCGTTTTCAAAAAAACCCGTGGATGTCTCAAACTCATCAAAGGAATAGCCCGCTGTTTTATGTAAGTCAAGAATCATATTAAGACCATTCTTTCTACACCATTCAAGGTTCTTATCTATGTATGTGAAGCCTTCTTCAATATACTTGCCATCCTCTTCTTCCACAAGCTCGTAATCAATAGGTAGCCTTACATGGTCAAGTCCCCACGAGGCAATACGCTCAATATCTTTCTCACTAATGAAGTTGTTATAGGTGTCTCTGCTGTGATCGCACTGGGACAGCCATCCACCGAGGTTTATACCTTTCTTATAACCAATGAACTTTTTCATGTTTTCATCTCCTTAGTTTTAACATTGTTTTATGGGTTACTTTACACTATTACTTTAACTCTATCATATAATTTATAAGAGTTTAAGTATATCAATATGATTGCATTTATATCAGAATAGTGGCATAATATTAGAGTAAGGAGGGATTAATATGGATATTAAGAAAGAATGGAGCTATAAAGAGTTTTTAATGCGAGAGGAAAACATTTCACATGCACCTTATGGTCCGGAATTTGATTTTTATATAGCTGTAAAATCCGGAGATATAGATAAGGTGGATAAGTTATGTAAAAATGATTTTTCAGATAAAATTGGACTAGGTCAATTGTCGGATAATCCGATGCGTAATATTCGATATCATTTCATTATAACAGTTGCTATAGTTGCAAGATATTGTATTGAAGGCGGAATGGAGCATGAAGCGGCCTATAGATTAAGTGATTTTTATATACAGCAGGCAGACCGGTGCAGCAAAATAGAGCAGATTTCACGGCTTCATAGAATTATGGCAATAGACTATACAAAAAGAATGAAGGCCTTGAGAATGAACAAAATCATGTCAAAGCCTATTGTAAAATGTATTGATTACATATATAAGAATCTTAATATTAGAATTACAGTGGTAATCCTTGCAGACTATATAGGATTACATCCTTCTTATCTATCAAAGCTTTTTAAGAAGGAAACAGGTGTTTCAATCAGTATGTATATACAGCAAAGGAAGATAGAAACTGCACAGAATATGCTGAAATATTCTGATTATTCTCCTGCTCAGATTGCATCTATTCTAGCATTTTCCACGCAAAGTTATTTTATCGAGGTCTTTAAGAAGCGTGTCGGAATGACGCCTAAAAAGTACCGCGACCTTTACTTTAGGGAGAGTATCCCTTATGCAGAGGATTAATGTCAAAATACTACTCGTATTTTTTATGTAGTAATAATTTGTTGAATTCTAAGAATTATCTTACATATTCATAAAGCACACCATTTCTAACCATTCTTAATTTAGTTCCTTTAAAACCCCGTCTTCTTAATTCTTTTTGAAAGTTATATATCATAAAGCCATGAAAGACAATCAATACATTGTCTTTGGACCAGTCTATATCGTTAACAAATTCTCTTATCCTTCTTCTAGTGTCAGCTCTTGTTTCGGGCTGACTTTTTAATTTAAGAAACCAGGCTAATCTTCCACCAATATGCCAAAGTTCAAAGGGTAGTCTGATTTTTTTGGTTTTAATAAATGGAGCATTCCATACTTCACGCAATAAATTACTTAAAATAAGATTCCCTCCATAAACTTCTTTTGCAGTTGTTACCGCACGAGGAAGATCACTTACATAGCATATATCCCAGTTTACACCATACATGTTTACTTTATTTTTAAGAACTTTAGAAACTTCATATTTTTCTGACCATTCTATAAATTCATCTGATGTCATCATTCTTTTATGAGGACAAATTACTTTGAAATGTCTTACTAAACCGATTCTCATATTATACTCCTGTCGAAAAAACAATATATGAAACATTTTATAGTTTTTCAAATGTTTTTGCAAGTATTAATATTAATCTTCTTCATAATTTGTTCAGATTTCAAACACAACTTAAACACAAGTATAAGTTATTATATTATTATAGATAGTGATAAAACACTTTCTACTCCCACCCTATTATACGCTTTGGTAATTCAACCCCCCTGTTGTTTACCATATATGGACTTAGATTTAAACGGAATAAATATAAGTTCTAAAAAAGCAGAGTGTGATTCAAATCATACTCTGCTTTTTTTAATATGCTTTTCATTAGCAATTCCCCTTATATACATATTTCAAATTCTTTTTAGCTACTTCAACCAAATTATAAATAGTTTTTACAGGTGTTGCATTAGCATCATTCATCTCCCAGTTAGGGAAGAACCTTGATATATGAAATGGTATCTCAGGATTAACGCTTGCCAACCATGATGATAGTTTCTCCATTTCTTCTACAGAATCATTTTCACCAGGTATTATTAATGTTGTTACTTCAATATGACAGTGATTATTAGCTATTTGAATAGTGTTTTTTACTGTTTCCAAATCTCCATTTATATTTTTATAAAACTCATTAGTAAATCCCTTTAAATCAATATTTAATGCATCTATATTTGGTAAAAGTTCAACTAATGGATCTTTGCAAATATAACCGTTAGTTACAACTACATTTTTAAGCCCTTTTTCTTTTGCAAGTGTGGAGCAATCCTTTACAAACTCATAAGCAATTAAAGGTTCATTATAGGTATATGCAATACCTATATTATTTTGCCCTTTTAATTGTACTGCTTCATCAACTAATTGTTTTGGGCTTAAATCCTGACCATAAAACTTCTCACCATTATCCATAGATATTTCATGGTTTTGGCAAAATGGACATTTTAAATTGCATCCATAACTACCAACAGACAAAATATTTGTTCCAGGATAAAAATGATATAATGGTTTTTTCTCAATAGGGTCTAATGCAATAGCAGTTACTTTACCATAATTTTTTTCTACCATTAGTCCATTTAAATTAATCCTGCCTTTGCAAATACCTATTTGTCCTTCAGATAGTTTACAATGATGTGGGCAAATTTCACATATTATTTTCATTTATGCCTAATCACCTCAAATCTTTCCATTGTAAATTCTTCGTTATCGTATATGCCTGCTTTCTTTTTAGCAATATCTACTTGCTTTTCCACCAAATCAATTCCATCTAAATTAGGGAGTAATAGGCCTCTCTTTCTTCCTGAGCTTACTATAACTCCATATCTTGAGGTATCAAGTTCATCCATCGATTTAATAGGCTCTGCTTGTGATAATACATCGACACTATAGACTAAATGTAATAGTTCTTCTTTAGTAACTGGAGGAAATCTAGGATCTTCTACTGCTGCACTTACTGCATTCCTAATTATCTCTTTTGCGGTAGATTCAGTAACAGGTGATATGGTTCCTATACAACCTCTTAAATCTCCATGTTTTTTTATAGATACAAAAACACCAGCTCTTTTATTAATCATTTCTTCTGGTAAGTTTTCAGGTAATTCAACATACTTTCCCGTTGCAACATAAGTCTCTAAAGATTGTCGTGCTAATTTTACATACTCATCTTCTTTTTTTTGATTTTCTTTTGCATAAGCTCTTTGTTCATCTTCAAAAACTTTATCAAAGTTCCTTTCTTCTCCATATCCTGTTATTTCAAATGAAGATACAGCGTAACCTACACCAAAGGTTCCTTCGTAGGATAAAAAATTTGCCCTGATAGATTTAGAATCTAGAGCTCCTGCCATTATTATAAATGATCGCAATCCGCATTCCCCTGCTAATTCACAAAAATCAAGAGGAAATTCAAGCAGTTTTAAAAAATCACCATTTTTCATAACTTCTATAATCTCTTCGTCAAATTTAGGTCCTTCTGGTAAATATCCATAAGGGCCATCATCTTTTAATTTATGTGATAAGTCACCACTAGCTACAAATACTATTCTTCTGCCTAGCTTCTCAGCCGCCTCGCTAATAGCTTTGCCTAGCCTGTAATGGTCTAGAGTTGAAATACCCGAAATACCTATTCTAACAATTTTATAATCTTTTAAGTACTTATCAATATAATAAAGTGGTACCATAGTGCCATGATCAAGAGAGGAATCTTTTTCACCTAGTGTTCCAGCTTCAACTCCTTTTTGTTCTGCAAATCTTTCAATTAATTCTGTTAATTCCTCATCATATTCTACATCAAAAGAAACTTCTTTTGCGCCAAACTTTCTAAAATCTCCTTTTGCCTTTGTTCCTGGTGAGATATGAAGATAGTCTGAATACATTATGGAATGTGGAGTTGTTATTATTATTGTATCAGGATTTAATTCAGCTATCATTTTTGCAACACTATTATAGCTTTCAATAGTCTTTGATACCTTTATTTCATCACCCTTACCTACCTCTGGTATTATTAGCGGTGGGTGGGGTACTATAAATGCTTGTAATAATGACATATTAATCTCCTTTCCTTCTTACAATTACTTAAACAAATCACCTAATTCTTTTTCAATATATAATTTTTCAAGACCCCAAAACTCTTTAAAAGTTTTATATTTATTTATAGCATCTTTTTTGTTCTGATTACTACTTTTTGTTGCTCTTATTAATATGTTCTTGGGAGTATGCTCCATGTCAATAAATTCAAGAACTTGTACTTTGTATCCTAATATCTCAAGAATATTCGCCCTTAAACTGTCAGTTACTAATGATGATAACTTTTCTTTAATTATTCCATGGCTTAACATTGGAGCTAACACTACATTATCTATCTTATCGTAAAATTCATGTTGGCAACATGGCACTAAAAGAATTATATCTGCCTTCCAATTTACTGCTTTAACAATTGCAGCATCAGTTGCTATATCACAAGCATGAAGTGTTACTACCATATCTATTTTATCGATTTCATTAAAATCTTTAATATCGCTATGAATAAATTTAAGACCTTTATAGTCTAAGTCTATTGCTACTTCATTACACAGTTTAATAACATCTTCTTTTAAATCCAACCCAATTATATTAATATCAAATTTTAATATATGCACTAAGTAATAATATAAGGCAAATGTTAAATATGATTTCCCACATCCAAAATCTACAATATTAATCGTTCTATCTTTTTTTATCTTTGGTATAATATCTTCAACCATTTCTAAATATCTATTGATTTGTCTAAACTTATCATATTTTTTTGAAAATACTTTACCATCCTTATTCATTACACCAAGTCTAATTAAAAAGTCAACTTTCTGACCATCATTAATAATATATCGTTTGTTTCTATTATGAGTAATAAGTTGTTTTTCTTTTGTAGCTTTACTTTTAAGAATGGTTGCATTCCCTTTTTTATTAATTAGTATTTTATAATTTCCATCCTCAGCATAAAAGTCACTTTGTTTAAATCCATTTAATATCAAACCCATAATTTCTTTAATAGATTCCTTTGAATCTAAATTACTGTGTAAAACCTTGTTTTTATATTCATATGTGAATTGAAATTTGTTTTCTTTATTAATTACAACTGGCTTTATAGATATTTTATTAAATTCTTTATCATCTTTTATTCTTTTATTGCTAATGATTCCAAGTATAAGTTTTTCTTCTATAAAAATATTTTCCAATAAATTTATGATTTTAGTCATTAATGCTCCTCTATACTTTAATAATGTACGCACTTAAAATGTAACTACATTATATCCTTTATCTACATATACTTTTATTCCAGCATGACCATTCATATCTTTAATTAATGGATATTCTAAATCCTTATTAAATTCTAAAACATCAAGTTGAACAGAACATGCATAACAAACGCCTGCAAACAAACCTTTTTCCTTAGCTTGTAAATACAAGCTACCTTTTTCTTCTTCTAGTACTTTTGGCAACTTAACCGATTCACCTTCAAATATAATCTTAACTTCGTTACCATCTTTCTCTAAATCAAGTGCATTTAATAACACATGAATAAAGCACATTTTTTGACCACGCATAACGTAAAATAAATATTTTTGCATAATTATCCTCCTTTTAATATGTTAATCACAATAATTATAGCATGTTTTATCAGTAATGATAAGCATATCATTGTTTAATAGTTAGTGAATATTTATTTTGATATGATATAATGACACTACGAATGATTTACATATAATATTAAGAGGTGATAAAATGATCGACATAAATAAAAAGCACTTAAAGCGAAAAATACTAATTAATAAAATCATAAGAAATTTACTTTTTCTTATATTTTTTATTTTGTTAGTTGTTTTAATAAATGAAATCTTTATTCAACCCTATTTATCTAATAAATTTGCCAATGAAATTAAAGATTTGTATAATAATACTGACAATGTTATTTTTAATGATTTGCTTTTAGATAATTATGAAACTGAAGTCATTCCAGAGATAACTCTTCCTGAGGAAAAAAGAGATAAGCAAGGTAGGTTGTTACAATTTTCAGGTCTTTTACAAGTTAACGAAGATATTAAGGGGTGGATAAGAATTCCAGACTCTAATATAGATTATCCTGTTTTACAATCTAGTATAGATAATCCTGAATATTATCTTAAAAAGAATTTCTATAAAGGAAACAATCGAGCTGGTAGTATATTTTTAGATGTAAAATCTTCTATAGAAGAAAACACTAATAACTTAGTTCTTCATGGCCATAATATGGTGTCCACTGATAATATGTTTCATTATTTAATAAAATATAATAATCTAGATTATTATAAACAACGACCTGTAATCACCTTTGATACTTTATATCAGAAAAATGAATGGAAAATCATTGCTTTGTTTAAAACAAATGGCTCCTCTAAGAAAGAACCACTGTTTGATTATACTAAGTCTACATTTACTGATAAATCAGAATATATGAATTTTCTTTATCAAATTATGATTAGGTCTATTTTTGATTATAAGATTGATTTAAATGAAGATGATCAGATTCTAACCCTATCTACTTGCTCATATGAAGTTGATAATTATAGAACTGTTATTGTTGCTCGTAAGGTTAGAGAAAATGAAAGTAGTGATGTCGATGTTAACGCCGCTACTATTAAAAACAATCCCCTTTATCCTAATAGCTGGTATAAACGTTATGGAGGCACTGGTCCAGTTTATTCTAGTACATTTGAAGAAGCATTAGAAAATGGTGAGATTAATTGGTATAAAAGTAAATAAGACAGGCAATAGCCTATACACTAATTACACTATAAAAACTAGATGCCGAAAATCTATTCCGACATCTAGTTTAGTATAATAATTTATTTCTAATAATAT
>DUQJ01000017.1 GCA_012837865.1 Clostridiales bacterium | reverse complement strand
CAGACTAGCCCCGTGCTTCCCACGGTTATTATTTCTATTATAGTTTCATGTTATCTATGCCATATTGTTTCAAGTTATAAGCTGCATTGAGATCTCGATCTATTTCTAAATCACAACTCACACAATGATATATTCTCTCTGACAACTTTAACTTTTCTTTTTTGTTTCCACAACCAGAACATTGTTTAGAGGATGGGAACCATTTGTCTGCTTTTATTAAGTATTTGCCAGACTCTTCCATTTTGTAACTTAACATGTTGACAAACATTCCCCACCCATTATCATGTACTGATTTACCAAACTTGAAAGTTTTAGACATTGCTGACATATTTAAGTCTTCAATACATACAACATCATAGAGATTGGCTATCTCTCTAGATTTTTTATGCAAAAAATCTTTTCTTTTGTTAGCAATTTTCTCATGAACCCTTGCTACTTTTAACTTCTGTTTTTTATAGTTGCTGCTACCTCTAACCTTATTAGATAACTTCCTTTGTTCTTTTGCTAGTTTAGCTTCATTTTCTCTATACAGCTTAGAACTATTAGCAACATTTCCATTTGAATCTACGTAAAGATCAGACATAGAAAAATCTAACCCTATGTAACTTACAGGATTCACTAATTTTACATCACATTCATATTCTATAAGAATAGAAGCAAAGTATTTGTTTGTTCTAGTCCTTGAAATTGTCACTGTTTTTATTTTGTGATTTCTTTTGAACTCTCTATCTTGTATTATTTTAACAAAACCTATTTTTGGTAATCTAATTTTACCATTATCAATAAATATTGTATTTTTACCTTTGATATTTTGATTGTTTGTAGAATAAGAATACTTACTTTTGTGTTTAGATTTGAACTTAGGGAACCCAAAATGCTTTGGATTTCTGAAGAACGAACGATATGCTTTTTCTAAATTCAATTGTTCATTAGCAAGACCTAAACTATCTGATTTCTTCAGAAACTCATATTTATCTTTATATTGGGCTGGCGTATTATAAAGAGAAGTTTTTGTTTTCTCATAATGTTTTATTTTGTCTTCAAGCATTATGTTGTATATGAACCTTGCGTTTCCAAAGTTTTGTTCAAAAAACTGTTTTTGAATGCTATCTGGATATAGACGGAACTTATACGCTTTGTTTCTCTTCATAATAACACCTCCTATTGTTTTTTTGTATATGTGTATTATACCAAACAATTCGCCATGTAAACAAGGTTGATAAATTCATCACCCACCTATTTTGCCCAGCAAAATTGAGGTAGGTGACTTCTTTATCAAAAAACTGTTAAAGTAATTTAAGAGTATTTCAGTTTATAAACAGTAAGCAAATTAGTCCTATTATGATATTAAATTACGCAATATTTATTCACAAAAATTGAATTATATTTGGTATAATATAAACAATTAAATAATTGCAAGAAAAGTGTTGAGACGTAAACCACTATAAAACAACGGACAGGTCTTATCAACCTGCTTTACTCCGTCAGAGGGAGGTATACTTATATTGTCAGGAAAAGCAATATAAGTATAAAATCTCTGACTTTCATAACAAGGATTAAATTAAAATACAAGTATTTAATCCGAGATTGATACCTGTCCTGCGCCAGAAATGGTAGGGGGGCGCAATAAAGCTGAAATGCTTACTTGGTAATAGCAGACCAGAGCGAGTTAATCATTTTAATTTATTATGATTTGAATTGCGAGTATTAGTTTACTGAGATGAGTTTAGTTCCTTTCTTTTGGAATTAGGCTTGTAGAGAAATCTACTTGACCGAGCGACGAGGCGACGACGAAAAGATATTTTCAATAGTTGTTTTTAACTTAAATTACTCATCTTCCCTTATCATTGATTATAATTTTTAATTTCAATGATAGGGGGGGAGGAATTTCTCTTCACTCTAAAACTCCTCTAAAAAAATAAGTAACAAAAACATTAACTTAAATTAATATGTGTTATTCCTCACAAAGTTAACTTAGGTTAATCTAAGGTTAATATTATTTAGTAATGCTATGTATCTAAAAAGATCTTAGATTCATAAAATCCAAGATCTTAACTGTTGAGGTTTATAAATAATTCTGCCTCTTTTTTTGTATCAAACTTTTTAAACTTTGCACCTTTGAATTTTTTCACCTGTAATTCACATTCTCCCCAGGTTTTGAATACACCTATCTTTCTACCTTTGGCAACAGCATAATAATCCCCAATTTCATTGCTGCTATTCTTTTTATTCTTCAATCCGTTATTTACTTTAGTAATTTTGCTCTTGGTAAGTCTTGGGTTATTATTACTACTTTCATGGGTCTCATTTGAGAAATCAAATCCCTCTAATTTTTTCATTTCTTTACTTGCTATAGTATCACATTTTTCGTTATAGTAATGACCAGAGTGTCCTTTTACCCACATTATTTTTATATCATGTATATCCTTTAAGTTATATAACATTCTCCACAATTCGTAATTAGGTCTTTCAACTTCTTGGTTCTCTATCCATCTTTCATACCATTTCTTAGTAAATGAATTCTCAACATATTTAGAATCAGTTACTATAACAACCTTGGAGGGTTCAGTTAACATAAACAACCCTTGCAAAACAGCCAATAATTCCATATGATTATTAGTAGTGAACTTTTTGTTACCAGAGGCGATAAATTCTTCACCCGTCTCATCAATTAATATAGTCGCCCATCCTCCTTTTCCAGGATTTCCTTTGCAACCACCATCAGTATATATAGTAATCATCTAACTCAACCCCCTTTCCTTATTAACAATATCACTCATCATCATAAAATAAGTAAGATAATCACATACTTTTTGTGAGTGTTTATTATTTATAATTTTTATATTATCTGTTAGCGCTCTAACACTTTTTTTAATTCTATTTATGGTAACCAAGATTACATGCCGTCCCTTGACGGTTATGCCAGCTCTGCACGCCTTCACCCTGTCTGTTATACAACTTGTCACATCTTACATTTAGACATACTCTACGATAGGTGTGGTTATTTTGTGATAACTAAGATAACTATGACATTTAGCAATATATGGGCTGTCAATTACTTATTTAAATATTATCAATACCATCAAGATATTATTAACTGCAATATTTAACAGTAAGTATAAAAATATATCTAGACATGATGGCAAAATTAATTTTTCATGGTCATAGATAAATATATAATTAAATAAGCAATGAGATTAACAGAGTGTTTTTTACAATAGGTATAATAGTGTACATTGATATTACACTATATTGATTATGAAAATTTTATAGTAAAACAATTGCAAAGAGGTGAATGTGAGTTATGAATATAATAAACTTCGTAAATAATTTCAAAAAAGGCTATGAACAGGAAACCATAGAAAGCATATTTACTGACAGCAATTGTTTTCATTTTGCTGTAATTCTTAAAAATTTATTTGGTGGAGATATTATATATGATATGGATTTAAATCACTTTGTGTTAAAATTAAACAGAAGATATTATGATATAACAGGAGAGACGGAAGAACCATTTAATAATTGTCTTTGGGAAGATCTAGAGAATATAGATCCCATTGAATATGAATTTGTTTATGACAATTGTGTCTTGATTAAATGAAAGTAATATTTATTTGAACTAAGTAAATATAATAGAAGTTCTCATTAATTATAATATTTATATATAAACATCAAGTGTTATAATATAATCTTAATAATTTACATAAACAAAGAAAGCTAAAGAAAACATAAGGAGACAATTTGTTCTGCAAATGTAAGAAGTAATAAGTGTTTGCGTTATGGAAGACAAGCTAAATATAGGTATAATAAATATATAAAGGAGAGATGTTAAGTGGCAAAGAAAAATAATGAATATAATGCTAGCTCAATTAAAGCATTGGACCAAAGAACTCATTTATTAAAACGAATGAGTCTTACATTTGGTGCTGAAGGAGGCACCCCCGAAGACCCTTTTTCAACTCAAAAATCTGTAGCAATTAGAGAAATAACGGATAACTCAGTTGACGAAGTAATTGGTGGTGGTTATGCTGATAGAATAAAAGTGTCTTTTTATAAAGATGGCTCAATAGAAGTTCAAGATAATGGCAGAGGTTTACCTGTTGACATTGGTGTAGATTCTTTGGGTGTCAAAGTATCGGGCCTCGTACTCACAATGGCACGTCTCCAGGCGGGTGGAAAATTTTCAACCGATTCTGAAAGATTTTCAGGTGGTTTAAATGGTGTAGGAGCCTCAAGTACAATATTAACAGCTTCTCGTGCAGACGTAACCGTATTTAGAAACAATAAGAAATACACGTTATCGTTTCAAGATGGTAAGCCAGGGTTTTTCGACAAGCCGGATGACCCGAAAGCTAAGTTTACTCCATTAGAAGATTTAACTTTTGTAAAGGAAGAAAAAGATATTCGGTCAGCTAAAGATAAGAAGATGTGGAAGACCGGCACAACAATAAAAGTATGGTTAGACGATAATGCCTTTACAAGCAAGTATCCAGTCAACCGATTAGATATTACTGAAAGATTACGAGGTACAGTATTTTTAACTCCAGGATTAATTATAGATGTTTACAATGAAGTAGACATAATTGAGGTTGACGGAGTAGAAAAACCAAGAATTGACTGCTTTGATTTTAAAGGTGGTATAGAAGAATTAGTAACATTAAATCAAAATAGGGATCCATTAAGTGAAATCATTCATTTGGAAGCTAAGGAAACATATAAAGAGGTTGTGCCAGTTTTACAAGACAATGGCAAGGTTGTAAATCAAGAGGTTGATAGAGTTGTTATTGCTGAGATTGCTATAGGATGGGATATTGGTTTTAATTATAATATAGAATCTTATGTAAATACTATTAGAACAAGATTAGGTGGGGTTCATGAGTCTGCATTTGAGAGAGCCTTGGTAAACGCCTTCAATGAAAAAATAACATCAATGCGTGGAATGATACCGGCATCCATGAAAACAAAGCCTAGCTTTGAAGATTATTCAGAAGGATTAACTGCAGTATTATCAATCAAACTAAGTGAACCTCAATTTACAGGTCAAGCCAAAGAAGAACTTGGTGGACGTGAAGCTCAAAGGGCTATTCAAAAGTTATTAACAGATGCACTTGCTAAATATGCTAACGCAGGCAAAAACTTTGAACAAATGAAAATTATTGGTAAGAAAATATCGGATGCCACAAAGGCTCGCGAGGCAGAAAAAGATGCTAGAGATATCCGTAGACAAAAAAGCAAATTAGAATCGTCTACGGCATTGCCTCATAAACTGGTTGATTGTGACATAACACACACTGAAGATTCAGAATTATATATTGTAGAAGGGGATTCTGCTAAAGGTGCGCTAAAGGCAGCGAGGTATTCCTCACATCAAGCATTATTACCTATTAGAGGTAAAATTGTTAATTCTAATAAGCAAACATTAAAGAAAGTATTAGAAAATAAAGAAGTGAGAGATATCATTAGATGTATGGATGCCGGTGTTGGCAGTGACTTTGATCTTGATAAGCTACGTTATGGTAGAATATTTCTTGCAACTGATGCTGACGTTGATGGCGGAGCAATATCAGTATTGTTAATAATGTTATATTGGGATTTATTTAGACCAATGATAGAAACGGGAAGAGTGTATCAATTATTAACTCCATTATTCCTGATAGAACCTAATAAAAAAAGCATGGGTAATATGTATGCCTTAAATGACATTGAGTATGAAGAAATGACTAGAAAGCTTGACAAAGAAGGTATAAAATATGCAGTTAAGAGATTAAAAGGGCTTGGTGAGGCTGGCGCAAAAGTCCTTAATGAAACTGCTATGAATCCGGAAACTAGAACAGTTAAACAAATAACTTTAAAAGATATTGAAAAGGCACAAAGAATGCTTGATATAACATTAGGGCCAGATGTTGGTCCCCGTAAAGATTGGATAGAAAGAAATCCATATGAATCAGGAGAAAACTTAGATTAAGGAGAGTGTTAATAAATGAAAAAGATATTAAATATATTGTTGATGATTTGTATGTTAACTGTAGCAATTGTTGGGTGCTCTAATGGTGCAAAATTGTTATCAAATGATAACTTAAATGAAGATGAATATTTAAATATAGTCCAGCCAAATGAAGTTATTGAAATGATTGAAGATGGTAAATCATTTGCTGTTGTAATTGGGAGTGATACGTGTCCTGCTTGTCTACATTATAAGGAAAATCTAAAGGAACTTAAAGGTCATGAAGATATAATTATTAATTATATAAATTTAAGTCAAGATATAGACATGGGAGAGGTTCAAGACTTAGTAGAAAACGTATTAAAACAAGATGTTTCAAAGGGGCTCTTCACCCCAACAACTTATTTTGTAGTTAATGGTCAACTTGAGGATTTAGTGATTGGTGCCATAAGAGCTGATGAGTTAATTGAGTATTATTCAGACTATATTAAATAATTTAATAAATTAATAAATAAAAGGTGAGATTAATTTCTCACCTTTATTTTATTGTGGCAAATAATCATTTAAATGTTCCAATTGTATCTAAGGTCAGCCTGGTGTGACTACAGTAAGATCTAAGCGTACTTGTTGTATTGATTGATGTGCAATGTGGGTATTGATTAACATTGCTCTCTAATCGTTTAATTCTCATGTGTTGCAATAGTAAATATATTGGTTTACTATTAAGTTGCAACAATAATATCATTACATATACATACAATAAATAAAAATTTCAATTTTTAATTTGAATTTATTGCAAAATATGTAAACTTCAACTTTAGTAAAAAATAGAAATTATTTGCAAAATGAATTGACATACATAAATATTTGTGTTATAGTACATATATACAACTAAAGATAAGGGGAAATAATTATGTACATAAAACATTCGCCAGCCAGGATAACTATTAAAGGTTATAGACATGATGATTGTACTATCAATGCTATTGGAACAGCCCTAGGTTTATCCTATGATTTATCTAGGAAAATATTACAAACAGGTATATATTACAATGGTGAATTTACATTTGTTAAAAGTAAACCAAGAACAAAAAAGCAGTTTACTCAAAAATATCATGTAAAAAGAATGTGTAATGCATTAAGTATTGATAAATATGTATACATATCTGATGATTTAATAATTAAACATAAGCAAAAAAAAAGTTATCCTAAAACAAATTTCACACTTGCTAAGTTTGCTGAAGATAATCAGGTGGGCATATTTTTAATATTGACAAGAAATCATCTTGCATCAGTAATTGATGGCAAAATAGTTGACACTTGGAATTCCAGTTCAAAGACAATTGAAATTGCATACAAGGTTGACATTGAACACTCAAGGGAAGTGATTAAAGAACTTGCAAAATATTATAAAATGAACTCTAGTAATCACATATTAAGTGAACATACTAAAAACATATTAAGGAAGGGATGTGATGTGTAATAGTGGATAAAACAATAATTATATTTTCTACAATAACATTAGTAAATGTAGTATTATCTACAGCAAAATCAATATTAACTGTTAGAGCCTCAAGGGAAACAGCAGCTTTAATAAATGCAATATCTTATGGATTTTATTCTTTAGTAGTGAAGCAGATGGCTACAGTAAGTACTGAAACAGTAGTTATTGTAACAGTGATGGCTAATCTTATAGGAGTGTATTTTTCAATGTGGTTATTAGATAAGTTCAAAAAAGACATGTTTTGGAAAATTACTGTAATACCAGAAATTAAAAATTTTGAAAATATAAGAAGAGAACTTATAGAAAATGATTTAGGATTTAATGAATACAAAGTCAACACTAAATATGGAAATCAAATGGCATTAGATATATTTTCTCAAACTCAATATAAGAGCAAAAAGATAAAAAGCATACTTGATAGCAATGGAAGAGTTAAGTATCATATACAAGAAATTAAAAATCAACTGTAATAAATAATATATTAAATTTTGAGGAGGATTATTATGAAAAATAACAAATTAAGATTGCAAAAAATTATTAATGAAACCTATGAAGAGGAGGCTGCCTTAATAAATGTAGATACTAGTGAAATAATCATAAAAGGAGATTATTATCATAACAAAATAAGTGAATATATAGACGGCATATTTCACGGATTACATTATGTCAATGTGAGTTATGAAAGACTACCAGATCAATTCGTGACCCCTGATATGGATTTATTTAAAATGTGTAAGTTTTATGAAGAAACTGAATATAATTAATGGTTGACAAGCTATGTTAAGTGTGATACTATTATAATATAACTCAAATTAAAGCTAAACAAGGGGGCTTGAAAATGAAATCTAACATAAATACTAAATTGAATGATGCTGAAAATAATAATAATGAAATAAAAAGATCAATTGATAGCGATACATTTATATCAATTTTTAAATTAAATAATGGACAAGCATTAGCAAGAAAATTAAGTAAACTCACAGGGACTAAATATGAATATGTATATGATGAATCAACTGATGATTTTAAGTTTGTCAATAAATCAGATATGTGTGTTAAAATAAATAAAACAGGTAACATTATCAATTGGGCTATTAATGTTAACTGGCCAACAATTATGGCAAATCTTCATTCTCAAACCTTTGCTAAAATAGCTCAAGATAGATTAAATAAAACTAATGAAATGCTTAAATCAATAGGATGTTATAATTAAATTATATAATGTAATGGAGGAGACCCACATGATTAAATTTAATGAAATAATAAAAAATGAAGAATACAGAAAAAGAATTATAAAATACTTGAGATTACCTATGCGACTTTCTGTATCAAAAGAAAAATTTTTAAGTGACATTGAATTTATAAGGATAACTCAGCCAGACTGGCACAACACAATAATTGAGATTGTTGAACATGATTTTAATAAGGAGTCTTCAGAACAAAAGACATCAACTCCTGATTTTACTATGGAACATATATTACAACCTATAATTTTAAAATTTGAATCATCTGAAAAATGGCAGAAATTTCTTAAACAAGACTATTCTAGCACATTAGATAATTATGAAGGTATTACAAATACTCATGGATTTTACAAAAAAGAAAATGATGGTAAGTATTTTGTAAGTGTGGATTTAAAAGCAGCTAACTGGCAATCATTGCAATCTATTATTGGATTTCATGAGTCTTATGAAGAATTAATTTCACAACATACAGACAATTTAATCCCTCCAATTTCTAAAACATTCAGAACAAAGATTACGGGAATATTAGGTGCTAAACAAATAATGCATTATAATAAAAAGATATTAAATGATAATAAAGAGTCAATTCTTGATGCTGTCTATAATTTCGCTGAGATTGATTTAAGGGCTAAAATCCCATTTGCATTTTATGCCGATGAATTTTTAATTGAAGTAGACGAAGAAACTAACAATAAATTAAATAGATTAGACTTGGATAAACTTGAAATATATATATATAATGAAACAGGTATTAAAGTGCATTTCACACCATTCACTCTTAAATGGTTAGACATTGAAAAAGGATGTCTGAAATTGTATAAGAATAAAAAATATGAAATAATTAATCTGTCTAAAGATATACTATTAATTTTGAATAAATTAACTCATAATGTAGAAATAAATGAAGTTGATTTTGAAAAAATTAAATTGAAATGTCAGACTCAAGAGGAATACATTAATAAAATAAAAGAAAGCTTAAAGATGATAGAAAACCATTTGAGATAATTAAAAGTTTTTATATTACTCAGTATTATAATTAAGCAGATGATAAATAAACAAAAGAAAAGGAGTTGTAAATATGAATAATTACTTGTTGCACAACAATATTAAAAAAAATCTTGTAAATGTTAATGAGGCTAACAATTTAAACTTTGACAACTTGCAAATTATGGGGGGTAAAACTGGCAAAGGCAAAACTTGGTATAGTGTAATTAAAGCACTTTTTGCTATGAAAGATGGTAAAACTGTATTATTTTTTACAATTGAAAACTCTAAAGAGGAAATTCTTATGCGAATGAAGAAAGTAATATCTAATACAGAAGCTTTGTCGTATATAACCAAAAAAAATTTTGATAACAAAAGAGATAAAGATAAGTTCATTGATGAATTTATCAAAAAGTCTAATCTAATTATTGATGATAATTATTTGATAGATGATAATTATATAGTTAATAAGATGAGAAAACAATCACAAACAAAAGAAGGGTTGAATTTTGTCATCATAGATGGACTAAATCTCATTATAAATAATAATAAAGAGTTTAACAGAATACAAGAATTGTTAGAAAATGTAAGCCAAGAACTGAAATGTGAGATGTTAATAATGACTCAACTCAATAAAAATATGTAATTTGAAATAGGATGATAAATAGATTCATTCCCAGACGGGGTATTAATATTATAT
>DUQJ01000016.1 GCA_012837865.1 Clostridiales bacterium | reverse complement strand
TTTCTCTACAATTGAATGATGTAGTAATCTATCTAATATTGCGTTAGCAATAGTAGAATCCCCAAATACTTCATGCCATTTACTAAATTCTTTGTTTGTTGTAATGATTGTACTTGATTTCTCATACCTTCGATTTATCAGCTGGAAGAACATATTTGATTCCTCTTTTGTTATGGGTAAAAATCCAATTTCATCTATAATTAATACTTTATATTTACAATAATGTTTCAGCCTTGTTTCAAGCCTATTTTCTAAATGTGCTTTTTTAAGATTTAATAATAAATCATGACAGTTTATAAAATAAGTGGATTTTCTTTTCATGGCTGCTGCGACTCCAATAGCGACAGATAAGTGTGTCTTGCCAACCCCGGAATTTCCCAAAAACAATACATTCTCTTTCTTTTCAAGAAATCGCAATGTTCCAAGGTCCATTATTCTTTCTTTATTTAAAGTGGGTTGAAAACTAAAATCAAAGTCTTCAAAAGTCTTTATAAAAGGAAAGTTAGCGACTTTGACACATGCATGTGTAGCTCTTTCATTCTGAAGCCCTATTTCAAGCTTCATAAGCTCATTTAACGCATCTACAACTGTTTTATCCCCAGCATTGATTAAATCAATATATATATCCAAATTTTCTTTTATTTGATGAAGATTCAACTCATCAAGGTTATTTAATAAGGTTGTATATGAACTCATTTTTTATCCTTTCAAATTATCTAATATCTCTAAATTTTCCATTACAAAGGATTCAATATCTCTACCTTTTTTAAAATGTAGCTTTTCAATCATTATATTCTTATAATCATCCTCATGATAATTGATTGTTTTATCAGCAATGGGATGTATTCTTATTAAATCTATGTTATTATAAATATATAATTTATTATCTAGCTCTCTAATTTTTAGAGTCTTATTTATGAATTTATGTGGAACAGAATACCTTTTCCCTCGATGGTAGATCATTGAATCCTTGTAAACTTTGGCTGGTTTCAAGTAATTTAAATATGATTCAATAATATCTTTACTAGCTACTGGAGAAAGGTATTCTTTTTCTTTATTTAAGAGCATTAGCGGCCTTACACCAGTAGTTTGATTTTTTTCATTATTAACATCATTACTTAGTTTATTAATTATTTGAATTAATTCTTCTTCTGTTTTAAATTCACCATTGTATGGTATTAGTCTATTTATAAATCTATTAGCCGATTCCACCTTCCCTTTAGTTTGAGGAGTTCTAACTTTACATTTTTCGGGTTTAAAATTAAAATCTTTTGAAAATTGAATAAACTCTTCGTTAAACTTTTTAGTATGAATATTTATAATACAACTCATGTTATCTGTAAGTAATCTTCTAGGAACACCTCCATAATAATTAAAGCTTTCTATTAAGCATCTAAACACATCTTCTTTGGTTTTAGTTTTACTATATGTAAATTTATGCATCCTAGAATGACCTAATGTGGATGTAAAGATGTTAAATTCAAAGATTTCGCCATATTTAGAATACATCGACAAACTTTCCTTAAAATCAAACTGCATTTGGTCACCAGGTTTTGTTTCATATCTTGGATGAACCGATGATTCTTTCTTCTCTTTTAGCTTGTGTTTTCTTACATAATAATCAAAGTTGGATCTTGAGCCTATAGTATTATCTTTGTTATAAAGGTATTTGTATACGCCTGTTATTGTAGCTCCAGCTAGATTAAACTTTTCTATTATTTCTTCTTTATAGGGATCTAGCTTCGATCCTTTTTCCCGTGTTTCTTTCTTTTCAAATCCTTTATCATATTTTGATATTGTTTGTCTCGTTATACCGTGTAATCTTTCTAATTCACTATAATTTGGCTTCATGCCTAAACACCTCAAAATTTTAAGTTCTGCTTCAATTCTATTTATCATATAATTTCCTCCTGATATATTCAGAAGTAATTATATAATGTTTTAACAAAAGTGTTAACTCTTATATTGGCAATCTTGTTATTTATTATTTTAGCATTAATACTCAATTGATGTAGGAGGTAGAAAACATGGGAAAATACTTTTTCAGCTCCACTCATAAGGAGCGTTTTCTTAACATGATGGTCGAGGATGATATGGCTCAAGGTGATGCAGAACGATTAAGCCTTTTTTATATCATATCAGGCAATGAGGACCTATATCGGAAGCGTAGATACATCTATGATCCATGCGAACACTGTATCCGTACCTGCTTCGATAATACCGAGGTTGATTTTTCTTCAGGAATGAAGTCATTAATTAGGCTAGGTTTTAACCTTTACAATGGATGGTCAGACAGATATACAACACCGATGTCATTACTCGGAAGTCTTGATAATCGCAATCTACGGCTCGCGGGAAATGCTATCATGACGCGTTTTAACAGTAATTTTCGGAATGGATTAATAGAATGATATAATTGGATAAGATAATGGGATCGTAACGGCGGTCCCTTTTCTTATCTTCAAAAAGAACTGTTGCTCAGTAATTATAAAGTACATTATCAATAGTAATAGCATGCATTGTTAGGATTAATTTGCAGTAATTCCAATAAAACTGTTAGCAATATTTTGATGTTTAAATTAGCCACAATGTGACGCCTTACACCATACAAATGTAGATTAGATTATGACGCACGTGATAAATACGGATTTGTTGATCTTGAGTGTCGGGAGTACAGCGCTGACAACTATGTATCATTAATAGCTACTCACTCTGATCATCTAATTCTTCAAGAGCCATATGTGTATAAGGAACACTTACCCTCACTTCGCTTTATAGGAAAGTGCTACACGAATAGCGCTAGAATGGGTGGATTTGGACACAAATGGGGCGAATGGTTTGAAAACGGATGGTTTGGTATACTTGAGAAAATAGGTGAAAGCCAAGATATCGAAAACGGATATCTTGGCTTTTTGGTACCTGGTACCGTTTATTATATCACATAAGAGACTTTCTAATCTTACCTTATCCCTACAAATACCCTTACATCGCTATACTCTTCAAGGTCACCTGTAAGATTCAACTGTTCTAGTAATTCTTGAGTTATTGGCATAGGGTGTGCCCACTCTAGGTTCTCTAGATAGTATTGGACCTCAATCTGGTAATCACCCTTTTCAAGCTCAAGATCAGTGGTTATAGTATAATTTCCCCCACTTGTATTGTATACAATAGTATCATCTTTTAGTATTTTTATTCCTACAAGACCACGCTCATTCTTACATTTTATATCAAGAGAATACAAACCATCTTTATCAACAGTCATAGGTTCAACTCTATTATCTGTGTCCTTATTTATGGATTCAGAGTAGCTAAGCTCATAATCGTAGCAAAAGACATGCTGACTCGGAAATACAAACATTAAAACGTATGATATAAACATTCCAAAAAATAATAGAGTAGCAATAAAATTATTACTTCTTGAAGAACGATAATCTATTTGAACACTTTTTCTTTTCATGGATGTAATGCCTGTTTGAAAGAACAGTATACCAAAGAATACGCTCAGTACAGTAAGCCCATTAAAAGTTCTTTTCTCGATGACAAAGTGGACGAGGTTTGATATCAAAAGGATTAAGAAGAATATTTGTAAAATACGGGCAATGCTAATCCACCTGCTAAGCATATCTTTAAGCGAGTCATTATCGGTATAGATTTCATATTCCTCTTCACTTAATCCCTCTTCATAGGGCTTTCTAAAATAGAACCATCCATTAAAAGTGGAATTGATTAACTCCCAACCCTGATCTTCATAAAAGGTAAGGTAGCGCCTATATTCTTCATTATTAAATTTAGCACTGGTGTTAAAATCTAACTTATAACGATAGTTTATCTTACTTCTTTCATAGGTGTGGTGAAATGATCCGCCTTTCTTAAGTTGCCAGCCTTTTATTGCCATTGAGTTAATTTTATCTTCTTCTTTGTCATAGTTCCAGGCAGTGTAGATTCCAAATTTTCTTTTATGTTCCATTTAAATACCTCCTCCCATTATATTTTCTGAACAATTGACCAGTTCTTGTAATCGATTTTTTTCCTGTTCAAGAATATGCTTTCCTTTGTCTGTGATTTTATAAAGACGTTTGCGATTGTCCTCTGGCTTGTCGCTTTTTGTCTCTATAATCCATTTCTTTTTTAGCATGTTGTTAACTGCTCCGTACATGGTACCGGACCCAATTTTAACTCGGTCCGTAGTTAAAGTGGATGTCTCCTGCATAATACCATAGCCGTGATTTGGCTTATTATAAAGGCATAATAGAATAAAAAAGTAGCTTTCAGTTAATGGCTCTGTTCTCAATTAATATCCCTCCCTTAACAATATGTCGTGATGCGATACACCACGTTCATACATATCGTACCACGACATATGTCGCGTGTCAACATATATTTCAACAAAAATAGCGGTACCCAAAATAGCGGTAAAAATAGCGGTACCTGGCACCCTATTATTCGGTACCTGGTACCTTATTCAGATGGATCATCTAACTGTACTTGATATCTCATACCTGTGATTACACCGTTTTCGTCTCTATTAAACCTAGTAAAACGTATTTCCTTTTCTCCTTCACTCAATCCTCTAGCGCCTTTCATCCCTATAAAACCTTCTGGAAAGAAGGCTAATTCATCACCTACCATTCTAAAGCCTTCATACTCATAAACCAACAATCCTTCATCTGTATATGATAATTCTGGTGTTAGTATATAACTATGGACATTATCATAAATGAATCATATACTACGGAAACTCAAGTGATAGTTCTATTGACAGTATTGGGAAAATATGTTATTATAATGATATAAGTGGAAGTTCTAAAGACGTGTATCACTACGGGTACGAAATATTTATTTTAAGCCTTATAAGTCTGGTGATTGTGGTTTCGGTTAGAATGCTAACGGGTATATCTTGGGATTTACTGTGTTCTATATAGTTTTCGTATTAACAAGACAATACTATGGTGGATATCACTCTAACACTTATTTATAATACAATGTCATGTTTATTTTTACCATATCGAGTAAGAGGAGATACTTACCCTGCTCGTAAGAATTTGAAAGGGGTGTATGTATAGTGCATAATTGGATCAGTACGTTATTAAAATCAATAATAGGGATTTTCGTTATGTACGTCATCCATTTTATTATCGTGCCAATTTTTTTCGTTGTAGACACAATAGGTTTAGTTTTTTTTACTTCTACTGTGATAATTATGATAGTAGCTTTTTTGAAGCTTACGGATAAATTACACATATGGTTATTAAGTGATATAATTTATACTATATTAGTGTTTTTATACCATCCTCCAGGGGCCTATGGAATTGGAATGACTATACTTGGTTTCCCATCTTTGGGGCAAGTGGAGCCGACTTACCGCAGGGACGGTGTATGGATTGAAATAATTTTTATAGTTGCATCTGTCGTCATAACTCAAGTTTTGCTTTGGGTGTGTTTAAAGCTATTTAGGTTGATCGTTAAAAAGTTTTAGTTCGATATGTTTTATAGCGAAAAAGATGGAAGTGGGATTTTGGAATCGTTGGAGAACGAAAATTACGAAACATAGCAATATAAAATAGCTCCATTTGTAAATGCTACAATAAAAATGTATATTTTCCTACATTTCCATGTTGGAACTTTCCTACATTTTCATTATAGCATTTACATTCCACCCTATGTTAGCGAAGATACAATGTATTTATCAACTGAATTGCCTCTATATTTAATCTAAAGTTCCCCTACCTTTGAAAGAAGTATTGCTGTTCTAACCAAATCAAAGTCTCTTTTATTCTGTATAAATTACCATTTATATTCACTATATATGATTTATGAGTAAGCCTGTCTTTAACTGCAGCCCTCATTACTGGATCTTTAAATATTTCATCCCCTAGCATCCCTATGAGTTGTCATAGGGATTTATAAATTTTCTCTAGGAAAATATTCAACTAGAAACACTTTTAGCTTATCATAAACAAGGGTAGAAACTGATTGTGAGGCTGGTGTATTTTGGTATAATAAGTAAAGATGCATTGTATTTTTTGCAATAAAGAAAAATTAGTAACAGATATTGTTTACGAAGACGAATTAGTAATTGCATTTAATGCTATTGCAAGAAGTACATATTACGAAGCACTTGTTCACGAGCCTTCTAAAAGAGAAATTGAATACATTAATTTTACACTAAATAATAAATTAAGGAGCTTAAAAAATGAAAGACAAGGGTAGGCAAAGAAACTTTCCATACATTATATGGGGTGTTATAATGCTTGGTTTAATTATGTCACTCGTTTCCTAAAGATGGTGAATTAGCTAACAACTTATGGTTGTACGATTTTTATAAACTTAGCTCTTCAAAATTTATGAATTTATCCTTGACAATAGTGACTAAACCGAATACTGACTTAACCTCTGAGTCTTACCAGTTAGGGTTATCTCAAGATTCAAGCAGTAATTACAGCGAATATTCACAAAATGAATTTTTTAGTTTATTTAAATGCAATCCATAATCCACCACAATTGCATCATAGCCGTCATTTCTTTCTAAGCCTTTCTTTAAGCATTTTTATTTCTTTTGTCACTGTGCGAGCAAAGCTTGAATAGTTCTTAATCTGAATAGAGTATTTATTAATATTAAATTAATTAAAGATATGGAAATACATATTGAATGTGATATACTAACAATATATAATATACATAAAATGCGCAATTTATAGATGTGGAGGAATCATGCTAGATACTGAAAAGATTGAAATGATGACAAAGCTTGCTTTATATGAACAAAAAGAAGGTAAGAAAGATATTATCTTAGGTAAATATTTTAAAACAGATTATGTTAGACTGCAGATACTAAGAGTTGCTTTATCAACAACTATAGGCTATTTGCTAATTCTAATAATGATTGTTATTTATAAATTAGAATATTTAATTCAGAAAGCTGTTGTTATAGATTATAAAAACATTGGAATGAAAACACTTGGAATATATATTATTTTATTAATAATATATGTTATAGCTGCACTTATAGGATATTCTTTAGAATATGATATTTCCAGAAAGAGGTTGGCAAAGTTCTATAAAAACCTCAATGCTTTAGAAAATCATATTGAAGAACAAAATCAGGAGCTATAATATAGGAGGATTATGATGATATCATTACTAGATTTTAGAGAAAAGATTAAGGATTTATATCAAAGATATGATTTGTATATAAAGATATTTGCTAAATTTATTTTTGCTTTTTTCGTATTTGTAACAATAAAAGAAGAAATAGGATTTGATCCAAGATTAAATAAGTTAATAATTATTCTAGCCTTATCAATAATAAGCTCTATAATGCCAAGTTCTATAGTTGTACTATTGGCAATGCTAGTATCTGTTTTAAATGTTTTTTATATATCTAATATATTATCAGTATTAATACTGTTAATTGTATTAATACTATATTTTTTATTTGCTAGATATACTCCTAAGTATGGATATTTGTTGCTTTTAGTACCATTACTTTTCACATTTAATGTTGCATATTTAGTACCTATATTATTAGGTGTGATAGCAACACCAATTACAATAATTCCAACGAGCTGCGGAATAATAATATATTATTTGTTAAAAGTGGTTAAGAATGCTGTAAATATACAAACTAACATAGGCGTAGAAGATGTATTGCAGCTATATACTTATGTTATAGATAAATTGATTAATAACAAACATTTAATAATGACTATTGTAATATTTGCAATGATAACAATAATAACATATTATATAAGAAGAATGAAATTCGATTACTCCCATGAAATATCAATCGTTGCGGGTGGTTTAACTTGTTTATTTGGGTTTTTAATAAGTGACTTAACACTAGATGTCTCTGACCAAATTTTTGGTATGATATTAGGAACAGTTATATCAATGGTTATAGTATTAATATTCAATTTCTTTAATTTTACTCTTGATTATTCAGGAAAAGAATATGTACAGTTTGAAGATGATTCATACTATTACTATGTTAAAGCAGTACCAAAACTTATGATATCTGCACCTGAAAAAAATGTAAAAATATTTATAGATAGGGTAAGGGATGATTCGACTGATGACATTGATGAATCTCTTAATGATAATAAAGAAGATGATTTTAATGATATAGATGATAAATTAAGGAATATTTATTTAGATGATGAAGATGATGAATAAACACTATGATGGGAGGAAGGACAATGGATTCAATTAAAAATTTTCTTAGAAATATATTGACATGGCTATCCCTTCCAAG
>DUQJ01000015.1 GCA_012837865.1 Clostridiales bacterium | reverse complement strand
TAATAATTTATCTAATAAAATAATTTCTCAATATAATTATAAAGGAGATTTGTATCCTAAAAACAGAATATTAATTCTTGATGAAATCCAATATTTAGAAAATAGCTCCGAAATACTAGATGCTTTATATAAACAGAAATTGTTTCCATTTATAATTATAATTTCTAGTAGTGAAAATTATGCAAGAACTTTAACCTTTAAAAAAACATCATTTAAACTTAATCCATTTTCATTTGAAGAATTCTTACTTGCAATAGGAGATGGGTGGTATGTTGATACAATTATTAACCATTATAATTCAAATAAGATTCTTCCAACTATAGTTCATCAAGAATTATTAGATCTACATAGTTTATATATAAAAATTGGAGGCTATCCAACATCTATAAATGAATATCTTAATCTATCATCAACTATTAATGTTCCAAGTATACATAAAACTATTAATAATAAATTAATTTCAGATTTTTCTCTTAATCAACAAGAACAAGATGGTAGCACTTTAAAAATAAATCAAGTTTACAATAGTATTACAAAACAATTAATGAAAGAAAATAAAAAATTTCAATATAATATAATAAGAAAAGGAACTACACAAAATTATTTTAATGATGCTATAAAAGATTTAGTTGATGATGGATATTTGTTATTAGCCAATAAAATAAATTCCGACCATCCAAGCACTAGTTTTAAATTATATTATTCTGATGTAGGCTTACTTAACACAGAAATTATATCATCCGATTTTAAAGATTTTAATAATGAAATATATGAAAAGACACTATTAGAAAATTATATTGCACAGGTTCTTTATAATAAAGAATATGATTTAATGTTTTGGGAATCAGATTCTATAGCAAAAATAGACTATATTATTAAAAAAGATGATATGTTTATTCCTATAGAGATACATCTTGGAACTTATACTAGATCTAAGAATGTTAGTGTATTTAAAAAAGAATATAATATACCATATTCAATCAAATTATCTTCTAAAAACTTTGGATTAATCAAAGGTGTGAAATATGTTCCATATTATGCAGCCTTTTGTATATAAATGTTGATTGTAGTCCATATCAAATCATTGACAAATAACTAAATCTATTATAAAATAAATATAATGATTTTCTACATCTGTAGATTATGGAGAGTTCACGAACGTGGGGTTTGGAAGAGCATATACTACTGGTGTAGTATATGCAAAATTGTTTATTATAAAGAAGTAATGGGGTGCTATTATGTCTGAAATTCGTTTACATGAAGGCGAACTTAATGTAATGGAATTATTATGGTCTAATAAGGTATTGGCTGCAAAAGATATTTCCAAGATTGTTAAGGATTACATTGGTTGGGAAAAGAATACTACATATACTGTGATTAATCGTTTAATAAAAAAAGGTGCAATTAAACGTCAGGATCCTGGTTTCTATTGCAAAGCCACAATAACTAAAAAAACAGTCCAGACCATTGAGACTAAAGCTTTAATCGATAAAGTATATAATGGCTCATTAAATAACTTTCTTACCCAGTATTTGAAGAATCAAGATTTATCAAGATCTGATTTGTTAGAATTAGAACGTATTATAGGAGAACAGAAGTATTAAACTCAACTTATTAAGGCACTAACTATTCGCAAAATACATATTTAACGAATAGTT
>DUQJ01000221.1 GCA_012837865.1 Clostridiales bacterium | reverse complement strand
CCCAGATGCATTCAAGTCTCAGCCTACTGCCGATGCAAGCCATATTCTCGTAGAAGATAAAGAAACTGCCGATAAAGCCTTAGCAGAAATCAAAGATGGTTTATCTTTTGCTGATGCAGCTAAAAAATATTCAAGCTGTCCTTCCAAGGAAAATGGTGGTGGACTTGGAGAATTTGCTCGTGGACAAATGGTTCCTGAATTTGAAGATGCTGCTTTTAATATGAAGGCCGGCGAAATAAGTGAACCAGTTAAAACACAATTTGGTTACCACATTATAGAGCTTAATTCTATTAATAATCCTGACCAAGTTGATTTTGAAGAAGTGAAAGACCAAGTTAAAAATCAATGTATTACAGCAAAACAAAATCAAGTATATGCACAAAAACAAGCTGAACTCAAAGAAAAATACGACGTAAAAATTATAGACTAATTAAAATGTTGATAAAAAGACTGTTACAAACTAGCGGGCCACCCTGCTACTTGCAACAGTCTTTTTTAAAGACCACTTTACATTTATTTTGCATATGTTCCTACAATTTCTCCGTAATAGAGTACGTGAAAATCCTTATTCTTATAAAACTTATCATCTAGGTCCCCGCAAAGTATTCCCGGCTCCATTGCTTGTTTGTAAACAACTTTACACTCATAATGCAGATCACAACCATCAATAAGGGGTGCATTTACGGAATGTGCCCTAACAGTTGTTATATTGCAGTTCTCAAATTTATTCATATCCCTTCCAGATTGACTCCCACAAAATACAAGTTCCTTTTTAAACTCATCTCCAAATGGAATACTTACAGTAAATTCCCCAGCCTCATCAAGCATCTGGTATGTATGCCTTGAGTAGCGTACCATGACCATTATAATTGGTTTTTTCCAAATATAGCCTAGACTCCCCCAACCAATGGTCATTGTATTATCTTGCCCTTCATGACTTACATTTAAAAATGCCCCCCTGGTCAACCCTTCTAAAGCTTCTTTTGAATATTGATTATACTTGATTTCTTGCATTATGATCGCTCCTCTTATATTTTAAAAATTTCATTATAATAGTAGATAAAAGTCTTTAGTTACTATTATATGTCTGGTTCTTGATATTGTGACAATCTTTTACCATGAATTAATTTATTATTAATTCATTTTCTTTTATCAAATCTATACTTGGTAGGGGAAGCTCCTGTATATTTTTTAAAAGCTAAAGAAAAATAATTAGTGTCATGATAACCTACCATATCTGCGATTTTATGGATTTGGATATTGGTGGTCTCAAGCAGAATCTTTGCTTTTTCAACTCTTTTACGGGTTATATATTCATTACAACCTTCTCCTGTTATCCTTTTAAATAATCTTGAAAAATAATTTGGTGTGATAAATAATTTTGCTGCAACACTTGATACGGATAGTTCATCCGCTAAGGATTCATTGATATATCTTTTTGCTTTATTTACCGTATCATGACTATGGGTCTGTTCATCTCCTAACATATTTTTTAAAAATATAGCTGTAATTTCATATACTTCATCACGATTTGCACCCATGATTGATTTCAATAAATTACCTAATTTCTCTTTTATATTTTCACCTGAACTACTCACATAAGAAAAATAAACTGAAGAAGCAATTTCAAAACAATACCTTCTAACATCATTAACCGTCAAATTATAAGATGTTGTTGCTTTAGAAAAAGTCTTAAAGGTTTTTAAAATATATTCCATATCATCAATATTCATATTCATATTTTTTTTAAGCTCATCATAAACTTCCTTAAAAATCTTTGCTTTATCATGTGATTGTTGCGGTTGTATTATTGCGCAAATGTTATCTGTTTCATTGTTTAATAAATAAAGAGCATCATTATAGGAAAACTTAAGATTACTAAATCCAGTTACTGTGTTCCCCATGATAATTTTAGGATTAATATTGCACTCGCTTTTTAAGATATTACTAAGCTGGCCTACATGTTCTATTATTTCTTCCGTATTCCTACCGTTTAAAAACGCTATTACAACGGCCCCATTATCATCCGTAAATGTAATTCCATATTCTCCGGAATCAATCATTCCCATAGAAATGTTTTTAATAGATAGGCCTATAAAATCTTCTTCTACATTTCCACCATCCAAGTGTAATTCGGGGATAATAATGGCTATTTGTAAGACTAAATCTTTCTCATAATGATATTTTAAATAAAAACCTTCCATTTCTTCTTGTTCAAAATTATTATTAATAAACTTTTTCATCATATTTTCTAATTCCAATTGCTCCGATGTACCTTGTATCCTGCGCCTTAACACTTTTGAATTTTCTATTTCTTTTCTTCTTTTTAAAAAGCCAACTTGTTTTTTAATTGCCTCTGCCAATACATTTTCATCAATTGGTTTTAGAAAAAATTCTTCTACCCGCATTCTAAGACATTCTCTTGCGTATTCAAAATGATCATAACCTGTTAAAACGATAATTCTAATATCAAAGGACCCTTCCCTTGCCTCTCTAATCAATTCTAAACCCGTCATTTCTGACATGTTAATATCTGTAACCATAATATCTATTGTTTGTTTATTTAATATTTTCAAAGCCTCTTTAGCCGAAGCTGCCGTAAAAACCTCTGAGACTTCTAAAGTACCCCATGGAATTACTTTCTTAATTCCCATACGAATCATTTTCTCATCATCTACGATTAATACCTTGTACATTATAAAACTCCTTCGTATCTAATTTCTACATCTAGTGGCAATCTAATCTTTACCGTTATACCATCTTCCTTATTTTTTATATAATGTAAGCCATATTCTTCTCCAAACAATAGTTCAATTCTTTTATTGGCATTTCGTACGCCATATCCAAAATCAGCACTATAATGTGAGATAGAATTATTCATTTTATCAATCTCATCTTGAGTCATCCCTAAACCTGTATCTGCTAATACAATAATAATATCATTTTCATCTTGTTCTACATGTAATTTTATTTTCCCGCTCTTCCCCTCTTTTACTTTAAGTCCATGATAAATGGAGTTTTCAACTAATGGTTGCAATGTTATTTTAGGAATTTTAACATTGTTAAATTTGAAATCTACCTGAATATCACTATCTACAATATTATCATATCGCATATTTTGAATAATAATATAATTTCTAATATGTTCTATCTCTTGGTCTAAGGTAATAATTTCTTTTCCTTCACTTAGACATATTTTATAATAAGCAGCTAATGCTTTTACGAGTGTTGACACTTCTTCATTACCTTCTGATATTGCCTGCCAATGGATACATTCTAATGTATTATATAAAAAATGAGGTTTGATTTGGGATTGTAATGCATTAAAACGTATTTGATCTAATTGATGTTGTTCGCTTTTAACTTTTTCCATTAAAAGAATAATTTGATCCATCATACTATTAAAACCAATAGATAACTTTGCAAAATCTTCACCAATATTTTTTTCATTCATTCGAACATCTAATTTGCCTAATGATACATTATCCATCTTAAGGATAACATCGTTTAGTGGTTTATATGCAACTTCCACTAATTTTTTTGATGTAAATAAAGTGAAAATACCCATTATTAAGATAAATAAAATCAAAACGACCATAACATTTATACTACTACTCATTAATTCTTTTGTTGGTATCATATATACTAAATAATAATTCCATTTACCTATCTTTTGATAGATATGAAGCATATTATCTTTAGTAAAGCTACCGCTTTTATTAACTAACTTGTCTAAATAATCAATCTTACTTTTTGTTTGTGTACTATCATAAGTAGATAAAATAATTCCTGAACTATCAATTAAATTAATGCCTGAATTAGCATAGGAATTGTTTCTTTTAAGCAATTCTTTTAAATTACTATCGTTAAAATTAATGCAAAGTAGTCCAAGTTCTTTTCCTATTTTTTTAGTTGAATATATAGGGTGATAGATACTAATAGAGGAATAATTTTCATTAAAATATATTGCATTATGACTAATTCTTAAAGCTCCAACACCTGAATATAAACTATTTTTATAATCTTCTTTATACATTTTATTAAATGGTAAAGCAAATAATGTTATGTCTCCTTTGTAAATATAATCAGCTGTAAAATCATTAATAATTCCTATAAAGTTTATATTAGAATAGACATTCTTTGCATTTGAAAGTGTGTTTTTTACTAAGAATTCCAGTTGATATTGATGATTGTTTTTCTCACCTTTATAAGTTAAATAATTTTGAATAGTAGAATCTAAAATCAAAGCAACAGATAAGTCTTTATAATTATTAAAAGTATCATCATAGTTCGTTGCTATAGAAAATAATTGTTCTTCTGCCATTTTTTTTGATTTTTTAATAGATATACTAACTGAAGAAATTGTAGATACTGCTAATATAATTGTAGTTGCTATAACAATATTTGAAAATATATATATCTTCATTTTTTTATCGAATTTTAAATGATTGAATTTATTTAATAACCTAGCCCACATTTCCCCCACCCCTTGTAAAAGCTATTATAACATAAAAAGGATGATTCCCTGTAATATTATAAGGAATCATCTTTTCAAAACTTATCTTTTAAATATAACAATTTTATACTTACTAACCTTTAACCGCCCCAGCAGTCATCCCTTTCACTAGTTTATCTTGGAAGAAAATAAACATAATGATCATGGGTAATACCGTTAAAGTTAAAACAGACATAATCATTGGTGTAT
>DUQJ01000220.1 GCA_012837865.1 Clostridiales bacterium | reverse complement strand
AGACGGCCAACGTCCACCATACCAACAACGTACAGATGGACAAAGACCACCATACCAACAGCGTACAGATGGCCAACGTCCACCATATCAGCAGCGTACAGACGGCCAACGTCCACCATACCAACAACGTACAGATGGACAAAGACCACCATACCAACAACGTACAGATGGACAAAGACCACCATACCAACAACGTCAAGATGGTCAAAGATCACGTGGTCCTAGTAGTGAAAGAAAAAATTTCGATCAACAAATATTAGATCAAAAAGTTGCTGAAAAGAACGAAAGCAGAAAAAACAGAGAAAGAAGTAGCAAAGATAAAGATAAAGTACTAAGAGATAGAAACATTAAAAATAAAAGGGGTGGGTCCTTTAGCGGACAAAACAGAGTTGATTTACCACCTAAAAAAGGTCAATTTATTAAACCTACTCCAATACAAGCTAAGCCAGAAGATAGCATCAAAACAATTGTTTTACCTGAAGTTTTAACTTTAAAAGAATTAGCAGATAAAATGAAAATGCCTGGCTCAGTATTAGTTAAAAAACTATTCTTACTAGGAGAAATGGTTTCTATTAATCATGAAATAACTTTTGATGAAGCAGAAGAAATTGCATTAGAATATGACATAATTGCTGAAAAAGAAGTAAAAGTAGATGTTGTAGCTAATCTGTTAAAAGAAGAAGAAGAAGATGAAAAAGATTTAACTAAAAGACCTCCAGTTGTATGTGTTATGGGTCACGTTGATCATGGTAAAACTTCTTTACTTGATGCAATTCGTGAAACACATGTAACTACAAGAGAAGCTGGTGGAATTACTCAACATATAGGAGCTTATGTAGTAACTATTGATGGAGAATCAATTGCATTTCTTGATACACCTGGTCATGAAGCATTTACATCAATGCGTATGAGGGGTGCTAAATCAACAGACATAGCCATATTAGTTGTAGCAGCTGATGATGGTGTTATGCCACAAACAATAGAAGCAATCAACCATGCTAAAGCGGCAGGTGTTGAAATAATTGTAGCGGTAAATAAAATTGATAAACCAAGTGCTAATGTAGATAAAGTCAAACAAGAATTAACAGAACATGGTTTAGTAGCAGAAGATTGGGGTGGCGATACAATATTTGTTCCAGTATCTGCTCATACAAAAGAAGGAATAGATTCACTTCTTGAAATGATTGTTTTAACATCAGAATTATTAGAACTTAAAGCAAATCCAAATAGAAATGCTAGAGGAATTGTTATAGAAGCAGAGCTAGATAAAGGAAGAGGTCCAGTTGCAACAGTACTTGTTCAAAAAGGAACTTTAAAAGTTGGTGACAATATTGTTATTGGTGCTGCATATGGAAAAGTTAGAGCAATGATGGATGATTTAGGAGAAAGAGTTGAAACAGCAGGTCCTTCTACACCTGTAGAAATACTCGGACTTAATGATGTTCCAAACTCTGGTGAAATAATTATTGCTACAGATAGTGAAAAAGAAGCTAGATCAATTTCAGATGCATTTATAACACAAGGTAGGGAAAAGCTATTATCAGATACTAAATCAAGACTATCTTTAGATGGACTATTTTCTCAAATTAAAGCTGGTAGCATGAAAGACTTTAATTTAATAATTAAAGCAGATGTTCAAGGTTCAGTTGAAGCAATGAGGCAGAGCTTAATTAAACTATGTAATGAAGAAGTTGTAGTAAGAGTAATACATGGTGGTGTAGGTGCAATTAATGAATCTGATGTTATACTTGCAAGTGCTTCTAATGCTATTATTATTGGATTTAATGTTAAACCAGATAATGCAGCCAAAGATACATCGGATAGAGAAAAAGTTGAGATTAAATTATATAGAGTAATTTACCATGCAATTGAAGATGTAGAAGCTGCAATTAAAGGAATGTTAGAGCCTATATTTGAAGAGAAAGTTATTGGTCATGCTGAAGTTCGTCAAACATTTAAATCATCAGGCATTGGTACAATAGCTGGTTCATATGTATTAGATGGGAAAATCAAAAGAGGCTGTAAAGCTAGAATTACAAGAGATAAAAAAATTGTATTTGATGGCCCATTAGCATCATTAAAGAGATTCCAAGATGATGTAAAAGAAGTAGCTACTAATTATGAATGTGGATTAGTATTTGAAAAATACAATGATGTTCAAGAAGGCGATTTAGTTGAATTATATATTATGGCTGAAGTGGCAAGATAATTTAGTATGATTTAAGAAAGGCGGCGTAAATATGAGAAAAAACAGCATAAAGAACACTAGAATTAATATGGAAGTACAAAGAGAATTAAGTACTTTAATAAGCAGAGAAATAAAAGATCCAAGAATCCATCCAATGACTTCAATTATTTCAACAGAAGTTGCACCTGATCTAAAAACAGCTAAAGTTTATATTTCTGTTCTAGGAAATGAGGATGAGAAACAAGATACTGTTAAAGGTTTAAAAAGTGCGGCATCTTTTTTAAGAAGTCAATTAGCAAAAAATCTTAATTTACGTAATACACCTGAACTAGAGTTTATATTATCTAACTCAATTGAATATGGAGTTAATATGTCCAAATTGATAGATGATGTTATAAATGAGATACCTGATGAGGATGGAGAATAAGATGGATTTGATAAAAGAAATAGGTGGAGGAGTATCAATTGCAATAACAGGTCATATTAGGCCTGATGGTGATAGTATAGGTTCTGCTATGGCATTATATCAGTATTTAGATAAGCAAAGAGAAAAACTTAACTTACTGAAAATTGATGTTTTTCTGGAACCTATTGCAAAATGTTTCGATTTTTTAAAGGGAACAGATAATATTATAATAATAAATGATAAGGATTCTTTAAATGATTTTAAGGAAGAGATATATGATGTTTTTATATCCTTAGATTGTGCAAGCTTAGACAGAATTGTTGAAGCACGGAATATATTTGATTTAGCTAAAAAAACTATTAATATTGATCATCATATTAGTAATACTAATTTTGCTGATATTAATTATGTAATTCCTGATGCATCATCTACAGCTGAAGTTATATATGGTTTATTAGACAATGATAAAATAACAAAGGAAATTGCTGAAGCACTATATATTGGTATAATTCATGATACTGGTGTATTTAGACATACAAATACAACAAAGAAAACAATGAATATTGCCGGAGATTTAATGAGTAGAGGTATTGAATTCTCTACACTAATTGGCGAAACCTTTTTTCAGAAAACCTATGTACAAAATCAAATTTTAGGTAGAGTATTAATGGAAAGCCAATTAGTATTGGGAGGTAAATGTATTGTATCTTCTCTTGATACTGATATTATTAGTTTATATAATGTAACTTTATCTGAGTTAGATGGAATCATAGACCAGATGCGTCAAACAAGGTTTGTAGAGATTGCTATATTTTTATATGAATTCGAACATAATGAATACAAGGTAAGTATGAGATCAAACTTCAAAGTGGATGTAAGCCGGATAGCAATGCATTTTGGTGGTGGAGGTCATAAAAAAGCAGCAGGCTGTTGTATGAGTGGTAGTTCGGAAGAAATCATAAAAAAAATATTGGAATTAGTAAAAGAACAACTATAAAATGATGGTATTTGTGAATAATAGAGCTTAGGAGTATTAAAGATGGATAATATTATTCAACATGGAATTATAAATATTTTTAAAGAAAAAGATTATACATCACATGATGTTGTAGCTAGACTTAGAGGAATATTAAACATTAAGAAAATAGGCCATACCGGAACGCTTGATCCAGATGCTGAAGGAGTACTGCCTATTTGTATTGGTAAAGCTACAAAACTAAGTGATTTCCTAACTAATAAAGACAAAACCTATGTTGCTAGTATGATTTTGGGTTTAACAACTGATACTCAAGATATTACTGGTGAAGTTCTTACTAAATCAAAGGTTGATATTACAGAGGATGATTTACATAGAGTGGCAAAAAGCTATATTGGGGCACATGAACAATTACCACCAATGTATTCTGCACTTAGTGTTAATGGAATCAAATTATATAAATTAGCAAGACAGGGAATAGAAGTTAAGAGAAAAAAACGTCCTATCTTTATTAATAATATCAATATAATTGAATATAATAAGGAGTTACATCAAGCTAGGATTGAAATAGATTGTGAAAAAGGAACTTACATAAGAACATTATTACATGACATAGGTCAAGTTCTAGGTTGTGGTGGCACAACAAAGGATTTGTTAAGAACTAGGGCTGGTGATTTTACTATAGAGAATTCCTTGAAATTATCAGAGGTAGAAGATTTGGTTAGAAGTAAAGAGGTTAATAATTATATTAAACCAATTGATAGTGTATTGACTAATTATCCAAGACTTATAGTTAATGAGGAATCGGATACCACCATTCAAAATGGAAATCCATTAAAAAAATCATCTTTTATTAATTCTGATGAATTTAATATAATGAACTATAAAGACTTAATTAGAATATATGACTATCAAAATAATTTTATTGCTTTATATCAATTTGATTTTTCTAAAAATTCATTTGTTCCAAAAAAGATGTTTATTTAGAAGCTTTTAACATAGAAAGGTATTAAGCTATGAAATATATTACAGGAGATATAGATTTAAATAATTTTAAATCAAAAAATACAGCCATTACTTTAGGTAAATTTGATGGGCTACACTTAGGCCACCAATTATTAATTAATAAAGTAAAAGCATTTAAAGACAGTGGCTATAATGCTCTTATGTTTACATTTAATATGAATCCTATTAGTTTGGATTCTGATAAAAACATAAAACTGTTATTTACTGAAGATGAAAAGATAAGACTTGCCAATAAATTTGGTATGGATTATTTTATATCATATCCATTTACAGATATAATTAAAAATATGTCTGCCGAAGATTTTATAACTGAGATTTTAGTTAAACAATTAGATGCAAAAGTAATAGTAGTAGGATCTGATTATAGGTTTGGCTATAAAAGAACTGGCGATATAAAATTATTAAAGGAATTAGGCAATAAACTAGGATTTGAAATAGTTGTTTTTGACAAGCTAAAAATTGATAATACAATTGTTAGTAGTACTAAAATAAGAGAATCACTTGCAATTGGTGATATTGAAAAAGTTAATAAATTCTTAGGAAGACCCTATTCCATATACGGTAAAGTTGAACATGGAAATAGGATTGGTAGGACAATTGGAGCTCCAACAATTAATATTAGGCCGGATAAAAACAAAGCTGTACCTATAATAGGTGTATATGTATCCAAAACTAATATTGATAATATAGAATATCAAAGTATAACAAGTATTGGTTATAAACCAACAGTCACAGATGGCAAAACCTTATGGGTAGAAACATTTATATTTGATTATGATAATGATTTATATGGTAGATTTGTTGAAGTTAAATTATACAAATTATTGAGAGAAGAAAAGAAGTTTTCATCTATTGAAGAATTAAAAGAGCAAATGAGTATAGATATCAAAAAAAGTAAAAATTATTTTAACAAGAGGGAGCAGTATTATGTTAAAAGTTAATGGGGTTACCAAGAGATATGGGAAATTAGTTGCAAATAAAAATTTGAATTTTGATATTGCACCGGCTGAAATAGCTGTTTTACTTGGTCCAAATGGAGCTGGTAAATCTACTATTATTAAATGTATTGCAGGTTTACTAAAATTTGAAGGTCTTATTATGATAAACAGCCATAATAATAAATCTTTAGAAGCAAAAAGGGAATTTGCTTATATACCAGAGATGCCAGCACTATTTAAGTTATTAACTGTGTGGGAACATCTAGAATATATTGCAAGAGCTTATAGTCTTGAAAATTGGGAAGAAAAAGCTGATCTGCTTTTAGAGCGCTTTCAATTAAGTGATAAAAAGAAAAAACTTAGTACAGACCTTTCAAAAGGTATGCAACAAAAGTTAAGCATTATTTGTGCTTTGTTACCTGATTCTAAAGTAATTTTATTCGATGAGCCTTTAGTTGGTCTTGATCCACATGCAATTAAAGAACTTAAAAATCTAATAAGACAATTAAGAGATGAAGGCAAGGCGATATTAATAAGTACTCATATGCTTGATAGTGTTGAAGATTTCTGGGACAAAACAATTATCATGATGGATGGTGAAATTGCAGTACAACGTACTAAGATAGAATTAGAAAATCAGAAAGAAAATCTGGAAGATTTGTTTTTCTCTATAACTGAAAAAGAAGGAGTTGTATTATAATGAAAGCTCTTTCATATTTAATATTAAAAAGTTTAAAGAATAAAGTACTAGAATTAATGAAAAAACCATCATTATTAGTATTATATCTTTTTGTATTCTTTGTAATAATAATAATGTTTGTATTTTCTGCTTTTATAAAGGTTGATACAACTAAAATAGGAGATGAAAGAATAATATATCTAATAATTGTATCAGTAGTATTTTTAAGTGTTATTACAAATGTTTTAGCAGGACTTAAAAGTGGATCCACCTTGTTTGATATGGCAGATGTTAATCAAGTTTTTGTTGCTCCTATATCTTCAACCACAGTTCTTTTTTACGGTATTATAAAACAAGCTGGTAAAGTTTTATTATCATCATTATTTGTCTTTTATCAATCAGTCAATTTAAAAACAAGTTTTAATTTTGGAATGAAAGAAATATTTACTCTCTTATTAATTATGATATTAATTTCCTTTTCAGCTCAATTTATTTCAATGTTTATATATATTTATTCTAATGGAAATGAAAAAAGAAAAGAACTTATTAAACTTATTTCGCTTATATTAGGAGTTCTGTTTATTGTATATATATATTTTAATATTAATT
>DUQJ01000219.1 GCA_012837865.1 Clostridiales bacterium | reverse complement strand
GTGATTTATTATTAGACCTTAGCGATTTACTTCCAAAAGCTGAAGCTTTAGATGTATATCAAAACACTATTGATGTTGGTACATATGATGGCGAAGTACGTGCTTTCTCATATCAATCAACACCAGGTGCTGTATTCTACCGTCGTAGTCTTGCAAAAGAATATTTCGGAACAGATGATCCTGTAGAAATTCAAAATTTAATGTCAGATATGACTAAATTTGAAGCTATGGCTCAAACAGTTAAAGAAAAATCTAATGGCGATACATACATGGTTTCATCATCAGGCGATTTCATGAATCTGTATTATGCAAACAGAGAGCAACCATGGGTTGTTGATGGAAAATTAACTATTGATCCTAAAGTTGATCAACTTATGGATATTGCTAAAACTTTCCGTGAAAAAGGTTATGAATCACAAGCAACACAATGGGAAGAAGGTTGGTTTGCTGGAATGAATGATTCTCTAGCTGATGCTTCTGGAAATCCAAAACAAGTTTTCTGCTATTTCTTACCTACATGGGGACTTCCATATACTCTAATGCCAAACGCTGGAGATACAGCTGGTGATTGGGCTTGTATCAATGGTCCACTACCATACCAATGGGGTGGAACTTGGGTTGGAGCTATGAAAAATGCTAAAAACGTAGAAACTGCTAAAGCTTTCGTTGAGTTCGTAACATTAAATGAACAAAACCTTACAAACTGGGCAACAGGAGTTTATACTAACGAATACCTACAAGCTATTGATCCATCAATTGGTGATTCATTAGAGCAGGGCCCTGGCGACTTTGTATGTAGTAAAAAAGTTGTAGACGCTATTACTCCTCTATTCGATGATTCAGAAGCAAGTGCATTCCTAGCAGGTCAAAACTCATATAAAGGTTTTGCTGAAGCAGCTAAGAATGTAAGTGCTCGTTTAATCCAAGGTACAGATGATGCTATTCAAAATGCATTTAATGATCCTTTAACAAACTATATTACAGGTTCAGCTACTAAAGAACAAGCAATACAACAATTTAAAGATGCAGTTAGTTCTGAACTTCCAGACATTGATGTAAACTAGTTGAGAATTTAAATTAGTAGTTGTAACAATATAACTTAAAAGGAACAGGGGGCTTGCACTTCTATCTGGGCGTGAGCCCCCTGCTTTTCTTAAATTTGGAGGATTGTCATGCAAACCAAAAATATTACAGAGCAAAAAGGAGCTGTAGCTATGAGCGGTAATAAAGGTGGTAGAAATAAAAAGATTATAAAAGAAAAAACAGGGTATATTATGATAGCGCCGTTTATAATCATCTTCTTAGTATTTGGTCTATATCCAATTATAAATACTATAGCAGTGAGTTTTACTGATAGAACACTGATGAAACAAAGCGCTGAATTTGTTGGATTAAAAAACTTTAGAACTTTATTTAAAGATAAATTCTTCTGGGCATCAATTGGTAACACATGGAAAATTTGGGCAATGAACTTTATTCCACAAATAGGAATAGCAATGCTAATAGCTGTTTGGCTAACTGATACACGTTTAAAAATAAAAGCAGTAGGTTTTTGGAGAGCAATATTTTATTTACCTAATCTATTAATGCCTATAACTGTAGCAGGTTTATATAGATCAATATTTACTTTTTATGGACCGGCTAACCAAATGCTAGTACGTGCAGGTCTTGTAAAAGAAGCACTCGATTTTTTCCTAAGTGCGAATTTTGCTCAAGGTCTTGTTGCTTTTATTCAATGGTGGATGTGGTTTGGTAATACCTTGATTATTCTTGTTGCAGGTATGACATCAATCTCAGTTTCATTATATGAATCTGCAATGGTTGATGGTGCTAATGAGTGGGAAATGTTTTGGAGGATTACTTTACCAGCATTACGTCCAGTTCTAGTGTATAACTTAGTTACATCTTTAGTTGGTGGTATGCAGATGTTTGATATTCCTTTTATGTTGACAAACGGAAAAGGGTCACCAAATGGCTCTATTATGACAATGAATGTATTTATGAATGCAAGATTCCAAAGAGGAAGTCTTGGGGATTCAGCAGCCGTTGGACTATGTATTCTTTTTATAACAACAGTTTGTTCACTACTTATATTCTATGTATTAAGAGATAAAGATGCTATTCTAGAGAGAAAACTTAAGAAAGCACAGGAAAAAGCCCACAAAGAAAAACATCTAAATGTAACAGGAGGTAACTAAGAATGAGTAGCACAACAAGAGCAAGTTTAAAAGATAGTTATAGTTTTAAAACTAATGTTAGTCGAACCTTAGTTTATTTTGTACTTATTTGTTTAACATTGATATGTATTATACCTGTTTGGGTTTTATTTGTAAACTCAACTAGATCAACAGTTGAGATACAATCCGGACTTACTTTAATCCCTAGTTCAAGCTTAGCATTTAACTGGAATAAAATATCGACTAGAAACTTTAGTTTATATAAAGGATTTGCTAATAGTACTATTATTAGTGTATCCACAACAATTCTTTCGGTATATTTTTCAGTATTAACTGCATATGCAATTGAAGTATATGATTTTAAAGGTAAAAACTTTATGCAACAATTTATTTATGTATTAGTTTTAATACCACAACAAATATCAATAATTGGTTTTTATCAATATATGTCACGTCTTAAATTAACAAATAGCTATATACCTTTAATTGTACCAGCGATAGCAGCTCCTTCGTCTGTATTCTTTGCTAAACAATATTTAGAGACTTGTGTATCTAGAGACTTAATATATGCAGCAAGAATTGATGGATGTAGGGAGTTTGGAATATTCCATAGAATAATGCTTCCAATTGCTAAACCAGGAGTATTTACCTTATCTATATTCGCATTCACTGCTTCTTGGAATAACTTCTTTACGCCATTTATTTTGATAAGCAAAACAGAACGTTATACATTACCTATGTTAGTTCAATTATTAAGAGGAGATACTTTCCGTACAGAGATCGGAGCTGTTTATTTAGGACTTGCAGTTTCTGTTATGCCGGTAATAATAGTATATGTTTTCCTTGCTAAAAATATCGTTAGTGGACTATCACTTGGTGCTGTAAAAGAGTAGAAAGGGAATAAAATGATTAAAAATCCAGTATTGCCTGGGTTCCATCCTGACCCAAGCATGATTAATGTAGATGGGGTTTTCTACATTGCAACTTCAACTTTTGAATATTATCCTGGAGTAAAAATTTCTAAATCTATAGATTTAGCTAATTGGGAAACGGTATCTTTCCCTCTAAAGGATAAAAAACATATAGACATGAAGGGAAATCCACCTTCAACAGGTATATGGGCTCCATGTCTAAGCTATTATGATGGAATTTTTTACTTGGTTTATACAGATGTTAAATCGTGGGACAAAATTCCATTTAAAGACACGCCAAATTATATTACAACAACGGATGATATATATGGAGAATGGAGTGACCCTGTTTATATTAATTCATCTGGTTTTGATCCCTCCTTATTTCATGATGATGATGGAAGAAAATACTATACCAATATGGAATGGGATTATCGCGAAAAAGACAACAAAAATTTTACAGGTATTTTACTTACAGAATTAAATAGAGAAACGTTGCAGCCAATAAGCAAGACTATTAAAATATATGAAGGTACTGATTTAGGTTGTATTGAAGCACCTCATATATATAAAAAAGATGGCTGGTACTATCTGTTTACTGCTGAAGGTGGTACTAGCTATCAACATGCTGAAACAGTTGCAAGATCCAGAAATATAGAGGGTCCTTATGAAACACATCCAAATAAATATATTATAACTGCTTATTCAGATAAGAATTCGCCTTTACAAAAAACTGGCCATGCTAGTTTATGCCAACACACTGATGGTAGATGGTGGTTAGCATTTCTTTGTGGAAGACCAATTAATGAGAGTTTGAGATGTCCACTTGGACGTGAAACTGGAATAGCAGAAGTAATATGGAAAGAAGATGGATGGCCATACTTAAAAGATGGAGGCCTTGTTCCACCAGAGTATTTTGAAGGCTATGGTGAGCAAAAAACAATGCCTAATATTGAAATCGAGGATTTTGGTAATTCCGAATTTATGCGTGAATTCCAATCTTTACGTATTCCAGCAAAATATGAAATTATGCCAGAAGGACAACTAAGACTTTGGGGTCAGGAATCCTTACTATCTATCCACTTTCAAAATATGTTAGTGGTAAGACAAGACTGTCGTAATTTTGAAACAGAAGTCAAAATAGAATTTAAACCTGAGAACTATCGTCAGATGGCAGGGATTATATATCGTTATAATGAAGAAAATCAATACTTCTTAAGAGTATCTTGGAATGATTCATTAAACAAAGCTTCAGTGGGAGTTCTAAGTTTTGATAAATTTGATTTTACAATGACAGAAGCTGAAGATGAAATTGTAGTAGATACTACAAAAGATATCTGGTTAAAGGTAAGCGTTACTGGAGAAAAAGCTGTTTTCTCATGTTCAAATGACGGAAAAGATTATTTGGAATTTAGTCAGACAGGTGATGTAACCAAATTATCAGATGAATATGCAACACCTCTTGGATTTACAGGAGCATTTATAGGTATGTTATGTATTGATTTAGATGAACATACATCATATGCTGATTTTAAGAAATTCACATATTGTCGCAAGTAAATTAATTATAATACTACAGGGCATTATTGTGTACAAATAATATACGGAAAATATGGACGACCTATATATAAAGATGGTTAAGTTCATGATATAGATTAAACTGATTTAAGGACCCAAGATATAAACATTAAGGGTTCTCTAATATGGCACAAAGATGTTATAACGAAGAACAAATAAAAATGTATTTAGTAGACGAGAGTTTGCCAAATACTATTTTTATTTTAATAATAATTCTTATAGGTATTGGTAATAATGTATAGCATAGCCTTAAATAGAAAAATCATTATTTTTATTTTGGCAGAATTAAAAACAGAACAGGAGGACATATATGATACAAGATACGTATGCATATGCGCAAGAATTAGTAAGTAAAATGACAGTCGAGGAAAAGATGAGTCAAATGTTATACCAATCACCAGCAATAGATAGATTAGGGATTCCTACTTATAACTGGTGGAATGAATCACTTCATGGAGTTGCTAGAGCAGGTGTAGCAACAATGTTTCCACAAGCAATTGGATTAGGTGCAACATTTGATAAAGAGTTGCTAAATGAAATTGCAGATGTAATTTCTACAGAAGGACGGGCGAAGTTTACTGCATATTCTGAAAAAGGAGATAGAGGGATATACAAAGGAATTACATTCTGGGCACCTAATATTAATATTTTCCGGGATCCTAGATGGGGTAGAGGACATGAAACATTTGGTGAAGATCCATATTTAACAGCAGAACTTGGAATATCTTATATTAAAGGATTACAAGGGCCAGATAGAGAACACTTAAAAGCAACCGCTTGTGCAAAACATTTTGCAGTACATAGCGGGCCTGAAGAACTTCGTCATAGCTTTGATGCTGTAGTTAATAAAAGAGATTTATACGATACTTATTTATACGCATTTAAAAGATGTGTAGATGAGGGTGAAGTTGAAGCTGTTATGGGAGCTTATAACCGTGTAAATGGTGAACCAGCATGTGGAAGTAAAACACTTTTAATTGATATTCTTAGAGGTGATTGGAAATTTAAAGGCCATGTTGTATCTGATTGTTGGGCTATTAATGATTTCCATGAATACCATGGAGTTACAAAAGTTGTAGAAGAATCAGCAGCGATGGCAGTAAATAATGGATGTGATTTAAATTGTGGAAATGCATTTTTACACTTACCTAAAGCTTTTGAAAAAGGCCTTGTTAAAGAGGAAGTTATTGATGAAGCTGTTACAAGATTATTAGATACAAGAATTCGACTTGGAATGCTTTCAGAATATCCTTCACCATATGATAATATTCCATATAGCAAAGTTGAGTGTAAAGAACATATCGAACTTTCGATTGAAGCAGCAAGAAGAAGTGTTGTTTTACTTAAAAACGATGGAGTACTTCCATTAAATAAAAAAGAAATTAAGACTATTGCTGTAATTGGGCCAAATGCAGATTCAAGAGAAGCCCTTATAGGCAATTATACAGGAACTTCTTCTGAGTATATTACACCTCTAGAAGGCATAAAAGCACATGTTGGTGATGATATAAGAGTTGTGTATGCACAAGGTGCACATCTATTTAAAGATAGAGAAGAGGCTTTGGGAGAGCCAAATGATAGATTAGCAGAAGCAATTGTAACAGCAGAAATGGCTGATGTAGTTGTAATCTGCCTTGGATTAGATGCTTCAATAGAAGGCGAACAAGGAGATACAGGAAATGCTTACGCAAGTGGTGACAAGATAGATCTTGAACTTCCAGGTAACCAACAAGCTTTAATAGAAGCTGTAAAAAGAACCAACAAACCAATTATTTATCTATTATCTACCGGAAGTGCTATGGGATTAAAATGGGCTGACGAAAATGTATCAGCGATACTACAGACATGGTATCCAGGAGCTAGAGGCGGAAAAGCTATTGCAGATGTTTTATTTGGTGAAGTTTCTCCATCTGGTAAATTACCAGTAACATTTTATGAATCTTCAAAGGATATGCCAGATTTCTGTGATTATTCTATGGATAATAGAACATACAGATATTTAGAAGAGAAAGCTTTATATCCATTTGGATATGGACTCAATTATACGAAACTAAAGTATTCAAATACTTCTATGAATAAAGAAGAATTTGATTTTACGGATGAAATTGAAATATCTACGACAATTACAAACAATGGTGATTATCCAGCAAATGAAATTGTACAAGTTTATATCAAAGATATAGAAGCAAGTGTCAAAGTTCCTAATTATGAATTAAAAGGATTTGAGAGTATATTTATAAAACCAGGCGAATCAATTGATCTTGCCATAAAGTTAAATATACGAGACTTTGCATTTATAGATGATGAAGGCAAATGTATCTTTGAACCTGGACAATTTGAAGTTTCTATTGGCGGACAACAACCAGATGAACGCAGTGAAGAATTAACAAAACTCTCTGTTGATAAAGTTTTAATTAATATAAATGGCGAAAGACAAGAAATAGAATATTAGAAAAACACAAAAGCTGATTATAATGAATTCATTATAATCAGCTTTTTAAAAAGGGGAGGATAAGTATTTAACTTTTCTTTTGTGTTTTATAATTGGAGGGGGGATCCAATTATAAAAAGAGCATACGCATTTATCCGTCTATCAAAACTTATTGTTTTGTAAGGGATATATATATTATTAGCAGAAATGTTTTATTTATACATTTAATATAAAGATAAGGAAAATAAAAGCTAGGAAATATTATGACAAGAAATAATTAATTGAAATCTTTTAATTAGATGTTATAATGGTAAACGATAATAGATTAAGAAGAATATTGGAACAAAAGAATAGGAGAATAAGATGAGCTTATTACAAGAGTGGAGAGGCCATGCAAACAAGTATGATATGCAAAGCAAAGAAGGGCAGCTTTTTTGGGCGAATTACTTTAATATTGAGAAAGAAATATATATTAAATTATTAAAAGAACCAGATAGGGTGTGGGAAGATACAGTAGAAAACTTATCAAAAGAATTTGATATAGAATTAAAGTTTTTTGCTGGTTTTTTAGATGGAATTAATGATAGTTTACTTAAGGCTAATCCTATAGAAGAGATGGATAAGGATACAATAGTATGTTTGACATATAAAAAAGATGAATTATATAAGAACATGGTTGGAGCAAATGCAGATTGGTTATATGGATTGCCAGAATGGGATGAAATATTAACAGAAGAGAGAAGAAAAGAGCTGTTTCTAGAACAAAGAAAATCCAATACAATAGTAAAAGAGAAAAAGATAGGAAGAAATGAACCATGTCCATGCGGAAGTGGGAAGAAATACAAAAAATGCTGTGGATTTTAGCATAATATTTGAACAAGTATAATATATATTTAGTATGATAGCCTGGAGGTGTAGAATGGATAAAAGTTTAAGGTCAAATACTAAATTTATATCTTTGTTTAAAGGACTAATATTTTCTTATATTGTTACTGCAGTTATTATCTTATTATTATCATTTTTATCATTAAAATTGGAATTGCCCAATATAGTTTTAAGTGGTGGTATAGTCTTGTCATACATATTATCCACATTTTTAGGTGGTCTTATTGTCGGTAAAGTTGTAGATGTGAAGAAATACTTATGGGGATTCTTACTTGGAGTTTTTTATTTTATGATAATAATGATTATATCAATAGCTATTAATAAAGCAACAGGATTGCCACTAGCAAATATGTTTGTTGTATTTGTTTTATGCAGTTTAAGCGGAATGATTGGTGGAATGGTCAGTTAATTGTAAACCAAATATGAATGAAAGATATATGTAACCTATATTATTTATAAGGATGATAAAACAACTTTATTATAAATGATTTAGGTTTTCTTTTTTTGCTTATTTATGAAATACTGAAAATCATTGTAATTTAAGCGGTTTTTGATTATACTAATATCATATTAATAGAAGCGAGGTATATTATGAAAGGCATAATTTTAGCAGGCGGTTTAGGGACAAGATTATATCCTGTTACAAAGCCAATTTCAAAACAAATACTACCGATTTATGACAAGCCTATGATTTATTATCCTATGTCTGTACTTATGTTGGCAGGTATTAAGGAAATTTTAATTATTTCAACAGAACGAGATATAGGTTTATTTAAAGAGCTTTTTGATGATGGAAGTCATTTGGGTTTGAAAATAGTATATATGGTACAAAAAGAACCCAAAGGATTGGCTGAGGCATTTATTATAGGTGAGGAGTTTATAGGCAAAGATAGAGTAGCGCTTGTGCTTGGAGATAATATCTTTTATGGTAGAAGTTTTTCTAAAACTCTAGAGAAAGTAGCAAGTAGGGAAGATGCTGCAACCATATTTGGATATTATGTAAGAGATCCTAGGGCATATGGAGTGGTTTCATTTGACAAAGATGGAAAAGCATTAGATATTGAAGAAAAACCAGAGACTCCAAAGTCAAATTATGCTGTTCCAGGCCTATATTTTTATGATAATGATGTAATAGAGATAGCAAAAAGTATCAAGCCATCCCATAGGGGCGAGTTAGAAATAACATCAGTTAATAATGAATATTTAAGAAGAGGTAAATTAAAGGTTGAAGTAATGGGAAGAGGAATGGCATGGCTTGATACAGGCAATCATGACTCATTACTAGATGCTTCAAATTTTGTTGCATCAATTCAGAAAAGACAAGGACTTTATATATCTTGTATAGAAGAAATCGCCTATAAAAAAGGGTTTATTTCAAAGGAAGAATTATTAAAGCTTGCAGATGATTTAATAATGACGGATTATGGACAGTATTTAATTGATGTAGCAAATGGTTTATAGGAGTATATATAATGGATAAATTTATATTTAAAAAATCTAATATAGAAGGTTTATATGAGATAGAACCAAAAGTATTTGCTGATAAAAGAGGCTTTTTCTTAGAGACCTATAATTATAAATATTTTGCAAAAGCAGGATTAGATATGAAATTCGTTCAAGATAATCAATCATCATCTAAAAGAGGTGTTTTACGGGGACTTCATTTTCAAACAAAGAATCCTCAAGGAAAGTTAGTTAGAGTTATTAAGGGTGAAGTATTTGATGTAGCTGTTGATATGAGAAAAGGATCAAAAACCTTTGGCCAATGGCATGGAGTTTTATTATCCTCAGAAAAAAAGAATATGTTTTATATACCTGAAGGATTCGCTCATGGGTTTTTAGTTATATCAGAGGAAACGGAATTTATATATAAATGTACAGATTATTATTATCCAGAGTATGAATCAGGTGTTATTTGGAATGATGAAACAATATCAATTAATTGGCCTATTCCAAGGGATATGGAAATTATTTTATCTGACAAAGACAAACAATTAAGTAAGTTTAATGATTTAAAGGAGTGCTTATGAAAAAAGTATTATTAACAGGTTCAAATGGTCAATTAGGTAGAGCTTTACGTAAAGAATTAGCTAATGACAAAAAAATCGAGTTAATATTGACTGATATACTTCATGAAGATCATGAAAATAATAATACAATTATTAATTTGGATATAAGCAATAGAGACAATGTTGATTCTATAATAAAGGAATATAAACCAGAGATTATAATTAATTGTGCGGCGATGACGGCTGTTGATTTATGTGAAACACAAACACAATTAGCCTTTAATATAAATGCCTTAGGAGTTAAGTATTTAGCAGAAGCAGCGAAACTATACAAGTCTATGTTGTTTCAGATTTCAACTGATTATGTATTTGATGGTGAAAATGATATCCCCTATATTGAATCGGATAAACCAACCCCAAGGAGTGTATATGGTGAAACTAAACTTCAGGGTGAAAAGTATGCGAGTGAAATAAATGATAGAACATATATAATGAGGACAGCTTGGCTGTATGGAGAAGGTAAGAACTTTGTTGAAACGATGCTAATGCTATCCGATAAAGGAAGTGATATAAGAGTAGTGGAAGACCAATTTGGTAGCCCTACGTCTGCTATTGAGCTTGCTAGAGCTATTGTATATATTATAGGAAGTAAGGAATCTCACTATGGCGTATACCATGCAACTGCAGAAGGTGAAACATCCTGGTATGGCTTTGCTAAAGAGATATTTAAAATATCAAATAAAGAAACTAAAGTTAAACCAATTACAACATCAGAATACCCAACGCCAGCAAGAAGACCTAGATATTCTGTACTTGAAAACAAAGCATTATTAGAAAACTACAATTATAAAATGAAAGACTGGAAAGAAGGCTTGAGAGAGTATTTTAAAGATGTTAAATTGCACTAATATAGGAGGACGAAATGAAAACATACCTAATAACAGGTGGAGCAGGATTTATTGGTTCAAATCATATTATATATTTGTTTAAGAAATATGGAGATAATATCAAAATAATTAATGTGGATTGTTTAACATACGCAGGTAATTTAGAGAATTTAAAATCAGTAGAAAACTTTCCTAATTATAAGTTTTATAAAACAGATATATGTAATAAAGAAGAAATAAACAAATTATTTATAGATTATGATATAGATAGGGTTATACATTTTGCAGCAGAAAGCCATGTAGATAGAAGTATAAAAAATCCTGAAGTATTTGCAAATACTAATATATTAGGTACTCTTAATCTTTTAAATGCGGCTAAAAATGCTTGGGAAACTAATGATGGTTTTATGCCAGGCAAAAAGTTTGTACAAGTGTCAACGGATGAAGTTTATGGTGCCTTGGGTGAAGAAGGCTTTTTCTATGAAGATACTCCTTTAGATCCAAGAAGCCCTTATTCAGCAAGTAAGACATCAGCAGATTTATTAGTGTCATCATATGTATTTACTTATAAATTTCCTGCAAATATTACAAGATGTAGCAATAATTATGGGCCTTATCAATTTCCAGAAAAACTAATACCGCTTATAATTAATAATGCTTTATCAGGCAAAGACCTTCCAGTATACGGGGATGGCCGAAATGTTAGGGATTGGTTGTATGTAGATGACCATGCTAAGGCAATAGATTTAGTATCGGAGAAAGCCAAAGATGGTGAAATTTATAATGTTGGTGGACATAATGAAAAGAGAAATATTGAAATAATAGATATCATTATTGATTATTTATTAAAAGCATTACCAGATGACGATAAAAGAAAGAAGTTGATTTCAAGAGATTTAATTAAATTTGTAGAAGATAGAAAAGGTCATGATTTTAGATATGCAATAGCACCTGATAAGATAAAAAGAGATTTAGGATGGGAACCGGAAACATCTTTTGCAGAAGGAATAATTATGACTATTGATTGGTATTTAAAGAATTTTAACTGGTTAGAGAGTATAACAAAGGGTGAATATATGAAATATTATGAAGAAATGTATAAAGACAGATAATATTTATTAAATTAGAATGTGAGGAAATTATGAGATACGAGGAATTTACGATAGAAGGCCGAAACGCTGTTATAGAAGCATTTCGTGCAGGAAAAACAATAGATAAGGTTTTCATATTAGATGGCTCAGGTGATGGACCAATTAAAACAGTTATCAGAGAGGCAAAGAAAACAGATGTAATTATTAATTTTGTTAATAAAGAAAGATTAGATCAAATATCTGATACTGGTAAACATCAAGGGGTTATTGCATACGCGGCAGCCTATGAATATGCAGAGGTGGAAGATATACTTCAAGTTGCATATGATAAGAAAGAACAACCCTTTATATTATTATTAGACAGTATAGAGGATCCACATAATTTAGGTGCAATAATAAGAACGGCACATCAAGCAGGAGTGCATGGCGTAATTATTCCAAAGAGAAGAGCAGTTGGACTAACAGCGACCGTAGCCAAAACATCAGCGGGTGCAATTAATTATTTACCAGTTGCAAAAGTAACCAACTTATCTAATACAATAGAAAAATTAAAAGATAAGGGTATGTGGTTTGTATGTGCAGATGTTGATGGTGAATTAATGTATGATATGGACCTTAAAGGGCCAATAGGATTAATTATAGGTAGTGAAGGTGAAGGTGTTGGAAGATTAGTTAAAGAGAAATGTGATTTTGTAGCTAAGATACCAATGTTTGGACAGGTTGATTCATTAAATGCATCAGTAGCGGCAGGCGTTTTAACATATGAAATTGTAAGACAAAGAATGAAATCATAGTTATTTAACTAGGGTAGGCATTGATTTTATACAAGCTACTAATTGACAGAAAGGGTAGCCTAATATGAAAAACAAAGATGAGTATAGTATATATCCTGATGAAGAAATAGTGTCTTATATTTATAATGGTGATGAATTAGCAATAGATTATTTACTAGAAAAATATAAAGGCTTGGTTAAAAACAAGGCAAAGACACTATTTTTAATTGGTGGAGATAGGGATGATTTAATTCAAGAAGGTATGATAGGCTTGTATAAGGCGATACGTGATTATGATAAAGATAAAAATACAAGCTTTTTTCATTTTGCAGATTTATGTATATCAAGGCAGATATACAATGCTATTAATGCTTCTAACCGACAAAAAAATATACCACTTAATACTTATATTTCATTATCATCTCCAGCCTATTCAGATGATGCAGATGAAGAGAGAGATTTTTTGCTTGACAAGTTATATTCAAAGTATCAGCAAGATCCGGAGCAATTGATTATTGACAAAGAGAATGTCACTATGATAGAATATGAACTTGTAAGACGTTTAAGCAACCTTGAGAGGGTAGTTCTTTCATGGTATTTAAAAGACTTAAGTTATCAGGAAATAGCAAAAGTAATTGATAAAGAACCTAAAGTGGTAGATAATGCATTAACTAGGATTAAAGCAAAATTAAATAAGGTACTTAATGAAAGTTAATATGCTGCCTTGGCTCAGTAGGTAGAGCACGTCCTTGGTAAGGACGAGGTCGGCGGTTCGAATCCGCTAGGCAGCTTTTAATATATTAATCGAGGCGTGGCTTAGTTTGGTAGAGCGCTGTGTTAGGGACGCAGAGGTCGCAAGTTCAAATCTTGTCGCCTCGATTTTTTTTGTAAAAGTATAAATTCATACTTGATAATTATTATAAAAAGAAGTATAATAAAACTATAAAACTTAAACGGGTTTTATAGTTTTATTTAATTTATATAGAACTATGTGTAGACAGTTAAAGAAAGGGAACAAGATGGACCTAAAAGAAAAAATTATAGACGCAGTAATAGATGAGTTTAATGATAAAGGATTGAAATTTACCATGGATGATATAGCAGGAAATATCGGAATTAGTAAAAGAACTCTTTATACTGTAATAAAAGATAAAGAAGCTTTATTTATAGAGGCTATAGACCATGTCTTTGCAGAAATAAAAAACTGTGAAAGGGAAATTGCTAATGATGACTCACTTGATATTTTAGATAAACTTAAAAGTTTATTGATTGTTATGCCAGAAAAGTACAAAACAGTTGATTTTCGACAACTTTATGATTTAAAAGAAAAATATCCAAGAATTTATAAAAAAGTAGAAAACAATTTAAATACTGATTGGGATCTTACTTATGAAGTAATGAAGCAGGCTATAGCGGAAGGTAAGATTAGGCAAATTAGCTTCCCAGTATTTAAGGCTATTTTTAGTGGAACAATTGAGTATTATTTAAGCCGTAGTGTATTAATTGATAATCAAATGGAATATGAAGAGGCATTAAATCAGATGTTAGATATTGTGATGAATGGAATTAAATCATAAATAAAAAAGGAGGAAGAGATGAAAGAGCGTATTAATTTAAATAATGGTTGGAAGTATAATCAAACATTTCATGAAGAGATGACGGAACGATCTTATGATGACTCGAATTTTGAGATAGTAAGAATTCCGCATACTAATGTAGTAACACCATTTAATTATTTTGAAGAAGAAATTTATCAATTTATTAGTTGTTATCGGAAAAAAATATTTGCTAAAGATGAATGGAGGGGAAAACAAGTATTAATTACATTTGAAGCTGTTGCACATGTTGCAAAGGTTTATTTAAATGGAAAACTTCTTATGGTGCATGAAGGTGGTTATACATCATTTACATTAGATTTAGGACCACACCTAATGTTTGGAGAAGACAACACTATTATAGTAGGGGTTGATAGTAGGGAAAGCAATAATTTACCTCCTTTTGGAAATGTTATTGACTATCTGACGTATGGTGGAATATACCGAGAAGTTTATATTGATATTAAGGATACGATTTCTATTGAAGAAGTATTTATAATGACAAGAGATATAGAAAACTCAAAAGAAAAAGGGTCAAAAGAAGTTGAACTATGGATTACAACCCATGGTATCTTGAAAGAGAATATTGGACATTATCATTTGGCTTATTTTATTAAGGATTTTAATGACTCTGTTATATTTCAAAGTAAAGATTCTATCTTAGGAGAAACAACAAAGATAAAATTTTGTATTGATAAAGTCCTAGACTGGGATTTAGATAATCCTAATTTATATTGTTTAAATGTAAAATTAATAGAAAACAATAAAGACTTGCAAGTTGATGAGAATAAAACCAGATTTGGATTTCGAACTTGTGAATTTAAAGGTGATGGTTTTTATTTGAACAACAAGAAAATTAAGCTTATTGGCCTTAATCGACATCAAAGCTACCCATATGTTGGGTATGCAATGCCAAAACGTATGCAAGAACGGGATGCTCAAATATTAAAAAATGAATTAGGAGTGAATGCAGTTAGAACTTCACATTATCCTCAGTCAAAACATTTTATCAATCATTGTGATGAAATAGGGCTTTTAGTATTTACAGAAATTCCAGGCTGGCAGCATATAGGAGATGAGAGTTGGAAGAATATAGCTTGTGAGAATGTACATGATATGGTAATTCAATATCGAAATCATCCGTCTATTGTTTTATGGGGTGTTAGGATTAACGAATCGCAAGATGATAATAAATTTTATGCTAAGACTAATCAAATTGCTCATGAACTAGATCCTGGAAGGCAAACAGGTGGTGTTCGTGACTTAAAGAAAAGTAGTTTTTTAGAAGATGTATATACCTTTAACGATTTTATTCATAATGGCACTCTTAAAGGTTTAAATAAGAAGAAAGATGTTACTTCAAAATTATCAGTTCCATATATGGTCACCGAATTCAATGGACATATGTTCCCAACAAAGGCATTTGATGACGAAAAGCATAGATTAGATCACGCACTTCGTCATGCATGTGTATTAGATGCTCTTTTTGAACAAAAGGCTATTGCAGGAGGCTTTGGCTGGTGTATGTTTGATTATAATACGCATAAAGACTTTGGTAGTGGAGATAAGATTTGTTATCACGGAGTTATGGATATGTTTCGTAATCCGAAGATTGCAGCAGCAGTTTATGCTAGTCAATCTGATGATATAAATGTCTGCGAAGTTAGTTCTACATTGGATATTGGAGAACATGCATCTGGAAACATTGGTGATGTTTTTGTATTTACTAATGCAGATAGTATAAAATTATATAAAAACAATGATTTTGTTAAAGAATTCTATCCGAGCAAAACAAAATATTCACATCTTCCACACCCACCAGTAATTATAGATGATTTTGTAGGTAATTTACTTGTAGAAAAAGAAAACTATACCTATAAAACAGCAGAAAGTATAAAAAAAGTACTATTTGCGGTTAAGCAATTTGGACCTAATAATCTACCCTTAAAACATAAATTGAGAATGGCGTGGTTAATGATGAAAGAGAAATTAGAACTATCAGATGGTGCACGCTTGTATTATAAATATATTGGGAGCTGGGGTGGCGAAGCTACTACTTTTAAATTTGAAGCAATTAAAAATGGTAAAACAATAAAAACTATTAAGAAAAGGCCAGCGGGATATCCTAAACTTGATGTTAAAGTAAGTGATACTAAGCTTATAGAGGGGACGACCTATGATGTTGTTGATATTAGAATACAGGCAGTAGATGGAAGTGGGAATATACTACCTTATTATCAAGAACCAATTACCTTTGATACTTGGGGAACAGTAGAATTGATAGGTCCTAAAACAGTTAGTTTAAAAGGAGGATCAGTAGGTACTTATGTTAAAACAAAAGGAATAAAGGGGGAAGGCGGTATCAGCATAAGTAATGAAACAAGGGATAAAGTTGAGATTAAATTTAATGTAGAATAAACAAGAATATAAAGAGCGATATAATTAATTGAGAATTTTAAATTCTTATATAAAGGAGAACAAAATGGGTTTAACAAATAAAGAGAAAGTATCTTATGGCGTAGGTGCTATCGGTAAGGATATGGTGTATTCTATAGTATCAGGATTTTTCAAGACAAAAGCCAAGCAATAGGCTTGTTTCTACAAAAAGAAGTTACACCCAACTATTCCTATGGAAAGTTTAAAACTAGAGGTTTAAAAGAAAATGCTAAATATCATTTTACTAATCATCAACAT
>DUQJ01000218.1 GCA_012837865.1 Clostridiales bacterium | reverse complement strand
AAATACTAAACTTAAATACAGACTTAAAAGAAATGTTTGTAGAAGAAAAATATGAAGAATTAGAAAAAGCACTTAGTACTATTGATAAAATTAATATTAATGAAATTATTCTATATAATTGGAAGATAATTAATAAATATTATATTGAAAGTAATTTCAATGTGTTAATTCAATACATAAAATTCGTGGCTTATAATTGCTATTTAACAGAAATAGCATATAAAGAATCTTATATTGACAAAGATGTATATAGTGGAATGATGGAAGTTTATGATGATATATATGTAAATATTAAAAAACAATAATTAGGAGGAAGTATAATGAATTTTATTATCCCAGAGGGGTATACTCCGGAATTAAACATTAAAGATACAGAAGTTGCTATAAAACAATTAAAAGATTTTTTTGAGACAGAATTAGCAAATCAACTAAATTTAACAAGAGTTTCTGCACCTTTGTTTGTAAAACCTGAATCAGGGTTAAATGACAATCTAAGTGGTGTAGAAAGACCAGTATCATTTGGACTAAAAGAGCAAGATGATGCTTTAGTCGAAATTGTACATTCTTTAGCAAAGTGGAAGAGGATGGCCTTGCAACGATATGGGTTTGTTCATGGAGAAGGTTTATATACAGATATGAATGCTATAAGAAGAGATGAAGATACTGATAATATACATTCGATTTTTGTTGATCAATGGGATTGGGAATATATAATCAACAAAGAAGAAAGAAATATTAAAACTTTAAAAGATATTGTAGAAAAAATATATACTGCATTAAAGAATACAGAAAAATATGTAATGGGATTATACGATTACATAGAAGAATTACTGCCAAATGAAATTTATTTTATATCTTCACAAGAACTAGAGGATAAATATCCTGATTTATCACCAAAAGATCGTGAATATGAGATATCTAAAGAACATGGTGCTGTTTTTATAATGCAAATAGGATCTACATTAAGGTCAGGGGAGAAGCATGATGGAAGAGCGCCAGACTATGACGATTGGGATTTAAATGGTGATATTCTATTCTACTACCCATTACTTGATATGGCGATAGAGATGTCATCTATGGGAATTCGTGTTGATGAAGATACACTACTAAAACAATTAGAGATAAGTGGATGTATGGACCATGCAGAGCTTGATTTTCAAAAAGCATTATTAAATCGAGAATTACCATATACGGTAGGTGGTGGTATTGGCCAATCACGAATATGCATGTTTAATTTAAGAAAAGCACATATCGCTGAGGTTCAAGTGTCAACATGGCCTGATGAAACTTTAAAAAAAGCTGAAGAAAAGGGAATCCCATTTTTATAAAAGGAAGGTATACAGTGATATCTAATAATCAAATAAAACAATATAAAAAGGACATGAAGTTTTCTTATACATTGGGAGCCTTCCCTACCTATGAATTAATAAAAGCAAAACATGATAAAGTAAATAAAGTATTTGCTCATTCTAGATACAGCGATTATGATAATTTACAAAAGATATGCTTGCAATATGATATAGACTTAGAAATTAATGATAAGATAATTAGCAAAATAAGTTCTAAAGAAAACTGCTTTGTAGTTGGTGTGTTTGAAAAATATTCTTGTGATTTAGATAAAGACAAAGCTCATATTGTATTAGTAAATCCCAATAGTATGGGAAATGTAGGAACAATTATTCGAACAGCAATAGGGTTTGGAATAAAAAACATTGCAATTATAGAACCAGCAGCTGATATTTTTAATCCTAAAACAATTAGAGCTTCAATGGGAGCCCTATTTAAAATAAACTATAAAAAGTATAATGACTTTTCTAATTATCAAAAGGAATTTCCTGAACATGAAATATTTACATTTATGTTAAATGCAAATAAAAGTTTAGACTTAAAAGATATGAAAAAAGTAGATATGTATTCACTCGTTTTTGGTAATGAAGCCACTGGCTTAGATGACTCCTTCTTAGATATTGGAACCAGTATATTTATACCTCAAACAAAAGAAGTGGATTCTCTTAATATAACAATAGCTGCAGGTATAGGAATGTATGTTTTTATAAACACGCATTTATAAGGGAGATGTATAGTAATGCTATTTAGGTATTTAGTCTTTGTTTTAGCTGTAATAGCTTTGTAATTTTATATGATTATGCCAAAATTAAATTGTAATTTGAAGTTTAAAGAATTTGAAAAAAGATTTTATGCACATAGAGGATTACATAAGAAAAAATACCGACTTTTGAAGAAGTGTTAAAAGTTATTAAAGGAACTACTAATATTATTTCAAACTTTTTTCAAAAAAATATGTTAACAAACTTTCTTACGAAACCTGATTTTATTGCATATAAATAATTTATCATTTAGAATATGCAGAAAGATATATAAAGTAAAGACTATTGCATGGACAATTAAAACACAGGAAATTTATGATGAAATAAAAAGTAATTTTGATTTAATAATATTTGATGGATTTATTCCACATTTAAAAAGGCGATTGTGAACTACAAAACTTCACAATCGCCTATAATTTTATTATTTTTT
>DUQJ01000217.1 GCA_012837865.1 Clostridiales bacterium | reverse complement strand
TTCGCCTTAAGCTTCCTTCAGATTCTTCGTCACCGAAGACACCCTTGCTCTTAGCTATATGCTTGGCACTACTAACCTGCATTCGGGACTTTCACCCGTTAGATTGCGCCCATGCTGGGCGCACCAAAAAAACTAGAACTATGTTTCCATAGTTCTAGTTTTATTAGTTCCTTTATTATGAAATTATCTGCATAATAGTAATTCAACATCTTTTGTTAAAATGTCAGTATAACTATACGATATTGTCTGTGCTGGCATGTCTTTTCTCTCTAATGTTTCAATAACGAAAATATTAGGGTAGGTTTCTGATATAATCCCTTCTCTAATGTCTACTTTGTGTCTTCCTTTGTTCCTTTTAACTTTAACTCTTTTGCCAGTGTTATTAATTACTGCATTTCTAACCTTGTTTACGTCCATTTGTTTCATCATTATTTTCTCCTAATCTAATGTTCTTATATTTCAGATTTTATATATGCATTATTATATAATGCTCAATATATAGAAATAATAAACACGTAACTAAATAAATCTGCTACAAATTACACTTCTCTAGAAATCATAACATAGAATTAGTGATTTTGTCAAGTATTTTCAGACAATTCAGCATATAGGAAATAATATTTGAAAACTTTATTTGATTTTTTGTAAGAACTACATAAATTCAGGTTTTTTTTCAGTGAATTTTATTTTTAGAACAATATAGGGATATGTAACACTTTCATTTGTTTCTTCTTTTGAAGGCCCTACTAAATTTGTTTTAATAATAATATTTTCTTCACTCTCATACAATTCATCTACAGTTATACTATACCCTCCACTTAATTGCTTCCCATATCCAATTACAATATATAAATCATTTTCATTTGAATACGAAAGTTTAAATGGGTTCTCTTTTTTATCATCAATATATGTGAGCAAAGCTTCTGGTATATCTGCTTCCTCTACTATTGTATATTCAAGATCTTGTATTTTCTTTAAATTTGAATCTTTAGCTTTACATCCACTTAAAGATATTATAATAAAAGCCAAAAGTGGTACTGTTAACAAAACATTCCCTTTATGCTTTTTCATAAAACCTCCCATAAGTTCATTATTTATTAGATTCTATGTTAGGTTCATATAAAAAATGTAAAGAATAATGTATCTTTTTAAACTATTGAAATTATATTAAGATCTTTTCTTTTAGATAGATCAATAAATTCATCATTTATTCTTACTACAGGCTTATCTAATGATAATTTATTAATTAAAATCACTTCTGCTTGTCTACCATCACTAAGCAGTACGATATTATTAAGGTATGAATATACTATTCTCTCAAGGAAGATCATTAAATAAGATGTATCATATTTTGCAAAACCATCCCTCTCGAACTCTTTAACTACATCAAATGGGCATATAGCTTTTCTGTATATTCTGTCAGATGTCATCGCATCATAAACATCAGCAATAGCAACTATTTTACAAAAGTCAGGTATGTTATGTTCAAGATATCCATTAGGATAACCCGTTCCATCTCGTCTTTCATGGTGTAATAAGGCTGATAATTTAATTCTATCATCTAACTCCTGATCTTTTAATATGTGAAATCCTCTTGTAGTATGAGTTTTCATAACATCATATTCTTCTTCTGTTAATTTCCCATTCTTCAATGTTATTTCTGATGGAACCAACATCTTCCCTATATCATGTAGTAGCCCACATAATATTAGCACATGTCTATCTTCCTCTTTCAAGCCTATCCATGTAGCAAATATATTGCAAATAATAGCTACATTCATGGAATGGGCATATGTTATATCATCATAATCCCTAATCCCATGCAGCATTTCCATCATATGAGCACCGCTCTTACTTGAATCTAAAATACTGTTGACCGCGTCAACCATTGCAACAGGGTCGATTTTTTCTTGCTCAACAATATGCAAAAATGCTGGCTTCAAAGTATCTAAAGTCTCAATATAGGTATTATTAAAAATTCGGAAATCTTCTGTATCTCTAAGAAAATCTAAGTATGAATCCTTTTTTAAATCAAATGTCTGTTGTGTTTTGAATACATATAATTCGTAAATATTATATTCCTTTAATTTGTTAATCATTGATCTATTAAGGGTTTGTCCCTTAGCTACTATCAACAATTTATTTAAATTGAAAATATCATTTGCAATTGTCATTCCTTCTTGTACTTGTCCAATTCTTATTCTTATTACTTCCATCAATAGCACCCCCATATATATTATATAAATTTATTTTTATACTTATTTTAACAGGATAGTGATTACTTCCCATTATATTTTCACGAATTGCATCTAAGAGACCTTTTAATAAATTTCCGTCCTAAATCATTTTCTAATACTCTTTTCCACTTTTGTACGTGCTATCATTATCTGATGCTCACAGCCTAAGCATGCCAGACGGAAATCCATTCCAACTCTAAGTATTTTCCATTCATTACTTCCACATGGATGCGTCTTTTTCATTTTAATAACATCTCCAACTTTTAAGTCCATAATGTCCTCCACGATTTAAGCATTCTAATAAAGCAATTATACCATAAAAGGTGCTTTAATAAAACTTAATAAATAATACATTTTTTATGTTGATTTTTTAAATCATATGTAGTAGTATGTATCTATGCACCACATAGTATTGGAAACCACTTGGCATGGTTTTGATTTTAAAATAAAGGAGATGTTATATTATGAATAAAGCTTTAACCCGTATTAAGGATCCTGCTAGTGCACTAACGCACTTTAGTGCTTTGATCTTTATATTATTGTTTACAATACCTTTACTAACCAAATCCTTAACAAACCCAGGATACGATCACTTCTTTGCTGTATTAATTTTTATAATAGGTATAATATTATTATATACTGCAAGTACAGTTTATCACACATTTGATATTTCAGAAACCATAAATCAAAGATTAAGGAAATTTGACCACATGGCTATATTCTTATTGATTGCTGGCACATATACTCCTATTTGTTTAATCGCTCTTAGAAATACCATCGGCCCGTTATTAATGCTTATTGTTTGGTCCATAGCTATAATTGGTATTATTATAACCGCATTTTGGGTAAATGGTCCAAAATGGATTTCATCCGTAATATATATCGTTATGGGTTGGGTATGCGTACTTGCTTTTGTACCACTAATAGACTCACTAGAGTTATCAGCTTTTATCTGGTTATTTACTGGTGGGATTATCTATACCATCGGTGGTGTTATTTATGCATTAAAATTAAAAATATTAAATAAACGCTTTCCTCACTTTGGATCCCATGAAATTTTTCATGTTTTCGTTATGCTTGGAAGCTTGTGTCACTTTATATTGATATACAAATATATATCTGTAATGCCGATATAAAACTTTAGTTTTTATTGAAATATTATTATAAAATAAAAATGAGCTATGCATGAAAAGATGTTTTATCATCTTTATTTCATACATAGCTCTAATTCATATCTATATTAAGCCACCGAATATTTCTAGTATTTTTACAAGGCAGTTATTAATACAACTCATAGTAGAAGCAAATTCTTCGGTCGCGAAAGTTCAACGATATGTAATACTTCTACGCTACTGCCTAAATTCTTATATATTTTATTATACTCTGTTTTTATGAATATGTGATTAAAGTCTTGATAATAATTCTTTTCTTTCTTTTTCAAAGCCTGGTTTACCCAATAATGCAAACATATTTTTCTTATAGCTCTCAACGCCTGGTTGATCAAATGGATTAACTCCTAGCATATATCCACTAACTCCACACGCAAACTCAAAGAAATAGAATAACTGTCCCAAATAATATTCATTTTGTTCTGGGATATTAATCATTAAATTAGGAACATTACCATCTGTGTGTGCCAATAAAGTTCCTTTCATAGCATTCTTATTAACAAAGTCTACTGATTGTCCTGCTAAATAATTTAAGCCATCTAAATCTGTTTCTTCTGCTTCAAGAATTATTTCTTCTCTTGAGGATTCTATATTTAAGACTGTCTCAAATAAATTCCTGCTACCATCTTGAATAAATTGGCCCATTGAATGTAAATCTGCAGTAAAATTAACTGATGCAGGATATAGTCCTTTGTTATCTTTTCCTTCACTTTCACCAAACAATTGTTTCCACCATTCAGATACAAATTGTAGTGCAGGTTCATAATTAACAAGTATTTCAATACTTTTACCTTTTCTCAATAAAATGTTTCTTACAGCTGCATATTTTACCGCATCATTATTAGCATATTCTTCGTTTATACACAGTTCTCTCATAGATGCAGCCCCAGACATAAGAGAATCAATATTAGCGCCACTAACAGCTATAGGAAGCAATCCTACAGCAGTAAGAACTGAGTATCTACCACCAATATCATCAGGAACTATAAATTTCTCATATCCTTCATTTGTTGCTAGATTGTTTAAGGCACCTTTTTCTTTATCTGTTGTAGCATAAATTCTTTTTGCCGCTTCTTCTTTTCCATATTTTTTATTTATCAATTTCTTAAATATTCTAAACGCTATTGCAGGTTCAGTGGTTGTACCAGATTTGCTTATAATATTAATTGAGAAATCCCTATCACCAATTACATCAATCAAATTATTAATATATGTGCTACTAATATTATTTCCAACAAAATAAACCTCTGGCGTTTTTCTTATATCTTTACTTACAGAGTTATAAAAGCTATGCCTTAAAAATTCAATTGCAGCTCTCGCTCCAAGATAAGACCCACCTATTCCAATTACTAATAAAACTTCCGAATCATTTTGAATTTTTTGTGCAGATTCTTTTATTCTTTCAAATTCACCTTGGTCATAATTAATCGGCAAATCTATCCATCCTAAATAGTCGTTTCCACTACCAGTTCTATTTAGTAATTCTGATTTTGCAGCTTCTGCAGCTGTTTTTATCATTTCAACTTCTGACTTGTTTACAAATTTATCTGTTACAATTATATCTAGTCCTACTTTGCTATTCATTATAATGCTCCTTAAATATATTTTCTTTTATTCTAGCAAAGTAATAAGGTATATACAACACCTTTTTGTACTTATCTTATGTAAAAAACTCTTTTAGAACATCTTCAATAATTTTTTCATCAAATAAATTTTCTTTTTCTTTCTCTTTTTCTTTTTTCTTTTCATCTTGATACCATGTATCTTTTTCTGCTGCTATCTCTGATAAACTTTTAATTAATTGCTTAGCTCTTTCACCAACACCATCTGACATCATTGTTTTATTTTGTAATTTAGCATAATAAAAATTATCCAAATAATCTAAAATGTTTATTTTAATATGAGTTTTTTTATAATTAAGATTTATAAATCTATCAACAATTATTAAAACCCCCGTTAATAACAAACCCATGGCTATTGTGAATAAAACTGTATCTTGTCCACACTCTAATAATATGCCCCAAACTGCAATAATAGGTAAGCTAATTGCTTGCATCAATAAGATTTGTCCACTAATTGTCTCCCATGTTGATAACAAAATTCCACACGATCTATTCTGATATACCGACTTATCAACAAAAGTATCAACATTATAAACTGTCATATCTAAGTTAAAACATGTCTCATATTTCTTTTTTATATGCTTTAATAATTTGTTCTCCGTATCCCCCATTGCAAATGAATTATTTAATAAATCATTATAAGATATATTAAGTATTAGTCTAACAACTAAGCCAATACTAGTAAGCCCTATAAAAGAATATATAAAAATACTTTCTTTTAATAAATACTGAAACATAATACTCCCTCTCTTTTCCATCATTTTACATTTATTATAATACATAATAATGACTTTGAAAAGATACGGGAGCATATAATTTATCGACATATGTTTCTATTTAATTGTATAAATGGTATACATTTCCTATAATATAATGGTATATGACAGGTTATTTCAATTTTATCAATTGCTGTCTATCTCTAGGTCAGGCATACTAATGTATTTATCCAGTCCATCATCTTCCACATTAATAGTATAACTTTTAATTTGATAATTGCTTTTTATAAATGTCAAAACATGTTTTCCTATTATTTTAGGAAATCGGCCTGGAGAATCTATCATATATTCACCATTTAAATATACAGCTGCGGCAATTGGGTTCTGTATATAAATGTAATGGTCTTCATCTATTGGAAATTCTCCATCAAAGATTTCCTCAAGATCTATATCTTCATTAAAATCATTATCATTTATTTCAATCTCCGGCTCTTGCGGTTTACTAATCTCCGGTAGATTCACATTTAGGGTTTTACTACTCGTATTTATATCTATTTTACCAAAATAGCTTTGATAACCGGTTTTATTAATTTCAATGTCATATGTTCCATATTCTAATTCAATCAATTCATCATAAAACATTGACTGACCATCAATTATTAAATCAGCATTCTCAGGATATACATTAATCTTTACCTGACTAGTTTTTATAGCTTCAGGCCCTATTCCAGCTAAAGACATAATTGTTTCTTGATTTCTTTTAATTGTAATATGTTTAGTTACACTATACTGTCCATTTTCTACTGTAATATTATAATTGCCTTCTCTAGAAATTACAATCGTTTCATCTGTAATACTACAAGGAGATTCGAATCCTATAGTTACCATTCCGTCAATAAAATTCTCGGAATCAGTTAACCTAACACTCCCATGCCCTTTCTCAACTATAATAGACCATATGTTTTCCTCGTATCCCCATACTGTTAATACATCTTGTTCTGCCAATGTATCAACTGAAACAAAATTATCACCATCTTTTATAATTAATTCATCCGTATACTTATAGTTTATAGATGCAATATTCATAATCCTTGCAGTCTTATTAATTGTTAGATTCTTAACTCCGGCATATTCCCATGCCTTTTTTGATATTTGAAGAGAATTTATATAATAATTATTATCATATTCTATATCTACGGCTTTACCGGTAGGTATTTGCGTGATTGAAATAACTTGATTAAATTTATTTTTTATGTCGCTACTACCTGAATAATTCAATTTAATTTCTTTTTTATTTATAAAGTCATATAAAATAATTTCAAATAATTCAAAATCTATTTCCTTAACTATTGCAGTTGTATTAATTTTATTATCATTCTCTGTTAAGCTTTGTTCATTCGGAGTCTTATTATCATAGTTTTCATTAGCTTTTTGCTTATTTGATACTTCAATCAAAATCAATACAATAACAATTGATAATATTGATAATATTACAATAAGGCTAATAATTGCCCTTATGTTAATTGATTTTAGCTTTATTCTTCCTTGGTTAATTTTCATATTTTTCACCTTTTGTAAAACTATAAAATTTTCTCTAATTTATTTAAGAAAGTTTCTTTATTAGGATTTTGACCGCAAACCGTTTCAAGCTTTTGTATATTTCTTTCTGATATCCACGATTTCTTACTATTATAATAAAAATTTGTAATCTTCCAAAACTTCTCTGGATATAAGAGCATAATATATAAGATGTTTAATTCCTCTTTTTTTATTGCTCTTACACTATCATAAGCTTCTATTAATTGACTTCCATATAAAACATCCCAATTGTTCTTTTCCATTACTTTTCTTATAAAATAATATAAATCTGATATTTGCAAACCCATATGAGATTTATCAAAATTAACTGTTACAACATCTGATAGTTTTATATTGTTAATATTAGAAGCTGATAACATATAATCTTCGCGTGAAACTTCATTATTTATATTATTATTATGTCTTTTATCTAATAAAACATTGTGATATGTATAATTTCCATGGCAAATTCTTTTTTCTATTATTGATTTGTCCATTAAATCCCTATATGACGAGGCTTTTAATAATTGCTCTGCTTTAACAGCTTGATTATAGAACTCATCAAAATACTTATAGTATATAATCTCAAATTTATTCTTTTGTTTTTTATTTCGTATATAACTTCTTACTCTTCTTAGTTCTTTATTTCTTTTATCAAAAAGGAAGTCTAAATTTTCAACAGTTATATATTTTGATTCGTCTAAAGAAAAATCTATATTATATAAATCATTATGTAAATCAGCCAAATTCCTAACTGCAATTTTAATCTGATGTAAATCCGTAATTTCACATGCCTCGCCAACAAACCAATTCTTAACAACAAAATTGTTTTGCTGATTATCGCAAGTTACAATATCGCCATCCTTGTTATATAAAAAAACATCAACCATCTCATTTCCCAATGCATAAAGATGTTCTTTTATTTTATGTTCAAACAATATTCTATTCTTATTGTTATCAACTTTTTTTAGTATCTTTAGCCCCGAGTCCGTATCAAGCAAAAAGGCACCACGCGCCCTATTTATATTGTATACTTTAAAATCATATTTGGCTAAAACATCATTGTTTCTATCCACAATATCCCCCCTAACTAATAATGCAACTCTCTTTAATACTATGTAGTTAAACATAATTTAATGATATGTTTTTATAAGTTAGGGTTTAAATTAATTTTTAATTTCTTTAGCTAAATTTAATAGTGTCTCTTTATTATTTAGATTAGGCTCATTTATAACCATCCCTAATAATGTATTAAGCGTGTTACCTATAACTTTTCCTTGCTTGAATCCGCTATCCACTAGGTCTTTACCTGTTATTTTTAAAGACTTAAGATCTGTGCATTCATTTTTATCTATAATTTCTCTATATAATCGCTCTGCTTGATCTAAATCAGCAATCATTTCATCTATATATTTCTCATTCTTAGCCATATTATCTGCATAATTTACTTCAAATAATAATTCCATATATTTTTTTCCGATTTTTGATACTGCTTTCCGCATATTTCTAGCATCTAACTTATATCTATAAGTGTGATGTTTTATTAAACGAACAACAGTGTCCAATGTTTCGTTATCAAACCTTAATCTTTTTAAAATCTTCTTTGCAGTCTCAGCACCTTTTTCATTGTGACCATAGAAATGATCATTTCCATATTGATCGGTAGTTAGAGTGTTTGGTTTTTCTACATCATGTAAAAGTATTGTCCAACGGAGTATAAGTTTTTCTTTCGCAGTAAATATCCTATCTGATTTAATATTACCGACTATACGAAGAGCTTTTATAGTATGGTCACCTACATTATACATATGATGCTTGTTGTTTTGCCTTGTAAGCATCATCTTATCAAACTCCGGCAGCACTTCTCTTGTAATTCCTAATTCATAAGCTAATCGTATTCTATCTGGATTATCAGACACTAAAAGTTTGCTTAATTCAACATTTATTCTTTCAGCGCTTATATGTTTAAGAAGTGACACTCTGTTTTTAATAGCATCTAATGTATTCTTCTCTATATCAAACCCAAGCTGTGCAGAAAACCTTATTGCCCTTAGAATTCTTAATGCATCTTCTTCGAGCCTTTCAGTAGCAACACCTACACAAGTCACAATTTTATTTTTTAAGTCTTCAATTCCTCCATAAAGGTCTATTAATCCTTGTTTTTCATTGTATGCCATGGCATTTATAGTGAAATCTCTTCGTCTTAAATCCTCTTTTAAACTCGATGTAAAAGCCACCTGTTTCGGATGCCTATTATCTTCATATTCACCATCTAATCTATATGTTGTAACTTCAAATTTATCGTTGTCTAAAAGCACGGTTACTGTACCATGCTCAATACCTGTATCTATAGTTCTTTTAAATAAGCGTTTGATATCATCTGGTTTGGCAGAAGTTGTTATGTCCCAGTCCTCAGGTACTTTATTAAGTATAATATCTCTAACGCAACCACCTACAATAAATGCTTCGTAGCTGTTATCCATTAGAACATTTAATATATGATTTACATTGTTAGGAATATCAAAAATCATAAATACCTCCTATAATTAATATGACTTACCCCAATAAACCATTGTTTTAGCTTCTTTGCCACAACATACACATTTATCTGATATATTTTCTTGTTCAAATGGCATACATCTTGAAGTCGCACCGGTTGATTCTTTTATGTTGTTTTCACATTCTTCTTCTTCGCACCACATTGCTTTTACAAATCCGGGTTTATTAGCTATAATTTCTTTGAATTCATCATAATCCTTAGCAATATAAGTATGTGAATCCCTATGACTTTTTGCTTTATTAAACATGTCCTTTTGTATTGTTTCTAATAATTCATTTACTTTTGTTTCTACTTCATCTAATAATATAATTGCTTTTTCACCAGTATCTCTTCTTACTATTACACATTGATTTTTCTCAATATCTTTAGGTCCTATTTCAATTCTAATAGGAATTCCTCTCATTTCCTGTTCGCTAAACTTCCATCCTGGTGATTTATCAGTAGAATCAAGTTTTACTCTACAGCTAGTTAATTTTTCTTTTATAGTGTTTGCAACTTCAAGAACTCCTTCTTTTTTCTGCATAATTGGAACAACCATTACCTGAGTTGGTGCAATTTTAGGTGGTAAAACCAATCCACTATTATCTCCATGCACCATTATGATAGCTCCTATTAATCTTGTAGAAAGGCCCCATGATGTTTGGTGAACATATTGAAGTTTGTTCTCTTTGTCTGTGTATTGAATATTAAATGCTTTTGCAAAACCATCACCAAAGTCATGACTTGTACCAGATTGTAAAGCCTTACCATCATGCATTAATGCTTCAATAGTATAAGTCTCTTCTGCTCCTGCAAACTTTTCTTTTTCACTCTTTTTACCCTTTATCATTGGAATCGCTAATATTTCCTCACAAAAAGTTGCATACAAATTAAGCATTTGTATGGTTCTTTTTTTTGCATCCTCAGCTGTTGCATGTGCAGTATGACCTTCTTGCCATAAAAACTCTAATGATCTTAAAAATGGTCTAGTCGTTTTTTCCCACCTAACAACAGAACACCATTGATTATATAATTTAGGTAAATCTCTATAGGATTCTATTATATTAGAATAAAAATCACAAAATAATGTTTCCGATGTTGGTCTTACACATAATCTTTCCTGTAATTTTTCATTTCCACCATGAGTTACCCAAGCAACTTCTGGTGCAAATCCTTCAACATGGTCCTTTTCTTTTTGCAATAAACTTTCTGGTATAAACATTGGCATATATACATTCTGTACTCCAGTTGCCTTAAATCTAGCATCTAACTCCTTTTGTATATTCTCCCAAATTGCATAACCATCAGGTCTTAATATCATACATCCTCTTACACTTGAATAATCAATTAATTCTGCTTTTTTAACTACATCTGTATACCACTGTGGGAAATCATCTTCCATTGAAGTAATTGCCTCAACTAACTTTTTATTATTTGCCATGATTTTTCTCCTTTTGTTATAAATTTAGACGATTTATATGTTAATACAACAAAAAAGCCTTTCTATCCCTTAGGACCAAAAGACTTCTAAGCCCTCTTTATACGCCCAATTCTTTAACTAAAGTCTATTCTAAATTATAAATTTTGTCAAGTTAGTTTTAGGTTTTCCTTAAGTGTTTTCATAACAGTGATGACTATTATTAAGCCAACAGGTCCAAGTATAAATCCTGTAAAAGAAAAAAGTTTAATTCCCACATATAATGATATTAAAGTAATTATTGCATTGACTCCTATATCCTCGCCCAATAGCTTTGGCTCTAATACCTGCCTAATAATTTGACACGCCAAGTAAGTAGTCATTAGTATTGCTGCCGATAGTACATCCCCTTTTAAAACCATTATAATGCTCCATGGGACTAAGATAAGCCCGCTACCTAACACTGGAAAGGAATCAAACACTGCAATGCCTATCCCCAGTATTAATGAATATTCATTTTTGATTATTGCTAATCCACCCGTGCAAATTAATGCTACAATTCCCGCTATAATTCCCTGAGCCTTTAAGTATCCAATTCCTGCTTTCGCCAAGCCATCCGTTATTTTATGCATTTCTTTATATATACTACATTTCCTATATCTTTCTCCATACAAGGTCATATCCTTTACTATCAATAATGAAGCAATTATAATTATTAAAAATACTCCAAACCCTGCTAAGAGTTTCATAATTAAGACCAAGCCTTGTTCTGTTATTTTTGGCAAAATACTGTATATAACATTTTGTTTAATTCCATCCAAATGTCCATCCATATAATACATCATACTTCCATTATTAAGTCCAAATAAGATATCTATCTTATTACATATTGCTTCTAATTTATAAGATAAGAATTCTAAATATATTGGTGAGTTTCGAATTACCTTAGTTAATTGTTCTATAATTATTTTGAAAACATAATAGACACCTATGCTAAAAACAGTCAAAAGGGATATTAAGGAGAGGGTTGCTGCTATAACTCTAGAGAACTTTAATTTATTGCATAAGAAATCTGTTATTGGCCGAATAATAAAAGCAATAAAATATGCTATAATGAAAGGTAGAATTAAAGGTAATATAAACTTGAACCCTAAGTAAACAGTAAGTATAGTTAATATTGTTAAAATAATAAGTTTAAAATTAATTTTTTCCATACTTTCCTCTCTATTATTATTTATTTTTATAAAAAAAGAATCCATTATAATGGACTCTTTTATAACTATTATTATCTATATAATCTCATTAATCTATACTTGGTAAAATACTGTACTTATCCTTCAATTTTAATATAATCAACATTGGCAATATTTGCCGCCTTTATATTATCTTCGCCTTCTAAAATTGTAAAATCATTGTTTTGTTCAATTATTTTAATGCCATGGCTTACAATTTTTTTCCCCTTATACTGATATATGATATTTTCTAATCTAATAACATCATTCTTAGATATATCATCTTTGTTAATTAACCTTTGAGGTGACAAAAGATATTTTGTATTGTCATATGGTGATTCATTGTAATTATAAGCTTCATTAATTATAATTTCTGCTATCTTCTCAGGATCATTATAGGAACTATCAATTATTAAATTATAATTATTAAAATCAAAATAATCCAGATTATAAATATCTTTATATCTTGCTTTTTCTGTAGTAGCTCTTTGTGAAAGCTGGGCTTTTGCCTCTTCAAGTGAAGAATATGATTCTACTTCTCCTCTTTTTTTATCATTCATTACTCTTTGTGCCGCTATATCTATTGGCACTGATAAAAATATTTTAAATGATTTTTCAACAAAATTCCAAGCTAGTCTTGAGTCAAAAATAATCTTTTTGTCTTTATTTTCTCTAGAGATTCTTGCTGTTGCTTCATCAATCATGTTATCATATCTATGATCATTACACATCTGTTTGTTAAATTCAAGCGTTGTCATATTAAGCTCTTTTGCAAGTTTCCTTTGCACCTTACCTGTTGAATATATTTCATAACCATATTTGTCTTGTAGAATTTTACATACAGTAGATTTACCACTGCCTAAGTTTCCAGTAATCGTAATATGCATAATCTTCCTTCTTCCTGAATTATTCTAGCTACAATAAGTCTTTTGTATGAAATATTAACACAATTCTAAAAAAATCTCAACGAGTAAAGTCAATTATTTCTGCATTAAGTTCTTTTGCTTCATTTAAATCATGAGTTATAACAAGAATTGTTCTACCTTTCCTATTATTAACAAGATGATTTATAACTTTCTTTTTCAAACTATCATCTAATCCTTTAAAAGGCTCATCCATTATTATAGTCTCGCATTCAAATAAAATAGCACGAATAATACACACTCTTCTTCTCATTCCACCACTCAAATTCTTAACAGGTTTTTCTATATCTTCTTTATTTAAACCTAGAAAGTTCAGCTGTGATATTATATTTTCTCTAGACTGTGTTTTATTATTAACTACATAAATATTCTCAACTGCATTTAAATGCTCAATCAATCTATCCTCTTGGAATACTACTCCAATTGAATTGGGATTTATCCCATTGATTTCCCCTGAGTCTGCTTCTATAAGGCCCATCATTATATTAACAAGAGTTGTTTTACCCGTTCCTGATGGCCCCATGATGCAACTTATACAATTCTTTTTTATATTTAAATTTAGATTTATCAAAACTTTTGTTTCATCAAAACTTTTTGATAAATTCTTAATCTCTATGTATTTATCCATTTTATCCGCCATCTTTCTACTATGAAGAAGACTACTTTTTCAAAAAATATGCTTATTATAATAATCACTACTGTCCAAGCCATAACTTCTTTTGTCATTAAATTAATTTTTGCTTCATATAAATTAAAACCAATAGATTTCTTAGGAATGCCTATTACTTCTGCTGCTATGCCAGATTTCCAACAAAAGCCCAAACCTACAGTAATTGCTGATGATAGGTGGGGCATTATTGATGGAATATATATTTTATTAATTATATTAATCTTCTTTATTTTAAACATTCGTGCCATCTCTAATAATTTAGCATCTGTTGTTTTAATACCTTCTTTCACATTAGTATATATAATAGGCATGACCATTAAAAATGAAATTAATACTGATAAGTTTTTTCCTTTTACCCACAATAAAGCCAATATTACAAATGAAGCAATCGGTGTGACTTTAATAAGTTTCATTGGCACATCAATAATCGTTTCAAAAACCCATAAATTACACGATATAATAGCCATAATTATTCCCACTATCAAAGCCAACAAAAACCCTATAATTATTCGTGATGATGATAATAAAATTGAAATCCAAAAATCTTTTTTTATGGATAATTCTAACAATGTAATCACAACTTTATAGGGTGAGGGTAGTATTATTTCCATATTAATAATGCTACTTAAGACAAACCATATAAAGAGCCAAAAGGACACAGATAATATTTTAATAATTCTCTTGTTTTTTTTCTTATTTTGAATATTTATCTTCATAGTTTTGGCTCCTATAATTTATTTAAGGTATGTAGTAAAAGTCATCTGCTGGCATTTTTCCACCAATAGAATTAGGATTTTGACTATTTAAAACGCCTAAGTAGTTGTCAATTCTTTTTTTCATATCATTTCCCTGTATTAAGACAATATTTGATAGTGGTATTGCTTTTTTAGCTATTGCAGCTTTAAACAAATCATTCTCTTCCATTAATGTAGCAGCTTCTTCGATATTGGAATTAACATAATTTGTACTTTCTTTATATTCTTTCATGAATTCATTAAATGCATTCTTGTTGTTTTCTAAAAATTCTTTACGTACAACAACTACACCTGTAACAAGAGAATTATCTTCTCCACCTATCTTTTTCCACTCTTCATCAATATTTAATGCAATCCTTGCATTTTCATTGTTTAACAAAACAGTAGTTACAAATGGTTGTGGCAACATTGCAATAGCATCTTCACTTCCATTTAAAATTGCTGCTACTTCAGTTGCTTCTGTTTTATATTCTATTGTAACATCATTTTTAATATCAATCCCACTATTAGTCAATAAATATTCTAATGTATATTGTGGAGTAGTGCCTAGGCCTGTTGAGTAAATAGTTTTACCCTTTAAATCATCTACACTATTAATTTCATTACCCGTTTCTAAAATATATAGGACACCTAATGTGTTGATACCAGCCACTTGAATAGCACCATCTGTTTTATTATATAATACGGATGCTAGGTTACATGGTACTGCTGCAATATCAAGCTCACCTTTAATTAAACCAGTGCTAATTTCATCAGCCGCACCTACAACAGTAAACTTATAATTATTCTTTGTTTCATCCTTCTTTGCTTGATCCATTATTTGAATCATGCCCATCCCAGTTGGCCCTTTCATAGCACCAATTTTAATGTCGATTTTTTCGGCTTTCTTACTACATCCGCCCATTAATAAAATACAAGTCATTGCAATTAATAAAACTTTAACTTTTTTCACTTCTTTTTCCTCCATAAACTTAATTTTTTGAATAAATAGTTTTAACATTAACGCCTGGTAACATTCCTAGTTTTCCTGAGATACTACTAATAATATTGTTGTTTGCATTAATAGCAATACTAATAATATTAATATCTTTTTCAGGATAAGGTATACCCATTCTACCGATAATATATTGACCATATTCATGAAGTATTAGATTTAAATTTATTGCAGCCTCTTTGTTTTCAACAATTATTCCAATCAAGGCTATTCTATTTTCCATATCTATACCCTTCTTTTCCAAAAAAATTCCCTATACCAAATTGACATAGGGAATGAATTGTTTATGATTACTCATTATTATTCCTTCGTCTTCTTATTCGGATATCCTCATATTCAGAACAAATCTTTTTGATTATATGGCCTTTTTGTCAGAATCCTCTTCTAAATCGGCTACTTATATATTATACGCTTGTTAAATATTTGTCAAGACTTTTATGCTTTGTTATAAATATTTTTTTAATTCATCTACTTTGTCTAATTGTTCCCAAGGTAAGTCTAAATCATTTCTACCAAAATGACCATAAGCAGCAGTATCCTTATATATAGGTGTTCTTAAGTTTAGTTTCTCAATGATTCCTGCTGGTCTAAGATCAAAATGCTTCCGAATTATTTCTACAAGTTTATTATCAGAAACCCTGCCTGTATTATATAATTCAACATCTATAGATGTTGGCTCTGCTACACCTATTGCATATGATAATTGCACCTCACATTTATCGGCAAGTCCTGCTGCTACAATATTCTTTGCTACATATCTTGCTGCATATGAAGCGGAACGGTCTACTTTAGTGCAGTCTTTTCCAGAAAAAGCTCCACCACCATGTCTAGCATAACCTCCATAAGTATCTACAATTATTTTTCTGCCTGTAAGACCACTGTCACCATTAGGTCCACCAATTACAAATCTACCTGTTGGATTTATTAAGATTGTTGTTCTTTCATCTACTAACTCCTTTGGTAAAACAGGGTCTATAATATATTTTTTTACGTCTTGATGAAGTTGTTTTTGCTCTACATCTTCATCATGTTGAGTTGATAATACAACCGTATTAATATGGATTGGTTTACCAGCCTCATTGTATTCTACTGTTACTTGTGATTTTCCATCAGGGCGAAGATATTTTAATACACCTTCTTTTCTAACCCTTGTTAATTTTTTAGTTAATTGATGTGCTAAATGAATAGGATATGGCATGAATTCAGCTGTTTCGTTTGATGCATATCCAAACATCATTCCTTGATCACCGGCACCAATAGCTCCTATTTGTTCTTCCTTTGAAGACTTAGCTTCTAATGATCTATTAACTCCCATAGCAATATCACCAGATTGCTCATCTAAAGCAACCATAACACCACAAGTTCTTCCATCAAAGCCATAATCTGAATTGTTATACCCTATCTCACAGATTGTATCTCTTACAATCTTCTGAATATCGACATATGCATTAGTTGTTATTTCTCCCATAACTAATACTAAGCCCGTGGTAACGGCCGTTTCACAAGCAACCCTGCTCATAGGATCTTGCTTAATTAATTCATCTAATATAGCATCTGATATTTGATCACATATTTTATCTGGATGCCCCTCAGTCACTGATTCCGAAGTAAATAGTTTGTTTGCCATATGTATCCTCCATTCTTATAATAATTGCGAAATAGTCCACTTTTACAGTGGACTAAGCATTTATTATGTTTTTTTATTAAACTTAATATTAACTTACTTTTTTCTTAAATCTTTGAATTGCTTTCGTATCATTAGCATCGATTTTAGCCATTGAAGCACCTAATTGTTGCATTTTATATTCAAATTCTTCATAGCCTCTTTCAATATATTCTATATATTCAACATTGGTATATCCTTCAGCAACAAGTCCTGCAATAACTAATGCCGCACCTGCTCGTAAATCTGGTGCAGTTACAACAGCTCCTGTTAGCTTTTCAACACCATCAATTATAGCCGAATTACCTTCAACCTTAATTGATGCACCCATACGGGATAATTCATCTACATATTTAAATCTATTTTCAAAAATACTTTCTGTGACAATGCTTGTACCTTTTGATGTCGCTAAAAGTGCTGATATCTGAGGTTGCATATCTGTTGGAAATCCTGGATATACAAGGGTTTTTACATGTGTATGAAGTAGCCTTTCATTTGCAATTACCCTAACACTGTCATCATATTCTTCTACTATGACGCCAATTTCTATTAGTTTTGCTGTAATCGCTTCTAAATGCTTTGGTATAACATTCTTAATTAATACATTGCCTTTTGTAGCTGCAGCTGCAAACATAAATGTTCCTGCTTCAATTTGATCAGGTATAATTGAATATTCACTTCCGTGAAGCTTTTCAACACCTAATATTTTAATAACATCTGTGCCAGCGCCTTTAATATTAGCACCCATACTATTTAAGAAGTTTGCAACATCGACAACATGTGGTTCTTTTGCTGCATTTTCTAATACAGATTGTCCTTCTGCTAAGCAGGCTGCTAGCATTGTATTAATAGTAGCTCCAACGCTAACGCCGTCAAAATATACATGGCCTCCTCTTAAGGATTCAGCTTCAGCAATTATCATACCATGCTCTATCTTAACTGTTGCTCCTAATGCCTCAAAGCCTTTAATATGTTGATCAATTGGTCTGCTACCAATATTACATCCACCTGGTAGAGCAACTTCTGCCCTTTTGTATTTGCCTAATAATGCTCCTAATAAATAATAGGACGCTCTGATTTTCCTTATATAATCATAGTCTATAACACAACTATTTATTGATTTCCCGTAAATAGTCAATGTGTTTTTATTATGATATTCTACTCCTGCACCAATTCCATCAATTGCTTGAATAAGTACTTCAACATCTCTTACTTTTGGCACATTTTCAATCTTAACTTTTTCATCTGCTAAGATAGCTGCTGCTATAATTGCAAGAGCTGCGTTTTTAGCTCCACTAATATTTACTTCTCCAGCAAGTGAAATCCCACCTTTAATAATGTATTGCTCCATTATACACCTCTATTTTATCTTCAACATTGTTTATTTTGTATAAAATATAAAACCATCATTATGAAATATTTTTTCATCTTGATTATACCACAAATATTGGATTAGTAAAACTTTTTTAACTATGTATTACTTTTTATATCCGATTTGCGTTTTAATTCTTGAATAATACTAGTCTTATCCTCATCTGCCTCAAAATATGCAAGTAAAATTTTTGCTTTTTCCACATATAATCCCTTGCCAAACCATATAACAATATCTAGACATTCTTGCTTACATTCCTCTAACATATCTGATTTATAATATAATTTCGCTAATTCATAAGACCATTTATCAATATACTCTACTGTCTTTAATTTTTCCAATAATTCTATTTGTTCATTTAATGGCTTACCTTTTTTCTTATTTATTTGATATTTGAAAATATAGACATAAAAATCCTCAGGTACAATATCTATATATTCTCTTAAAAATTCTTCTGCTTCTCGAAAATTCCCTAGCTTAATTGATACATTAACTAGTTGAAATAATATTTTCCTGGTTTTTAATTTTTCATACATTTTATATAATAAATCAAGAGCTTCCTCATATCTGCTATTTGCAATATAAACTTCTACAATTTGACTCATGTCTAATCTATTGCTTAATTTATCAAGATTAATTGTATCTAATATTCTTTGCGCTGTTTCATAATCTTTTTTTGATATGTGTTTTTTTATTTCCCTTAACTTAACTTTATTTTCATACCTACTCATTTTTCCCTCCTTGTACCATACTCATTGATACAGTTTTATTCTTAGAAAAATATATATAATTATTATTATTTATATTATAGACCAAAAGTTGTAACTTTTAAAGGTATAAGTTAATAATCGACAAACAAAAAAGAAATGCAAATTGCATCTCTTATTTATATTAAATCCGTGCGTTCTGCTTTGAATGTCTTTTACAACCGTTACCTTTACAGTTAACTCGGCTCAGGCACCCTCACGGCACATAGAAAATTCCGCTTAGTGCTGCTTCATTCCTGACCTGACACAGTTCGCGAAGTTCTATTGCGTAAGACCCAAACGTCAACATCACTTTTAAAGGGCAGCATCACAAAAAATCACCCGAGGCAAAACATCACTCCTGCTATAGCGGATTGCAGGTACAGGGCACCGCTAACTCCCCAGCTGCACGGAAACTTTTTGATAATCTTATACTGCTTTAAGCAGTGTTTAAATTATAATGCTTTTATTATTATATGTCAAGACTCCAAAGTTACTTCCGCTTTATTCCTTATTCTTAATTCTTTAAAAAACTTCTGTAATAATTCTGTGCATTCATTTTCTAAAACATCCTTTGTGATTTCTACTTGATGATTAAATTGCTCCATTTGTAATAAATTTAAAATAGAGCCAGCACATCCTGCCTTGGGATTCATTGAGCCCAATACAACCCTTTTTATTCTAGCTTGGACTATTGCTCCTGCACACATTTGGCATGGCTCTAATGTTATATACATTGTGCAACCCTCAAGCCTCCAATCGCCCATAACTTTACTGGCTTTTTCAATAGCTAATAACTCTGCATGTGATAAAGTTGTTTTTTTTGTATTTCTTTTATTATACCCTCTAGAAATTATTTTGTCATTAAACACGATCACGCATCCTATTGGGACTTCTCCTAGATTATATGCCTTAGTTGCCTGTTTTAAGGCCTCTTTCATAAACTTATCGTCCATTTTATACCCCTAGATAATCTTGACTGGTTAACTTTTCTTTGCTATATTTATTCTATCATAATATATAAGGGGTGGCAACATGCATATACATGGCTTTAACAAAACTACATTACTTGATTATCCAAAACATTTAGCTGCAACCATTTTTATAGGAGGTTGTAATTTAAGGTGTCCCTTCTGCCATAATGCCTCCTTGGTTACCAATGTAAATTCTCAACCTATAATTCCAACCAACGAAGTGTTGGCTGTTTTAAAAAAGAGAAAAGATATATTAGAGGGCGTATGCATAACTGGTGGTGAACCTACTATATATTCAGATTTGCCTGAGTTTATTAATGATATTAAAAAGCTCGGATTAAAAGTAAAACTTGATACAAATGGGTCAAATCCTTCTATGATTAAATCTTTAATACATAATAATTTAATTGATTATATAGCTATGGATATTAAAAACTCCAAAGATAAATATAGCCTATCTGTTGGAGTTGATAATTACTTGATTAATAACACAAGTGAAAGCATAAACTTTATTCTACAAGGATTGATTGATTATGAATTCAGAACAACAATTGTTAAAGAGCTCCATAGTGAAATCGATATGATCGCAATTGGGGAATGGATAAAAGGCGCTAACGCTTACTACCTTCAAGCTTTTGTTGATTCAGGTGACCTTATTTCTAATGGACTTACGGCTCATAGCAAGGAAGAAATGTCACACTTTTCTTCTTTATTAAAGCCATATGTTAAATCTGTATTTCTTCGTGGTTTGTAATGAGTCGTAATTATTCTTCCTCTACATATACAATCCAATAGCCAAATTCACCCGATTTAATATTGCCTTTTTTGGTCCCCTTAAAATATTCGAATCCAAACATCCTAGCCATAAATCTCTCTCTATTTTGAAATACACCCGGAACACCTAGTATGTACTTTGCTTTATCATCATCCTTTGATTTGGCAAATATTAGATGTTTAAAATTATAATATCCATTTAACAAAAAGCTATTGTTCATCATACCCCAAAGCCCTTTAGGGAGCATTTCGATATCTTTAGTATCTATTTTAACAGTTGCTATTATTTTATCATCTTCAAATATATTTTCCTTCTGTCTATCCTTAAAGATTTCTTTTGCAAATCCAGGATCATTATCTTCTCCTTCAGAGAAGCCAAATACTCCGTTACTGTATTTATAATCTAATATCTCAGTATTTGGAACAGCATTTACCTCACCTGTTACTCCAGCTGCAGTTGCATGTAAATCATCTATTTCTTTTTCATTTTTTACTATTTTATTTTCTTTAGCTTCAGATTCTTCAGTTTTTATTATTTTAGCTTCAGACTCTTTTTCCAATCCTAATGCTTCAGACTCAAGCTCTTCAACGTCTTCCTCTTTAGACTCGATCTCAGCCACTTTCAATTCTTCAATTGCATAACTTTCTTTCTCTGTCCTTTTCAAGCTATGCAATCCTTCTTTTATTTCCCTTAATAATATAGGCTGGCTATCCCACTGAGTACCAAAATAAAAGTTTTCATCTTTATATAAGACTATTCCAGTTATATCAGATAAATCGTATTCTGAATTTAATATATTTGCTTCTGACGTAAAATACTTGCTACTTATTAAATTGTTTTGAATTAATGATTCACCTAGTTTTAATAATTCTAATTTCTCATCCTTTCTCTTAGTTAAGTAGGTTGTTATGTTTTCATCCTTTTTATTTGATGTCTTTATATGTAAAGTAAATCTACACTCACTATTTCGTGCTTCAATCCTTGCATAACCAACATTTTCTTCTTTTATATCTTGGTTATATCTGTACATATAGCTTATCATTCTCTTATATTCAGCCAAAAAAATCACCCCTAAATAATATATCTATTAATTCCTTAAAATATATTCTAGGGGTACTACTTTTATTACAACAATTAATTATATTCTGTTAATCTTATTGCTTAAAGCAATGAAAGCTTCTAAATTTAAATCTTCTCCACGCACATTTGTTAAATAACCTAGCTCTATTAGTACTTCTGCTATTTGTATTTTGGATAAATTCTTAATACTTGAATTATACAAGCCATTAACGAGTGTCTTTCTTCTTTGATTAAATGATGCACGAATTATTTGAAATAATAATTTTTCATCTTCTACATTAAATTGTAGGGTCTTATAACGGCTTAATTTTATGACCGATGATCCAACTTTCGGGCGAGGCATAAAGCAACTTGCAGGAACATTAGCAACAATCTCTGGTTCACAGTAATACTGTACTGCAAGGGATAAAGCCCCATACTCCTTAGTGCCCGGGTTAGCTTTCATTCTTTCTGCCACTTCTTTTTGAACCATGACAGTTATGCTATCAACTTCTAGTCTACTTTCCAACAAATCCATTACTATTGGTGTGGTTATATAATATGGTAAATTTGCAACCACTTTAACAGTTTTACTTATCTTCTTATTATTTATTAACTGTTCAAGATCTGTTTTAAGTATGTCTTGGTTTAAAATGGTCACATTGTTATAATCAGAAAGTGTTTCATTTAAAATAGGTATCAACTTTTTATCAATTTCAATTGCAATAACTTCATTGGCTGCTTCGCATAGGTATTGTGTTAATGTTCCTATGCCAGGCCCAATCTCTATTACTAAGTCATTATCATTAATATCAGCTTCTTTTACAATCTTTTCAAGTACATTGCTATCTATTAAAAAATTCTGTCCAAATTTCTTTTGGATTATAAAATCAAATTTTTTAATTATTTCTATTGTTTTTTTAGGGCTTCCTAACTCTGCCATATCCACCTCGTCTATAAAGTATTCTTGAAAAACAACTTCTTTGCATTTTCATTGGTTACATTAACAACTGTCTCATAATCGATATTCTTTATCCGAGCAATTTCACCTGCTATAAGTGATAAGTTTATAGATGTGTTTCTTTTGCCCCTATGTGGTACCGGTGATAAATAGGGAGCATCTGTCTCTAAAACTAATTGTTCTAATGGTGCATATTCAACAACTTCTTTTAGTTTCTTAGCATTATTAAATGTTACAACCCCACCTATTCCTAAATACAATCCCAAATCCAAATATTCTTTCGCCTGCTCTTTGCTATAACTATAGCAATGCAAAACTCCCCCAACACTTACAATATTATTTGATTTAATTATATCAAATGTATCTTTTGCTGCATCTCTACTATGAAATACAATTGCCAACTTTCTTTGTTTTGCCAAATCTATTTGTCGTTCAAACCATTTTATTTGAATATCCCTAGGCGTAGTATCCCAATAATAATCCAAACCTATTTCCCCAACTGCTAAACATTTTGGATGATTAGTTTTGTTCTTTAGCCATATAAATTTTTCTTCATTTAAATCCTTTGTTGAATCTGGGTGTATCCCTATTGCACTATATATAAATGAATACTCATCAGTTAATGCTATTGTTCTATCTACAGATTCAATTGATGAACAAATATTAAGAACATATTCTATGCAATGTTCCGGCAAGGAGTTTATTAAGCTTTCTCTATCGTCATTATATGCTTCATCATCATAATGGGCGTGTGTTTCAAATATCATAATATCTCTCTTTCTCATAACAGTGTAAATTTCCATCAAACTCTTTATTGATTTCATTCAAACAATAACATTTTATTAACAGATTTTCAATCTTTTTTAACTATTAAAACACAATATTAGTTATTACTACACTTCCAACTACCCCTGCAAGAGTTGCAATTAAGCATCCGATAAGAGTATATCTTGTTTTTTTAATACCAATTGACATAAAATATACAGTCATAGTATAAAATATTGTCTCTGTGCTGCTCATTATAATAGATATTAATCTGCCTTCATATGAATCTGGCCCATAATTCTTAAATATATCTAATACAAGCCCTGTAGCTGCTGATGAAGAAAACAATTTAATTATCACTGAGGGTATTAAAACCGAAGGAAAATGTAATAGGTTAGTTAGTGGCATGATAAAGCTGGATAGGATATCTAAAGCACCCGAAACCCTTAAAACACCAACAGCAAGCATTAAACCTATTAAAGTTGGGGCAATGTTTAACACAACTTTAAAACCTTCAGTAGCACCTTTAATAAACTCATCATAAATATTTACCTTTTTGTACAAGCCATATGAAATAATAAACAAAACAACAAATGGCATAATAAAATTTGATATATATAGTATTAAATCCATCCTATTTACCCCCTCTACTAAATAATTCTCTAGCAATCATAGCAAATAATATTCCTACGATTGTTGAAAACAATGTTGATAAAATGGAAGGAAATAAAATCTCTGCAGGATTTATAGATAAATATTGACTCCTATAAGCCATCATATTTACAGGAATTAACTGTAGCGAAGATATATTAATAATTATAAATGTACACATATCCAAACTAGCAATGTTTTTATCTGGATTTAACTTCTGCAGTTCTGACATTGCTTTTAAACCCATAGGTGTCGCTGCCCATCCTAAACCGAGCATATTTGCGATTATATTTGATGAAATATATTCATTTGCAATATGCCCTTCTGGAATATCAGGAAATAAATATTTAAGAAATGGCCTTAAGATTTTTGTCAAAGCAGATATAATACCTGCTTTAGTAGCTATCTGCATAATCCCCATCCACATAGCCATTAGACCTAACATTGTTATACATAATGTTACCGCTTCTTTAGGTGAATTTATAAAGACTTGATTAATAGCCGCTGTTTCACCTCTCAAAAAACCCAATATCAAACCTAACAATAGCATAAATCCCCATAAATAGTTTATCATCCATATCCCTCATTACTACATGCCTTTTTATATATTATCGATATCAAGAGAATCATATGACAACTACTAAGGATAAGTTTAAATATTAGTGATACTTATTAATA
>DUQJ01000216.1 GCA_012837865.1 Clostridiales bacterium | reverse complement strand
GTTGTATGATAGTAGTATATTAATATAAAATAACAAGTTAAATTTGAACTTATAATTAAAAAAATAACTTATTATTATTATAATCGGGCAAAGGAGAAAATTATGAAATTAAAATGGAATGTTCTAATAACATCAGTTAGTATTATAGCAATCATTACAATATTAATGGGCCTCTATTCTAACCAAAAAATTAATGATTTTATGAAGTATGAAAAGACTGAGGAATTAAAAAACTATTCAAATATGGGATTACAAGTATTTGAAAATTCACTTAAAGGTGATTGGGCTATTAAAGATGGTCAATTATATAAAGGTAATGTTTTAATGAATGATAACAATGCAGCTATAGAGGAATACTCAAAAGGAAGCAAAGTTTTTGCAGGAATTTATCAAGATGATGTTAGAATATCTACTAATGAAACAAATCCAAGAGGTTTAAAAGAAATTGGGACAAAAGTTTCAGCTGATATAAAGAAAAAAGTTATAATGCAGGGTAGGACACATCTAGAGGAAATGGATATTTCTGGAAGGGAAGGTTATGCATATTATGTGCCTATAAAAGATAGTGCTGATAATGTTGTTGGAATGTGGTTTACAGGTGTAAATACTAATTCAAATGCAAAGAAAATAAGTGGCGCTGCTAAGACAGTACTTGTTATAGCGGTGATACAACTTGTTATGGGTGGTGCGTTTTACTTCTTGCTAGGGGATTCAACAACTGCCGGAATTAATAAGATTCAATCGAATTTAGAAATGATGGAAGGTGGTCAATTCAATTTTAAATTTGATGAAAATTTACTTAAGAGTAAAGATGAAATTGGTGCAATTGCAAGATCTTCAAGCAATATGCAACAAAAGATTACTGAAATTATGATGGGTATTAAGGCTGCATCAAAGCTTTCTAAAGAAATCTCAAATCAATCTCTTTCAAGTATGGAAGAAGTACATAAAAACATAGAAGATATATCAGCGACAACTGAAGAACTATCGGCTGGTATGGAAGAAACATCTGCTTCAACACAGGAAGTTAGTGCTTCTATAACAGAGATAGAGTCAGAAGTAACTAATATGAAGACAAAAACATTAAATGGTGAACAATTAGCAACTGAAATCAAAGTAAGAGCAGAAAAACTAAAGGGCGAAGCTACTTCCTCTCATACAAAGACAGTTGATATATATAACAAAACTAATAATCAATTAAGAGAGTCTATTGATAGAACAGCTGCTATTGATGAAATCAAAGAACTTTCACAAACTATATTACAAATAGCATCTCAGACAAATCTTCTATCTTTAAACGCAGCTATTGAAGCAGCAAGAGCTGGTGAAGCTGGAAAAGGATTTGCAGTTGTAGCAGAAGAAATAAGGGGATTGGCTGAAAACTCAAGAAATGCTGTATCAAGAATCAATGATATTACTAATAATGTTTCTGATGCTGTTAAAAGTGTAGTTAAGGACTCTTTATTACTACTTGAGTTTGTAGATAATCAAGTTCTAAGAGACTACAAAATGCTTTTAAATACAAGTCTACAATATGATTTAGATGCTGATATGGTTCAAAATGTAGTAGTAGAGATTAATACAATTGCTGAATATCTGTTTGGAACTATACAGCAGATGAAAAAAGCAATTGAAGAAATTACAGCTGCGGCCGGAGAAGGTGCATTAGGAACATCAGATATCGTTGATAAAGTTAGTATTATCGCTACTCAAGCTAATGAAGTACTTAACCAAGCAATTGACAATAAGAAGAGCTCTAGAGATCTTGATGAAATGGTTGATTTCTTTAAATTATAGAAATTTTAATATAATGGAGTTTTTAAGAAAGGTTGCTCCTAATAAGAGCGACCTTTCTTAAAATTATAATAAACTTTTAATATAAAAAACAAAGGATTTGAGATGTATAATGAGAAAGTTAACAATTGGAATATTAGCACATGTTGACGCAGGAAAAACAACCCTATCAGAAAGCTTACTTTATTATGGCGGTAAAATTGATAAATTAGGAAGAGTCGATAAACAGGATGCCTATCTAGACAATAATGTTTTAGAAAGAGAAAGAGGAATAACAATCTTCTCAAAACAAGCTATATTCGAATTAGGTGATATCGAGATAACACTCTTAGATACTCCAGGTCATATTGATTTCTCTACTGAGATGGAAAGAACCTTAAATGTACTTGACTATGCTATATTAGTTGTTAGTGGTACTAGTGGAGTACAATCTCATACTAAAACACTTTGGAAGCTTTTTGAAACTTATAAAATTCCAGTCTTTATTTTTGTTAATAAAATGGATCAAAGAGATAATAATAAAAAAACAATAATCAATAAAATTAAAATGCAATTAAATAACTCCTGTATAGATTTTACTACTGAAAATAAAGAGCAGCTTAATGATGAGCTTTCTATTTGTGATGAAAATCTTATATATGATTATTTAGAAAATGGTAAAATAGATATATATAATATAAAAGAATCTATAAAACATCGTAGAGTTTTTCCGGTTTATTTTGGTTCAGCTTTAAAACTTGAGGGAATAGATAAGTTCATTCTAGGATTACAAATATACACACAAAAAGTTGACTATATTTCTAATTTTGCTGCTAAAATATTTAAAATATCAAGAGATGAGCAAGGGAATCGCCTTACTCATATGAAGATTACTGGTGGTTCTCTTAAGGTTAGAGACTTAATCATAAAAAACAATTGGCAGGAAAAGATCAATCAAATTCGCATTTATTCAGGAATTAAATATGAGTTTATACAAGAAGCACATGCGGGTACAGTATGTGCTATTACTGGTTTATCTCAAACTAAATCTGGACAAGGATTAGGAGTTGAAAGAGATTTTAATAATCAAATATTAGAACCTGTGATTTCCTATAAACTAACTCTTCCAGATGGATATGACGAAAGAAGGATATTACCGAATTTATACGAATTAGAAGAAGAGGAACCAAAGCTTAATATTATTTGGGACGATCAATCAAATGAAATAATAGTCAAATTAATGGGAGAAGTTCAAATAGAAATTTTACAAAATATAATTTTAGATAGATTTGGTGTAGAAGTTAAATTTGATGATGGTAGTATTATATATAAAGAAACTATAAATAATACAGTAGAAGGGGTTGGGCATTTTGAGCCCTTAAGACATTATGCAGAAGTGCATTTATTATTAGAACCATTAAATCGAGGCGATGGATTAATATTTGAAACGAAATGCAGTGAAGATATATTAAGCAAGAATTGGCAGAAGGCAATAATGACGCATTTACAAGAAAAAAGCCATATTGGAGTTTTAACTGGATCGGCAATAACTGATATAAGAATCACATTAGTAAGTGGAAAGGCACACAACAAGCATACAGAGGGTGGAGATTTTAGGCAAGCAACATATAGAGCTGTTCGCCAGGGCTTGAAAGAAGCACAATCAACGCTGTTAGAACCATATTATGAATTCCAATTGGAGATTCCAGAAAAGATGGTGGGAAGAGCCATGACAGATATTGAACAAATGTATGGAACTTGTACAATAAAATATACGGATGGTAAAGTCACTATGCTTGAAGGTACTGCTCCAGTATCTACTATGAGAAATTATCAAAAGAATATAAATGCTTATACTAAAGGTTTTGGCAAATTGTATTGTGAAATAAAAGGATATGGTCCATGTCATAATACAATGGAGGTTATTTCAAATATAGGGTATGATTCAGATAATGATGTTTTAAATCCTACTTCTTCAATTTTTTATTCAAATGGCGCAGGATTTGCTGTTAAATGGGATCAAGTAAAAGATTATATGCATTTAGAAAGCTATATTCAAAAGAAAACAGAATTATCATCAGAAAGAATATATAATTCAAAAACAGAAACTGATGAGATTTTTATAGATTTAGATGAAATAGACCAAATATTTAATAGAACATTTTATTCAAATCAAGGTAAAAAATCTACTTGGCAAAAACAAAAATCAATGTCTGAAACTTATTATGAAAGTAAAACACCGAAAATAAGTTTGGCAGAAAAAAGAGAAGAGTTCTTACTGGTAGATGCTTATAATATAATTCATACATGGCCTGAACTTAATCATTTAATTGAAGACAATATGGATGCAGCTAGAAATAAATTACTAGATATCTTATGTAATTATAAAGCAATAATAGATGCCAAAATAATAGTGGTATTTGATGCTTACCGTGTTCGGGGTCGTAAAGAGGAAATTATTAAATATAATAATATTAATGTAATATATACTAAAGAAGCTCAAACAGCAGATCAATATATTGAAAAATTTGCTTATGATAATAAGAAAAAGTTTAATATTACAGTTGCAACATCTGATGGAATGCAGCAGATAATAATAAGTGGTGCAGGTGCCAACTTATTATCTGCAAGAGAACTAAGAGAAGATGTTATTAATAAAAACAAATTATTAATGGAAAAACAAAAAGAAACTGAAAATAAAAAATTAAATTATATATCTGAAATTATTACAAAAGATATAAAAGATAATTTATAATATATAAAACAGGAGTTGTGTTAATGAATAAAAAAGAACATTGGAAACCGGGTAATATGCTTTATCCAATACCTGCAGTAATGGTAAGCTGTGGTAGTGTGGAAAAATCTAATATAATTACAATTGCTTGGGCTGGAACTATATGTAGTAACCCAGCCATGGTATCAATTTCAATAAAAAAAGAGAGATATTCTTATAATATTATAAAAGAAAACAAAGAATTTGTAATTAATTTAGTAACAAAAGACTTAGTAAGACAAACGGATTTTTGTGGGGTGAGATCTGGTAAAGATATAGATAAATTTAAAGAGATGAAACTAACTCCAATAAAAGGCCAAAAAGTAAATGCACCAATAATTGATCAATCACCCCTAAATATTGAATGCATAGTTAAAGAAATAATTCCACTTGGCAGCCACGATATGTTTTTAGCGGAAGTTGTAAATGTAACAGTTGACAAAAGATATATGGATGATAAAGGCAAGTTTCATTTAAACAAATCAGATTTAATAGCTTATTCACATGGGGAGTATTTTAGATTAGGTGAAAAGCTAGGTAAGTTTGGATATTCAGTAAAAAAGAAAATTAATAGGAGGTAAGTATGAAAATTATTCATTGTGCAGATTTACATTTGGATTCTAAGATGGAAAGTAATTTATCTACAGAAAAAGCATCTGAGAGACGCGTTGAACTTATGCAAACATTTATTAAAATGATTGATTATGCTAAGTCAAATGATGTTTCAGTAATAATTATAGCTGGCGATATGTTTGATACTTCACAAAACACACATATAAGAATTAAAAAACGTGTGTTAGAACAAATACAAAATGCAGCAGATATAGATTTCATATATCTAAGGGGTAATCATGATAGGGTAGATTTTTTTGAAAAAATTGATAACAAACCAGATAACTTAAAAACATTTAATGATAGTTGGGAATCGTATGAATATGACAATCTATCGATATCTGGTTGTGAGTTTTCAAAAGAAATGAATAAGAATATTTATAGTAAACTTTTCTTGGATGAAGAAAAACTTAATATTGTTGTATTACATGGACAAGAATCAATATATGATAACAAGGATGATGCAGAGATTATAAATTTGAGAAAACTGCAAAATAAAAACATAGATTATCTAGCATTAGGACATATACATTCATACAAATATGAAAAATTAGATAATCGTGGTCATTACTGTTATTCGGGTTGCCTCGAGGGACGAGGGTTTGACGAATGTGGCGAAAAAGGTTTTGTCTTATTAAATATCAATAATAATATAATAGACCATGAATTTATACCATTCGCCAATAGAAAATTTCATTGTATTGAAATTACTTTAAATAGTCTTATGAGTGAATTAGAAATTCAATCTAGGATTGAAGAACAAATAAATGAAATTTCTAGCAAGGATTCTTTAAAAATCATTTTAACTGGAGAAATAGATGAAGAAACGGATATAGATATAAAATATTTAACAAAACTATTTTATGATAGATTTTATTTTATGAAAATATATGATAAAACAAGTCTGGAGATAAAATATGAAGACTATGCAAAAGATATATCATTAAAGGGCGAGTTTATAAGATTAGTTGATAGTCAAGATTTGGATGATGATGAAAAGAATAAAATTATTCTTACAGGTTTAAGGGCATTAGCGGGGAGGGAAATTGATATATGATATTGAAAAGGTGCTATATTGAAAACTTTGGTAAACTAAAAGATAAAACATTTGAATTTAAAGATGGCTTAAATACTATAAAAGAAGATAATGGCTGGGGTAAATCAACATTAGCTGTATTTATTAAAGCCATGTTCTTTGGTATGGAATTTTCCCAAGTTAGAAAAGAACTTGTAGAAAGAAAAAAGTTTTTACCATGGCAAGGTGGTGATTTCGGAGGAAATTTGGAGTTTGAAATTGATGGTAAAGAATATAAAATTATAAGATATTTTGGGACGAAGAAAAATGATGATACATTTGTTCTATATAATTTAGCAACTAATAAAATCACAGAAGAATACACAGAAAATATTGGGGAAGAAGTTTTTGGAATTGACTCAGAATCATTTGAAAGAAGTGTTTTTATAACCCTAGATGGAAAATATCCTGTAATGCAAGATAGTATTAACGCAAAACTTAATGATTTAATTGATAATACAGATGATATTAATAATTTTGAAAAAGCATATGCTACACTTGAAAAGATTTCTAGAGAAATTAAACCAGATAAGAGCATAGGTAATAAGAAACTAGGAGAAGTTAACTCTAGAATTACTGAAATTGAAAGTCTAATTGAAGAATGTGTAGATACGGAAAAGGAAATAGAATTATTATCTGATAAAATTGAAAAACTTAATAAAGAAAAAGAAGAAAATGATAATGGAATAAAAGAAATAAAAGTAAAAACATCAGATTTTACAAAATATTTAAAAAAACAAGAATATTTAGATTTGCTTAAAAATAAAGAAGAGAAAAACAAACAAATACAAGAGCAAATTCTTGATCAAAAAGAAGTAATCTTAAGGAAAAACTATAATGAAATAAATAAAATTCATGAAGAAGTAAATCAATTAAAAGAATTTTTTGAGGATATAATACCTAATGATGAGAAAATTAATTTATGCTATGATAATATACATAAATATAAAAATGCTGTAGAAAGATTAAATAATTCTAAGCCAACAGACGAAGAAGAATCATCTTATATTAAGCTTAAAGAGAAATATAATCAAATGGATATAAAAAATATTAATATAGATGAATTAATGAATGATTATAATACAGTGGCAGATCTTAAATATAAAATTGAAAGAGAAAACTCAAATTATAACCATAATAAACAAATTAGAATGTTATTAGATGAAAAAAAGCAAGGATTATCTAATATAATTCCTTTTATTATAGGAATAGCAGCAATTATAATATCAATAATACTTTTCTTTACAAATTCTAATTTATATGCTTCAATAAGTTTAGGGATTGGGATTATATTTGTTATTATTACTATAATATTTAAGATTGACCAAAAGAAAGAATCATTAGATACAGATGTGGATGATGAATTAGAAAAAACAAAAACCAATATTGAAAAAATGATTCAAGAACAAAAGAAATTAGAAGATGGATATTTAGAGGTTATAAATAATGTTTATCCAAATAAGGACAAAACTAACATTTTAAAAACTTTAAGTGATATCAAATCAGAAATTAATAAATATAACATTTTAGAAAAAACAATAAATACATATAAAACAATAACTGAGGATATTAAAAGTGAATTAGAAGTTATAAATAGTGCCAAAGAAGAACTTCTAGGACCTATTAGGATTAAATCAAATATTAAAGATGATGAAGAGTTGATATTAACTATAAAAAATCAAAAAAATAAGTACGTAGAATTAACAAATATTATCAAAGAGTATGATTATTATACAAAAAACATTGATAATCTAACCAAAGAGTATCGTTCAATAATTGAGAATATAAAAGTATTGACTGATAAAAATGATATTAATGAATTTGTTAATATAGAAACTCCTAATAAAACATTTGAAGAATTGCAAGAAGAATCTTCTGATTTAGAATCAATAAAAGAAGGCATAATAAAATCACTTATAAGTTATCAAAAACAATTAGAAGAAAAATCTGTAATAGCTGATAAAAAAGTAGATTTTGAAGAGGAATTAGAAAGATTAATTGACGAACAGAAATATTTATTAAACAAATATGATATTCTTACTAAGACCATGTCTTATTTAAATGATGCTAAAGAAAATTTATCTACAAGATATTTAAAGCCGATGACAGAGGCGTTTAACACCTATATGTCTATGCTAGATGGTGGAGAACAGAAAATCAGTATAGATGTTGATTTGAAATCTGAAATTATTAATAATGGTAAATATATTCGAAATGAACATCTAAGTAGGGGATATAAAGATATAGTTAATATATGTACAAGAATTGCATTGATAAAAGCAATGTATCAAGAAAAAAGCCCCTTTATAATATTGGATGATCCATTTGTGAATTTAGATGATGATAAATTAAATAATGCTATAAATATTGTAAAAGAACTTTCTAAAGAACACCAAATATTATATTTAGTCTGTCAATCTTCAAGAGTAGCAAAATAATATATATTATAGTAAGTAACTAATTTTACAAATAAGTTAAGGGGTGGAAGAATTGTTAAATATGTACATATGTCCAAAATGTTTAAACTATAGAATTGTTTCAAGAAATCCTAATCCAGAATGTTTTCACTGTGGAGGGCATTTAGATAAAACAGAATTAGATTATATAAAATTTTCAGAAATGGAAGAAGAGGAACGTAATTTATATAAAGAAAATTATAAACGAACTTTAAATATTAAAAATAAAATACAAATATAAACAATAACCGCTTTCTAAATCTATATTTAGAGAGCGGATTTTTTAATTTCTATTTGGTTTTTATATTCTATGAATTAGATTCTATGACTTCGTCCAACATCCGAACATCTTTTTAATTGCTTTTGTATTTTTGTATAGTTTGTATTTGATAAGGTTATAAACAAGAGGTCTATAATAACTAGTTGGGCTATACGGCTACTCATTGCACCACTCCAAAAGTCCATATCTGGTGCAGACAAATAAATTGAAATATCAGCTTCTGATGCTAATGGACTTTTTGAAAATTTGGTTATAGCAATCGAAGTACAATTAACCTCTTTAGTTAATGAAAGTATCTCCAGCATTTCTTTGGTTGCACCTGAATATGAAAAGATTATGGCAACATCATCAGCCGTGGCATTAGCAGCATATGTTAATTGTGAATGTAAATCTTCGCAAAAAATTGTATTTATATTAATGCGCATAAGTTTGCGTTGAAGATCTTTAGCAACTTGTCCAGAACAACCTACGCCAAAAATTCTAACAAACTTTGATTTTAATATACAATTAACAGCTTTGTAGAATTTATCTGAGTCTATTAGTTTGATAGTATCTTCAATAGCTTGAATTGATGTGTTTTTAATAGTATTACACATATCATCAAATGAGCTATCCTTTTTAATATCACAAAATAATAAACATTCATTTTTATCTGGCATAGTATTATTAAGCTCGATAAATAGATTTTTCTTAAGATCTTTAAGTCCTGAAAAACCAATCGCTTTGCAGAATCTAATCCATGTAACTTGGCTTACTCCTGATTCTTCAGCGAGTTTAGAAATTGGGCTAGAAAAGATGCTCTCAATATTATTTAAGAAATAATTAGCAACTTTTTGTTCCGCTTTACTTAAGCATTTCATAATAGAACGAGTTTTAACTTCAATATTAGTCATTAAATAAATATCCTTTCTAAAAAAATAATTATTGCAAAAGAATGGTTTACAAGATTATATTTTAAAAAAAAGTAAAATACCAAAATATAACAGTATAATGTTATTTAACTATAAAACTGGTTAAAAGTCAATCAAATCATTATAAAATATTGTAAAATAAGAAAGAAATATGTAGAAAAATGAGATTTATAAAAACAAAAAAGAAGGACAATTATATCCTCCTTTTTTCTTATAAATTAAATTTAAGCTTTCATTCTTTCTTCTAGTGCAGCTAATTGTTGAGCTAACTCAGTTGGAAGTTTATCACCATATCTTTTATAATCTTCTTTAATGGAGTTGATTTCACTTAACCAATTATCTTTATCTACTGTAAGTAGTTCATTCATTTCTTCATCAGTAATATCTAAACCACTTATATCAATAGCATTAGTAGTTGGCATATAACCGATAGATGTTTTAACTGCATCAGCTTTTCCAGCAACTCTTTCAACAATCCATTTTAATACACGGCTGTTATCGCCAAATCCTGGCCATAGGAACTTACCAGAATCATCTTTTCTAAACCAGTTAACATAGAAAATCTTAGGAAGTTTATCTTCTGTAGATTTTGTACCAATGTTAATCCAGTGTTGTAGATATTCACCCATGTGATATCCGCAGAAAGGTAGCATAGCAAAAGGATCACGACGAACTTGTCCGATTTTATCTGAAATAGCAGCTGCTGTAATCTCTGAACCCATTATCGAGCCCATGAATACTCCGTGGTTCCAATCAAAACTCTCATGAATTAGTGGTATTGTATTTGGACGACGTCCACCAATTAATATAGCTGAAATAGGAACTCCTTTTGGATCTTCCCACTCAGGAGCGATAACTGGACATTGGCTTGCAGGTGCTGTAAATCGTGCATTTGGATGTGCTGCAGGATTTTCGCTCGCTGGTGTCCAATCTTTATTATGCCAATCTATAAGGTGATCAGGTGCATCATATCCAATGCCTTCCCACCATATATCGCCATCGTCAGTCAAACCAACATTAGTAAAGATGGAGTTTTCTTCAATGCTATGCATTGCATTTGGATTAGAATCTAAAGATGTTCCTGGTGCAACGCCAAAGAATCCAGCTTCAGGGTTAATTGCATATAGGCGACCATCTTCACCAAATTTTAACCAAGCAATATCGTCACCGATAGTTTCAACTTTCCAACCAGGAATTGTTGGGATTAACATTGCAAGATTTGTTTTTCCGCATGCACTTGGGAAGGCACCTGTTATATATTGTGAATTACCTTCTGGATCAGTAAGTTTAAGTATAAGCATATGTTCAGCTAACCAACCTTCATCTCTAGCTTGAACAGAAGCAATACGTAGTGCGAAACATTTCTTACCTAGTAATGCATTACCGCCATAACCTGAACCAAATGACCAGATAGTTCTTTCTTCAGGGAAATGGCTTATATATTTAGAATCAATTGGTGCACATGGCCATGGAACATCTTTTTGACCCTCTGCTAAAGGAGCACCAACAGAGTGAAGACATTTTACAAACTCACCATCAGCTAGAACGTCTAAAACTCCAGTACCAATTCTAGTCATAATTCTCATGTTTACAACAACATAAGCACTATCAGTTAACTCAATACCAATTTTGGAAGCTGAAGAGCCAATAGGGCCCATAGAAAAAGGAATAACATACATCGTTCTTCCTTTCATACAACCTTTGTATAATTCTTTCATTTTACCTTTTAATTCATTTGGATCAATCCAGTTATTGGTAGGACCTGCGTCCTCTTCTTTTTCAGATGCTATAAATGTTCTATTCTCAACACGAGCAACGTCAGAAGGATCACTATTAAATAAATAGCAACCTGGTCTTTTTTCTTGGTTAAGCTTAGTAGCAGCACCACTTTCAACCATCTCTTCTAAAAGACGATCATTTTCTTCTTGGGAACCATCACACCAGTGAATTTTATCTGGTTGGCACATATCAGCCATTTCCTGTACCCAATCTAAAAGTTTATGATTAGTAGTAGTCATTTTATATCTCCTTTACTCTCTTTTTATTTATGATTAAACGATATCATAATCAACATTATTAAATTATAATTTCACTTTATAT
>DUQJ01000215.1 GCA_012837865.1 Clostridiales bacterium | reverse complement strand
TTGACAACCAAATGTTTCTACATGGAATGTTTTCTTTTTATTAGTTTCTTTATATTTATTTTCAAAGTCGTTTTTTAGTTTTTCAATAATATCTATTTGTTTTTGTGTTTCCATTTCACTAATATTTAATCTATTTGTTTTAGACATAAACCTGTACCTTTCATAAAATATCATCATAAGAATAACTTTAATTATATCATATCTATATAAAAATATCATCTAAGCAATAGATGAAATTATTCAACTCATTATAGGTTTCTTCCCTTAAACTTATGTCTAAAGGAAATGTTTCTTCATTATTTATAGTTTCAATTGTTAAAGCAGGCATAATAAAATATTCAGAAAAATAATGTACTGTATTTCCACCGCTGTCATTATAGTCTATTTCATCTTTAGGTTTTACTAATTTATATCCTATAGCCTTTTCTATCCTCATTGCAATATATAATTGAAACATATTGTATTTATTAGACATTACACTTCGATAGTAATATATTTCTTTTCCTCTTGAATGAATATCAAAAAAAACTGTTGATTTATATTTTTTAAATGCATATATTAAGGCTTTAGTTTCTTTCTCACTGGCTATAAAATCATTTATATCATTTGCGTTCCATAATTTACTTGGGAAATTCCTATTAATATCAACGCCCCTTGCATTATACTTCCATTCTGGATAAGCTATATTGAATTTCTTACATTTCATTCTTAAATTAAGTTCATTAATTTCATCAAATCCGTTTAAAGCAATCATATATCCATCTGGATTTAGCATTGGTATTATATAAAAAGTAAATTTGTTTAATATATTATCCTTATCTTTTTTATAAATCGAGGCTAAGTCCTCAATAATTTTCATAATTACAATAGTATTTATACTTTCTCTTCCATGCACACCAGCAGTTATAATAATTTTTATTTTGCCTTTTCCTAATTTAAGCAAAACAATATCACGATTGTCATGTGAGTTTCCAATCGTGATATATTTTAGTATGTTTTTATATTGTTTTGCTAATAATTTAGAATCTTTTATAAATGTATTGTATGAGTATATTATTTGTTTAAAATCAATTATCATATACATCACCTTTTTTATAATAACATATGATAATATCGCTTGATTTATAACTTATACTATTCTTAAAATTAATCTATATTATAAAACACATCTGCAATAGGTGATGAAGGTGATAGAATCAATGTTTTATTATCACCAACTAAAGATGACTTAGAAGACTCTAAGGATCTCATAAATGTATAAAATTCACTCTTTTCTTGCGTTTCAAAAGCTTCTGATAAGATTCTCATATATTCAGCTTCACCTTCAGCTATTAGTTTTGCAGCATCCTTTTCTGCATTAGATAAGCTAATTGCAATTTCTTTATCTGTGATATTGCGTATCATCTGAGCTTCTGATTCTCCTTCAGCTGTATAGGTTGCAGCCATCTGAGCACGTTCTGAAATCATTCTTTCAAAAACAGCTGTTTTGTTATCACTAGGTAAATCTAAATGTTTCGTTTCTACTACAATTAAATCTACGCCATATTGTATCATAGATCCGCCAATTTCTTTCATTATAGCATCGCTTAATTCACCATCTCTGCCACTTATAACTTCTGTTTGGTTTAAGCTACTAATAACATTTTTTAAAGCATTATAAACTGTAGTGTCAATTCTGCTTTCTGCTAAAATAATAGATGAGTTTAATGATTTAGCAAATATTAAAGGATCAATAATCTTCCAAATAACATAATTATCAGCCACCATTGTTTTTTTATCCCTTGTTATTACATCAGATTCTTGCATATCATAAAACATTAAATTTTTAGGTAAAACAGTAGCTGATTCAATAAATGGTGTTTTAAATGACAAACCTGGTGTATCAATAATCTTCTCTATTTTCCCAAATCTTTTTATTAATGTAAAATCTTTTTCACTTGTAATTACCATAGATGAAAATAAGGTAATTAATCCTATTACAAATAAAAACATTATAATTGTATTAATAATTTTCTTTTTATTCTTCATGTTAATTTCCTCCACTATTTATTCATTAAAAGGTTCAATAGGTAACAATGTTTGTACTGATGTTTCATCACTTCCAATAATAATTTTTAATGACGGAAGTAGTTCTTCCATTGTTTCATAAAACATTCTACGTTTTGTAATAAGTGGATTCTTAATATATTCAGTATACATTTCATTAAACATAGCCACTTGTGATTCAGCTTTATTTACACGTTCTGCTTTAGTTGACTCTGCCTTTTGCATAATTTTATCTACATCGGCTAAAGCTTTTGGTAATTCTTCATTCCTATATTTGTTAGCATTATTTATAGATGTCTCTTTACCTTGCTTTGCAGTTTCAACAGCTTTAAATGCTTCCATAACCTCTAATGTCGGAGGTTCTGAGTCTTGTATAGAGATATTTACAAATTGTATTCCAATATCATTGTTTTCAAGTTTCTCTAATATCATTTCTTTGATTTGTGATTGAATTTTAAACTTGCCAGTTGTAATTACATCATCTACATTATAACTTCCAACAACTGTTCTAATATCACTTTGTGTTATGTTTTTTAATATAGTTATAGGTTTTTCTGACGCATATAAGAATTTTATTGGATCTGCAACCCTAT
>DUQJ01000214.1 GCA_012837865.1 Clostridiales bacterium | reverse complement strand
TTGTTATTTCAATGTCATTTATTCCCACTATTATGTCACCAGGTAGTATTCCAGCTAATTCAGCTCCTCCACCTTGAGTAACTTCTACAACATACACACCATAAGGCATTCCATAATTCAAGATATCTTCTTCAAGGATATCACTTCCCTTGATTCCTAAAAATCCTCTTTCATCATCTGGTAATTCTTCTCTTGTAGTTAATTCATTAATTATTGGCAATGCTCTTGTAATAGGAATAGCGTAACCCATCCCCTCTACCCGACTGCTTGCAAACTTTATAGTATTAATGCCTATAACTTGACCTTCTATATTTAATAATGCACCTCCACTATTACCTGGATTAATTGCAGCATCTGTTTGAAGTAATAGCATCTTCCGGCTGCCAATAGCTGAATTGACACTAACCTTTCTGTCCTTTGCACTTATATATCCTACAGTAACTGATTGACCATAACCTAATGCATTTCCTATAGCGATTGACATTTCTCCAACTTTAACATTAGTTGAATCTCCAATCTCTGCTACTTTTATACTATTAATTGTATCAGCATCTATATCCTTTATATTAACTATTATTACAGCTAAATCTGCTACAACATCTACACCTTTAAGAATTGCATTTGCTTCTTTTCCATCTATAAAAGTTATCTTAATCTTATTAGAATTACCTACCACATGATTATTGGTTGCTATCAACAAGTCTTCATCACTCTTACCAATTATAATACCTGTTCCTGATTGCATATCTCTCTCTTCAAATTCTTCACCAAACCATTGTGATGAGTTTAAAATGCTAGCTTCAATAGAAACAATTGATGGCATAGTTTTATTTATTATATTTGTTATCTTAGATTGTTTAACTTTCTCTATATTAGAAGATTTAGTATAAAGTATGCGTTTATCACTAGTGGCAGGATTATCAACATGTAATTTGTCTGATTTTGAATATTCATTATATAATCTTAATTCTTCTAAATCTTTCAAGCAAATATTGTCTTTACATAAATAACTTTGAAAAATAACAAAGCTAATAATAGCTATAACTAAAAAACTTGATATTTTCATAAAATTATTTTTTGTTTTATTATTTATACAATCATCTGTATTCCTACACTTTATTAATTTTTCTTCATTTGTTTGTTCAGCCCAAAAATTGTAATCTGATTCTGTCTTATTTCTATCAGACATAATGTGTTTCTCCTCCCACTACTTTAATTTTTCTTAATTATACTGTTTTGTTGTGAATATATTGTGAAGCTAATTTATGACATTCGTTTTCTATATATTATTATAATATTAATTTATGTAAAATCATAGTATTATAAATTATATTTATCCGATAATTTATAAGTTGTGAATTTAATGGTTTTAATGTATTATAATAAGGAGTTGTACAATAGTAAATTGTTTAAAAGGAGGTTATATAGTTACAATGATTAAAGACAATCAAAAAACATTAAATAGACTTGTTTTAGTTGTTGACGCTTTAATAATCGTTTTATCATATTTCATCTCATATCAATTACGCTTTAACAGTTTTTTAACTAAACTTAAATTATTCTCTATAACGAATATAAAGTATTATACTTTCTTAAGATATGCTGGTTACCTTTGGTACTTAATACCGTCATATATACTTATATACTATTTTTATAATTTATATTCGCCTAAAAGAGGCAAGTTTAAAGCTGTTAATGTTTTTACTATAATTAAAGCTAACACACTAGGAATTATTGTTTTTACTTTCCTATTATACTTTAACAAAGAATCAGATTTTGCTCGTTTATTTATATTTATAT
>DUQJ01000213.1 GCA_012837865.1 Clostridiales bacterium | reverse complement strand
GATGCCTTACTTCAAAAGAGCTATACAGAGAATTATCTTGAACAAACGATGGTTAAGAATACCGGTCAAATCCCACAGTATTATGTAGAGAACAGTCACCCTGCAATTATCGATAAAGAAGAATGGGAGATAGTTCAAGCTGAGTTAATGAGAAGAGAGCAGATCGGTGCTGCTTATTCTGGGGAAACAGCATATTCAGTTCAAAACTTATCTGTGGCGATTGTGGTGGTTTCTACGGTAGGAAAATATGGCATTCAACAAGTAAGTATCGAAAAGTTGTCTGGCAGTGTAATAAGAAATTTAAAGTAAAGGAAGAAAGGTGCAAAACACCAAACCTAACTGCTGAAACAATACAAATGATGTTCTTAAATGCTTATAACACATTTATGGGAGATAGGAAACAGGTCATAGAAGATTGTGAGTTAATGAGAAAAGCACTAGTTGACTTTACAAAGATTGATAGTGACATTGAAAGACAAACGGAAGATTTGGAAGTCATAGCAGAAAGAGTAAAACACCTTGTAAAAGAAAATGCATCAACGACTCATTCACAAAATGAGTACATTAAGAAATATGACAGTTTAAGTAAAAGATATGAAGCAGAATATAAGAAACTAGAGAATCTACAAAAGGATAAGGAGTTTAGGATATCGAAGGATAAAGCAATGGAAGTTTTTATTGAGAATCTAAAAAAGCAACCACTAGTGGTTGAAGTGTGGGATGAAGGTTTATGGGCTTTGATGATAGAAAAGGCAATTGTAGGTAGGGACGAAAGGGTTAGGTTTATATTTTATAATGGAATTGAGATAACAGTAATTTTTGGGAGATAAGAATTTTAATGCTTTCATTAACTAGGTTTGTTTGATAGAATATATGTATAAAATAAAATCTTGTTTCTAATATAGTTTAAGTTAATGTTTTATTAATAAATGTATTTAATTCATTTCTCAGTTACAGTACAATATATATATAGTAGTTTAGAGGTAGTAAAATGATTATAATAAAAAATTTGGTTAAAGTTTTTGAAAATAATAAGAAAAATGTTATAGCACTAAATAATATTAACCTAGAGTTTCCTAAACATGGATTAGTTTCCCTTGTTGGAAGAAATGGATGTGGGAAGTCAACATTGTTAGGGCTATTAGCTGGTTTAATAGAACCAACAAATGGTGAAATATTTTTTGAAGGGGTCAAAAACAATTTGGGAAATGTTGTTACACTAGTACTTCAGGAATCACATTTTGTTGATTACCTTAATATGGAAAACAACATACTACTATCAATTGACAAAAATACAATAGCAAATAATGAGATGTTTTTGAATGAAATGAATATAAATAATCTGCTTCATAGAAAACCTAGAACACTAAGTGGTGGTCAGAAACAAAAATTTTCATTATTTAGATCTCTATTAAGAAATTATTCTGTTTTACTAGTGGATGAACCGACTAGTAGTTTAGACGAACAAACAGAAAAAATGATTTTTGATTACTTAAAGGACGTTTCAAAAGAGAAACTAGTTATTGTTGTATCACACAATCTAGAGTTGGTATATAGGTACTCAGATTCAATTATTGAATTAGTTGAAGGAGAAGTATCCTCAGTAAAACATTTAGGAAAACAAAGGGACCAATCTAATGTTCATTATCTTTCAAGGGAAAAATCTTATGAAGATTATTCTTGGGGGGATATAAAAGAAGAGGTTCATGAAAAGGGGAGAGTTTTATTAATTGATGAAAGCTTAGTTTTAAACAATAACCCAAAGAGCAAATCTATTAGAGTTATTCCAGCAAATAGTAATCAAAAGATAGATATTCATAGGAATAAAACAATAATTACAAAGTCAATTTTAAATAGTCTAATAAAGGTTTTTAGTTATAGTATTTTAACTTCAATTTTTGTAATTTTATTTACAATATTATCATCAATGATGTTTTTGGATGAGACAGCTATACAATATAAATCTTTTAAAAATTCTGAAATGACTTATGTAAACTATAAAAATAATTATTCTGAAATAGTAGATAATGAATACAAAATCCTTAACTATAATGATTTAGAGCAAGTAAGCCAAAAAATTGATTTATTAGTTGGATTTGAAACAGAAGTATATTTTGAGTTCTATGGTGATGAATATTATAACAATTTAATATCAGGAATAGTTTTTACTGAAAACAGAAACAATTTTTATGGTGTGTTTCCAAAAGCAGGAGAAATTATGATTACTGACTATCATGCTGATATGTTAGTTAAAGAAAAAATATTCACATCAAAAGATGATATTTTAAATAATAAAGTAACAATCAATTCTAATGAAATGATTGTTACAGCAATTATAGATACTGATTATAAAGAATTTATAAGATTCTTTAGTGATCCGAATTTTTCTAACACAAATAAATTTCTGGAATGGAACGACAAATTTGTAAATGTCTATTCAAAAATATATTACAATAAAGATTCTTATATAAATAACTCAACAATGTTTAAAAATTACCCTATAGAGTACGGAAATATGTTTGTGGATATGTATCAAAAGGATTTAAGCGAGTTAGATGTTTTATTTCAATTTGATAATATTAGTGGAACAAGCTGTTATATGAATGAAAACTTGTATAACTTATTAGGAAATCCAGATTCAATTAAAATATATGGTAATGTGTTGCAAATTAAAGGGGTAACCTCCGGAGATAGTAATGAAGTATACTTTGTAAATGAAGAAGAATTTTCACGCGCAATAGGCCCCATATTCTCGATAGAATCGATTAATTTATATGATTATATATTAGATGACATTCAATTTTTAGCTGAAATAGGAATGATTCATGATACTCCGATTAGCTATAACCTTATCTCATTATTTAGAGTAGTACATTCACTAAATAAATTGTTTTTAGTTTTTTCTATTATCCTTATTTTATTAATTGGATTATTATCATTTTTATGTTCTAACTTAATTGTTGTTAGTGATAGTAAACTGATTAATCTTGCAAGATACTTTAATCATCCCAAAAAAAATATTTTTAGATTTGAGATGTATAAGATTTATATTTATATTCTCAGTCTTCTGTTTTTTTCGACGATTGGCTCCTTAGTTATTACAGATGGAATTAATTCATATATTCTGGCAAATGTGAAAACAAAAATTGTACTATTTAGTCCTTCATATTGGATTCTAGGCTTAATAATTGTATTTTCTATCATTTGCATGTTGTGTGGTTTTTTGTTTGGCTTTTTCGGTGTTAAGAAAAAGATGAGAAAAGGAAGTGCAAACTTCTAGTTTTAAGGGGATATCAATAAACGAAAGGAGAAGCGTATGATATCCTTTAAAACGCTATATGTTTATGAAAAAATTATTAGTATTTTTTAGTTTAAGTGTATTATTGTTTGTATTTGTTGCGATTGGGTCAAGTACCGTAAGTGCAGCTGGAAATGGTAGTAATAATACAATAATTCAACCTACGGATAAGCAGTTTAAGGATGCAAAAGATCCGGTATATAGTTCTATAAATCAAACAATCTCTTCGTCATATAATGGAACTACAAAAATATTCCATTATAAAGCACCATCAGCGGGGTATTTCACATTTTATACAACCGGTACATTAGATACAGTAGGTGCTGTATTTGAGCACAACAGTTTTTTGTTCTTTAGTTCTTGGTATGATGAAGTAGGATATAATGACGATTCGTATAATGATTATTATACTAGTGGTACAAATAACTTTAAGATTGTTGTGAAATTAGATAAAAATGAGGACTATTATGTTTGTGTTAGAGGTTATGGCAGCAATACAGGATCTTTCACGCTAAAAATCATGCCAACATTAGATAAAATTAGTAGTAATGCTGGTGGAACATGGGCGAATAGTAAAACAGTAGATACAATTCATCAAAAGCAATATTTTACAAAACAACAAGTTGAACTTACTTATCAGACACTATCAAACCAGGCAATTAGGAATATTATTAAGAACCATTATGTTGATAGAGGTATTGTTGGGGCATTAAATGAACTAAACAGTATGCTTGGATTAACGTTTTCAATGGTCCCTATGCCTACATATGTTAGCGGTGGACTTGCAATTGCTCAATCAATTTTCCAAGCTATAATTGATAGTTATTATGCAAGTAATTCAGAAATTGCAGAGATGCTCGCAGGATTTGAGGATAGAGGTTATGTTCGTACTGAAACAACATATATAAATGGGCATCCTGCAACAGTTTATATTGCTTCATATGGAGTTGTAGTTTCTGACTCCTTATACATGTTATATGTAGCAACAGAATTTGGTGGATACTACTATCCAGTTACCAATAAGAGCTTTGGAAGATATAGTAGCACTATATTAGAAGGAATATCGTATGAAAAGGGTTCATGGAAATAAGATAGTTATAATACTATTTTTAACGTTAATTTTGTTGTTTATCCAAGGCTGTGATAAACCACCTAAAGTAAATCTAGATAACAATGAAGTGAATAGTCTATTGTTTTTTATTACTAGAACAGAACATGGTGGAGAAACAGAGATTAGTGAGTTTAAAAGGTTTAACCGCGACAAGGACACTATATTCTATTATGTGAATTGGAAATACACAACAGGGGAAAATACAAACGAGAGGGAACATTTAATTGTTTTTGACACTTCAACTTTTAAATCAGAGTTATACCCATTAAGTTATCTTAATGATTATCCTTCTATTCAAAAAGTATGGAATGAATTAAATGAAAAAAATGATTTTAAGAACTTTTCTAAGGATGAAATAGAACAATTCCTTGTTAATGTTAAAAAACTTAGAGAAGGTCTTAAATCATAATAAGATTATTAATTAACCAATCAAAAAACCACATTGTTTGATTATTTTATCTATGTAATAAAAACAACTATAAAATTTATAGTAGTTAGTAAACACAAAAAATGTATATTTTTTGATGAGGCTGTGGAATAAGTAGTTAAAAATACAAACTATTTAATGGTCACAGCCTTTTTTGCTTAAATTTGAAATTGAAAAAGCTCCAATTTATGGTGCTATAACCTGGTTTTTTGGTTTTTACAGTTGATTTTGTTATGCTAAGACTTCTATAGTTGTAAAATAAATCAAAAAATTGAAAATGAAAAAACGGCCAGTAGATCCACAGATGCATCTACAAGCTGATAAATTTATAGAAAATATATAATCATTATATTTTCCTTGAGTTAATCTATTGATTTTTTTTGTGATTTATTGATATCATATAATAGCCTTTTGGGGTAAATAGAGGATGAGTTTCGGAAAAGAATGATCCTCTATTTTTTTCTATTATTATTTAATTTGAATATTTATAAGCATTATTACCTTAAATAATCATACTATCTATAAATAAAGCTCAATTATTATGCGAACAAGAGTCGTACTATATGTTTGTTAAAAAGATACCAGAAGATCTATCAAAAAGGTTTTTTAAGATTGTTCCAGAATTTGATAAGAAATCAGTACTGGATTTATACCATGAAGGTAATACTTTTTATACCCAAGATATCATTGATGAGCTTGATAGTTTGGATGAAAAACCCCCTTTAGGAATTGCTTCACATCCGTTTCTATTATTCTATAAAAATTTAGAAATCTGGAGGTCTAGAGGTACACCATTTTTATTGGATGCTATGGCTAGAGAATTTTCCAATGTTGAAATGCCAATAAGTAAAGAAAAGTTTATGGATGAGCATTTAGTGGTTTATAGAAAACTTACCGGTTACGATTTAACTTCAGAAAAAAGAGAGTTTTTTTGTTAAAAATTTTTCTAATGGTGGTATTCCAAGCGGTGTTATAAATGTTGATTTTTTTAGAGGGCTATTGGAAACAATTATGCTTAATGAAATGTGCTCAATGATCATAATAAAACATCTGGATTTGGTGTACGCAAAATCTCGAAAATTAACAAGGTGTACGCAATGTATCAAAATTGTCGTTCTCTTTCATATAAACCAATATAACAGAAGATAAGTATTATCATAGTTTTAGTTTTAGACATGATAAATTAAGAACTTTTTATGATTTCAATTATATCAATAGTGGTGCGTAAATTTAATCAAGGATGCGTAAAATGACCTAAGGGTGCGTAATTGTATCAAAATAGGTAATCAAACACATATAAGAAGCAATGGTTTGATACAAAAGTATCGGACCTTTTTTTATGGAAGAAAGTAAAGATTTCGCTATCTGCTAAAAATTCTATTCCTGTAGAAGTTAAAGTTCAGGCTTTTTAGTTAAT
>DUQJ01000212.1 GCA_012837865.1 Clostridiales bacterium | reverse complement strand
CCCTAATCAACAAGAACAAATTAGAATGCAATTGTCAAATTCAATTCAAGGAATTATAACTCAAGAATTGCTACCTAAAATAGGTGGGGGTAGAGTGCCATCTTGTGAAATAATGTTCATTAATGATGCTATTCGCTCCTTAATTAGAGAAAATAAGAATCCAAGTGCAATTATTGACCAAATGCAGACAACCTCAAGAACACTTGGTTCACAAACAAAGGAACAATCATTGGCAAATCTTGTGGTTAATGGATTAATTGATGTGGAAACTGCCACAAGGTCGGTTGGTATCAACAAAGTGGATTACTTAAAGAAAATGATAGTAAGTATGAGTAAATAGAATAGGAGTGAAATATTTATGATGTATTTAAAACCTTTGATTAAAAGATTGACAACTGATAACGACATAATAAGAAATGCTGATAATTTAAAAAATGATGAAGAATTATTGTCTTATATTTCAAACATATTTTCTATTGATAAAGTCAAAGATATGTTTTATCATCATTATGGAATGGAATATATAAATTTAAAAACTACACATATAGACAAAAACTCATTAGATAAATTTGATTTAAATTTATTGAAAAAAAGAGGAATGATTCCTTTATATTTTGATGAGTCTAATTTAACTTATCATTTTGCAATAAGTGATCTATTAGACAGAGACACAATAGAGCTAATTAGGAAAACTTGTGAATCAAATGGGGAAAAAGTCGTATTCTCATTCGCTCTTAAACATGAAATCATCAACACTTACAAAGAAATTGAGTCTGAGACAATAGAAACTAAAAATGACAACACTTCAGATGGAAAAGATGACTTTGATGCTAAGCAATGGGTAGAAACCATATTAAACAAAGGTATTGATCTAAAATGTAGTGACGTTCACATTGAAAGATTAAAGAATAATTTACAAGTAAGATATAGAGTTGATGGAAGATTGACTAATAAGGTCAATTTCAACTTAAGCAACACTTCAATTTCAAATATATATGTAAGACTTAAGATTATTTCAAATATGGATATAGTAGAAAAAAGAAAAAGTCAAGATGGAAGGATAGATAATTATGAATATAAAAATAATCTTTATGACATGAGGGTTTCTACAGTAAATACCATTTATGGTGAAAAGTTTGTATTAAGATTATTTGACAAAGATGATAAAGTATCAACATTTGAGGAGCTCGGGTTTACTGAAGTGAATAAGAAAAAAACATTGAATATGTTAAATAGTAAAAGTGGAATAATATATTTAGCAGGAGCTACAGGAAGCGGAAAAACTACTACTCTTTATACAATGATTGAAGAATTAAACAATGAACACGTCAATATTTACACAATTGAAAATCCTGTAGAAAAGACTATAAATAATGTGAATCAAATACAAATAGATAAAGCGTCTGGCACGACTTATCCTACTGTATTACAGTCGTTATTAAGACAAGACCCGGATGTAATAGTAGTGGGTGAAATTAGAGATAAAGAGACGGCCGAATTATCTGTTAGGGCTTCACTTACAGGTCATCTTGTTATGTCCACTTTGCATGCTAATAATGCTATAGATTCCTTAAGTAGATTATCTGATATGGGAATTGAAAGTTATTTAATAGGAGCAAGCTCCGTAGGATTCATTTCTCAAGAATTAATCAGAGTGATTTGTCCTAAATGCAAAATGAAAAAAAATAAACTTAAAGAACATGAAGAGATTTGGATAAAGAATGAATTGCCCAACTTTGATTATGAGGAAAGCAAGTCAAAAGGAAATTATGTTTATGAGAGTGTTGGTTGTGAACATTGTACAGATGGATATAGAGGGAGAATTGCTTTAACAGAAGTATTGGATGTAGATGAAAAGTTAAGAAGTATGATATCCAAGAAAACTCAAATAGATGTCATAAAAAAATATATACTAGATAATGGTTACAAAACATTGAAACATGATGGTATAATAAAGGCATTAAGTGGTATAACAAGTTTAGATGAGTTAATTGGCCATTTATAATATATTATTGAGGAGGAATGACTTGTGAGAAAGTTTAGCTACGGGGCTGTAGGCATATTAACAGGCATTATAGTGTACATAATGTTATTAGTAAATATTCCTACAGAGGTGAATGTTAAGTCTATCTTAATAGAATTCACTAAAAAAAATAATAATTCAGAATATATTTCAAATGATAGTGATTTCAATGGTGGAAGTATTGTGCCATTTTTAGAATATGGAAGTTATCATGTGTCAGCAGGAACCCTAAGCGAATATGAAAAAAAAGAAATTGTACAATATGGAAAAGCTAATCCAACATTCTATTTTAAAAATAAATCAATATCAGAAACAGATGAAAATATAGATGATTATGATGAAGACTATGATGGTTATGAAGATGATTATGATGAAGACTATGATGATTATGATGAAGATATAGACATTGGGGAAATAAGTATGTTAGAAGGATTCAATATTCATACGCGTCAAAGGGAAGTAGTTGATATTGTGAATATAAAAGATAGCTTTAGTAAGTATGGTAAATTCCCAATAGATAGAAATCTTTACAATGTTACTTCAAGGTTTGGAGAAAGATTAGATCCTTTTGAAAACTTAAGATCTTTCCATGTTGGCCTAGATATCTCAGCTGATGATATTGATGGTGCTAATATATACGCTACAGTGCATGGCATAGTTGTGGAATCTGCTGTAGGTGACACGGGATATGGGAATTATATAGTTGTTAAGCATGATGGATTTGAAACATTGTACGCCCATATGAGATCTAAACCATTATTTGAGGTTGGCAACCAAGTTCATGCGGGAGATATATTGGGTTATATTGGTAGTACAGGAAGAAGTACAGGACCACACTTACACTTTGAGGTAGGGGTGGGAGGAGTTCAGTTAAATCCTGAAGTGTTTCTCAAAGAAATAAAAGGGAGTGATTAATTTTGGAAATATATATTATTTATGGCTTGATTTTTTTAACAGGATTAATTTTGGGTAGCTTTTATAATGTTGTTTCACTCAGAACACTTAGTGGAGAAAAATTAGCATTTCCTCCATCTCATTGTGTTAATTGTAACCATAAATTAGGGATTGTGGATTTATTTCCAGTTATGAGTTATTTGTTTTTAGGAGGAAAGTGTAGATATTGTAAAACAAAAATTTCTGCTGTATATCCTATTGGCGAATTGCTAACCGCAACATCATACTTTTTGATTATATATAAATTTGGGTTTACATTTGAATCATTAATACAAATAACATTCATAACTATTATGATTATGGCTACTATTACTGACATAAAGGAAACATTAGTACCTAATAGATTTGTCATTACAGGTTTAATATTAATATTTATATTAAGACTGATATACAGTGTTGATATGTTATATTACTTATCAAGTTTAGTAATGTCATTTGCAATATTATTTATGATAATGATGTTGAGTCGTAAGAAAATAATTAATGATAATGGTGAGGTAGAAATAATTTATGGCATGGGTGGTGCAGATGTTAAACTATATGCTTTAATAGGGCTGTCAATAGGGATAATAAACGCTATGGCTAGCCTTTTTTTCGCTGCTATTATTGGTTTATTAATACAAGTTCCCATCATTATAAAAAATAAAGGTGTAGATAGAAATAAGGAAATACCATTTGTGCCATCTATAACTTTAGGTGTATTGTGTACTTATTTTATCACCTTCTTTAATTTCATATAAGTACACTTAAAATACAATAATAAAAAGAAAGTGAGGGGAATTAATATTGAAAATATTAAAAAATAAAAACTTTTGGCAAATAATAATTATAATTGTAATAATATTAATTTCTGCAATATTATTATTTTTCCCAAAATTAATTAATCATAAATACAAATATTCATATGAATCTATAGTGCATAAAAAAGAAGAGGTCAATTCTCTTAATGATATATTAATTTATAATGAAGATGAAATTAATGCGTCCATTGATAAATTAGAAATAATGGAAGAAGAATCTTATTTATCAAAACAAAGGGCTGACAATGTAAGAAAAGGAATAAATGAATCTGATTTCAAACTTCACATGCCATCAATAATAATATCTTTAGAGCAGGTTGCTATAGAGAATGGGATTAAATTGTCAATAAATTACAACTCAATCACTTCTTCACTATCAAGTGTTATAGATGATGTAAACGAAATGGATTATAAAAAGAATTTAGATGAATCTTTAATTGAATCAGAAGATAGTGATGTGACTATTGAACATGAAGAGGAATATGATGGAGAAGAAATTGACAAAAAAGAAAAAGAAGTTGAAGAAAAAGAAGTTGATGAAAAAAATAACCAAGAATCTGTTGATTTTTCAACAAGTATTAACACAAATAACTTAATACCATCTATTGAGGGTATTAATGTTACTGTTATACCTATAGAAGTGTCAGGCAGCTATTACAATGTTAGAAATTATATTAAATACTTAGATAAAATTGGAATGATTGAACCTTCCTCAATTAACTTAGAATCTCGATGGATTGAAGAAGATGAATTGACAATGAAATCTGAGTTATTTGGCCAAATAACACTAAATGTGTTTCATGGGGAGGTGTAAAAATGTTTAACTTTAAAGAAATAGGAATTGATTTGGGTAGCTATAGCATAAAAATAGCCACAATAGAAAAACAAGATAGATTTAACTCCCTAAATTTGAAACTTATTCACCTAAGAAAGCATGAAGTTTACAATGTTGACTGCGAACCTTATACAGAAAAATATTATCAGTTGTTAAAAGATTGTATTAAGAAATTCTCTAAGAAATACAAAATTAAACTATTATCTATAAATATATCTATCCCTGTAGATAAACAAATAAGCAATGTAACATTCTTTAATATGCCTATTGTTGGAGACAAATTGTTAAATGACGGTGTTTCATTTGAGGCTGAAGAAAAAATGGCATCAGAAGGAATATCTAATTCCCATTATGCTTGGAAAATATCTAATGAATATGAAGAATTAAGTGAATATGAAATATTATTGTCAACTGTTAGAAAAGATGTAATAAGTGCTTTATCTCAATTTAAATCTATCACATGGAAATTAAATAGATTTTTATTGCAACCTATATTATTAGAGAGAGTGGTGAGTTCTAATGATGTAATTATTGACTTAGGACACAAGTCCACTAGAATATATATTTATACTAAAGGTAAACTTTCTAAGGTTGAAACCATTGAAACAGGCGGACAACACTTATTAAGTAATATTGAAGAATATATTAAAAATAATGTGACATACAATGATAATAACATTAATGCTAAAGATATTATAAAATCAATATCTATTTACAATGAAAGGATTCAAGATAATTTTCCTTATGAAACTAGTCCTTTGTTAGAAAAGCAAGATAATAATAATGCTAAAATTGATGAAGCCCAAGACTCATTAAGTTATCAAGATGACGATGAGTATAAAGATCAAGTAAAACATGTTGATTATAATAATGAGTTAATACTCGAGTTGTCAAAACTCATAAGTAAGGATACAGATAGGCTTATAGATGAAATAAAGAGAATAATAAGAATGTATGAATTAGAGAACGGATTAAATATTGACGAAGTTTATTATGTTGGTGAACTTTCTAAGTTAACTTATTTCAAAGAATCTATTGAGTCTGAATTAGACATTGAATTGAAACCTGTAGATGTGTTAAATACTATTAATGATGATGAAAATGCCTTTTTGTATGCAATGGCAGGTCTCGTTTCAATGGATCCACATTTGAAAGATAATACTGATTTTGTTAAGTATATAAGGTCTAACATAGATTACACTTTGATAATAATTGGTTTATTAACATTATCATTGAGTGTAGGTCTATCTTTAAAAAAGGTTGACAAAAAATATGACATCATTAGAGACAACTTAAATGAAATAATAAATGAACAAAATCAAACAACACGTCAATTAGAAGATAATATGAATGAAATAAACAAAGATATTAATAATAATGACAAATTCATCAATCGCATGGAAAGCTTAAGTAATGAAAAAAAATGGTTATCAGATATATTATATGTAATTCCTGATAAAACGCCAATAACAATTGCTATAAAACAAATGGAAATTATAGATAAAAAAGTGGTATTAACGGGTTATTCATCTAATTATTCTAGTGTAGGGTTCTTTGCTAATGAGTTAGAAAAAATTGGAGAAGTAAATATAAATAGCATCAGCGATTACAATAATGGAGATGGTGAAATTTATTCAGTAACTATGGATACACCAGAGTTAATAAGTGATGATTTTAAAGCTACTAAGCTATTTACAATAACATTAAATTATAACAATCAACTCTTAGAACATTAGGGGGTGGTTACAATTATTAATCAGTTTAAAAAAAATAATAAAGGATCGTCATATATAGGTTTATTTGTATCTATAATACTGTTTTTTGCGATTATTGGAGTTATAGGCCAATTTAGAGTGTATTTGTCAACTCATGAAGTCAAAGTAAAAAAACATAATGTATTTCTTATTGGAACAAATAATAAAATAACGGAGATATATAATGATGATAACTGGGATGACTTAGTTGACACCGAATACATTACAACAACATTTGGAGAAATAGAAGTAACTTATGAAAATAAAGGATTGACTGAGTTTGACACTAATTTATTGAAAGTAACATTCTTATTCCATGATAAAGAAAAGATTTACAATCTAGAAAGGAGTATTTACTATGAATAAAAAAGGCTTTACTATTGTAGAAATGTTAATAGTAATATCCATGACTTCTTTCTTTGCTTATTCTGCAATTTTCCTGCCCACTTTGTTACTAATGGATTACAAGGATTATCAAGAATTATCTGATTATACAACAGATATAATTAATATAAATAAAGTTGTGACAAAAGACTTGGCAAATCTTGGTATAGATATAGAGGAAATTGACGAAGACAATCTTTCAATAGGAGATATAATATATAATTTTAGTGATAGTGGATTATATAGAAAAAATAATGAAATCAACTTAAAAATAAGTGATAAACCATCAGGCTATAAAATTGAACATTATGAAGCAAATAAAATATTAAATATATATAGTGAAGATGTTGATTTAAAATTCAATATAAATAATTCTAGTTTTGATTTGTATAAAAAAAGAGGTAATGACAATGAAAAATAATGAAGGTTTTATTACATTAGGCATAATAGTTGCAGTATTAATAATATCTATGATATTAATAGGTATTTTCTATAAACCAATGATAAGCACAACAATGAATGTCAAAAAGTCTGAAGATATAGTTGATATATATATAAATGCAAATAATGGAAAAGAAAGATTGTATAGTACTCTCCGAGAAAATATTTCTTATCAAGGAAAAGTTGAATTTGAAGATATTGAAAATGAATATGATATAATGACATCAAATGAAGAGTATGAAAATATTGAATTAAATTCTTTAACACTTGGTACACTGCGTTCAATGGCATCGTGAACGTTTT
>DUQJ01000211.1 GCA_012837865.1 Clostridiales bacterium | reverse complement strand
GTTTTATGTCCTATATTACCATTATCTTTATCTAATACCAGCAGTCTAGAACTTGTCCTATCTTCTAGCGGATCTTGGGCTATTAGTTCCAAAGGTAAATCATAGTTGAATTCTTCTTTGCTTAATTTATCCAATTCTTACACTTACCTTTCTAGAACATTAAATCTTCTTTCCTTCTTAATAATCTTCCACCATTAACTATCAAATAAATTCCTGCTGATAGACCTAAAACTAATACTACAATACCAGTTGCTAAACTTCCTGCACCAGTGCTTCTCATTGTTTTATATATCTTCTCCATATATGCCTCCTCAAACCAATTATTTACACCTACACTAATAATATTATACTATATTATTAATTATTTGCACCATATAATTTATAATATTCATCAATTGCAATCTTTATATTATTATCAATTATAATCTTGCCTTTATAAGGCTTATTATACAAATGTTCTACAACTTCTTCCATAGTAACAATTGCTGCTGTTTTCATTTTATATTTTTCTTCAATCTCTGCTAATGCTGATTTTTCTCCCTGTCCTCTTTCCATTCTATCAACAGAAATTACTAGTCCAAGTACATCAACATCTCCTTGATTTTTAATAATAGGCATTGTTTCTTCTATAGATGTTCCTGCTGTTGTAACATCTTCTATAATTATAAGCTTATCTCCATCATTAATAGGTGACCCTAACAGTATTCCTGCATCACCATGATCTTTTATCTCTTTTCTATTGGAGCAGTATTTTATTTCAATATTGTAATTATCACTTATAGCCATTGATGTTGCAACACTTAATGGAATTCCTTTATATGCAGGCCCAAATAAAACATCAAAATCTAAACCAAACTGATCCTTTATCGCTCTAGCATAATATCCACCTAATTTACTAAGTTGTGATCCTGTTCTATAAAATCCTGTATTTATGAAAAATGGAGTCTTTCTTCCACTTTTAGTTGTAAAGTCACCAAATTTTAAAACACTACAATCCACCATAAACTCTATAAATTCTTTTTTGTATTCTTCCATTAGACTCTCCTTTTGAATTTAATTTACACATCCTATTAAATCATTAATATCTTTAACTTTATAATCTTTCATATATTCTTTTATACCATTTAAAACATCAATAGTGGCATTAGGATTAATAAAATTAGCTGTTCCAACCGCAACCATGGTAGCACCTGCCATTATAAACTCTAATGCATCTTCATAATCCATTATACCACCCATACCTACAATTGGTATCTTGATGGCTTTTGCTACCTGGTTAACCATCCTTATTGCTACTGGTTTAATTGCAGGGCCTGATAGTCCGCCTGTCTTATTGGCAAGTAAGAATTGTCTTTTGAAAATATCTATCTTCATTCCTGTTAAAGTGTTAATTAAGGATATTGCATCTGAACCAGCTGATTCTGCTGCCCTAGCAATTTCTGTAATATCAGCAACATTAGGACTTAACTTCATCATTATCGGTTGTTTAGCAAGTCTTTTTAATTGCTTTGTAATTTCTTCTACTGCTTTAGGGTCTTGTCCAAAAGCTATCCCACCTTCTGATACATT
>DUQJ01000014.1 GCA_012837865.1 Clostridiales bacterium | reverse complement strand
CTTCTTTAATGCTCAAAACAGATATATAGGTTAAAGATAATATCACTATCATGGATAAATACTTATTTAAATACAATTGAAAATTCAGCATTGCAGTATGTATCAAAAGAAATTTCACTATTTTAATGTTTAGTCCTTTATTATAGGTAAAATATCTACTAATTAATGAAATTGTCAATAAGTTATAAATACTTAAAAATACTTGCATTGTTTGAAAACTAATTTTAAACTTACTTAAACTTAAAGCTATAGCAATGCTCAAAAAGGCATGAGCAATAGTTTTCTTAAATAAACTAAGTTTAAAAATGGTATGGAATTTACAGCCTGATAAGTGAATCATGCTTGCCGGGTGCCACCTTAAGGGTGCTTTTTTATTCATTAAAGTAAATGTGATTATTACTATACTTATACCTAAAATAATTTGGTTACTATAAAAATTAATTAATTCTAGATTTGATATAATCATTTTACCAAACTGAAAAGTCATCCATAAAAAGACTATACTCATTATCATTAGTCCTATAAAAAGATTTTTTACCATAGACTTTATTTCTCTAACTTTCATTTTAAGTTCATAAGATAAAACTACTCTTAAATCATTCATCTTCTTCACCGTCTTCTGATAGGTGTAAATAAAGATCTTCAAGATTTTTACAATTAGGAGTTTTTGCTAATATTTCTTGTATTGTTCCAACGCCTATCAGGTTTCCCTTATCGATCATAAGGTAATAATCACATAAGTTTTCTATTAAAGCCAATAAATGAGTAGATAAAATAATAGTGTTTCCTTTGTTTTTCAACTCAATAAACTTTTCTCTTAAGTTATTAATCTGTCTAGGATCTAATCCTGAAAAAGGTTCATCTGCTATTAAAAGTTTATAATCTCTAAGCAATGCACAACATATCAATAGTTTTTGCTTATTTCCTTTAGACAGTTCATGAGGGAATTTATTTAAGTGACTGTCTAATTCAAAATCTTTTATAAGTTTTTCAACCTTTCTTTCTGTTTTATACATTTGACTTATAAAATCAAGATGTTCATTAACTGTCAATTCTTCATAGTAAACAGCTGTATCTGGAATATAAGCAAAAGTGTTATCTTCTTGAACAATTCTTTTGTTTTTTTCTCCAAAAATAGTAATTTCACCTAAGTAATCATCATAATAATTTAATATACACTTAATCATAGTTGTTTTACCTGAACCATTAGATCCAATTAATCCAACAATTGAATTCCTTGGAATACTAAAACTTATATCTTTTAAAGCATGGAAATCATTATAATATTTATTAACCTTTTTAAAAGAAACAGCATTTGTTCTATCCATAATATCTCCTCTTTCAAATCGTCCTGCATCCAATCAAATTGATCCTCTCCTATTGAATTTAGTTAAATTACTTCCAAGAATTCTTGTGGTGTATCCATATTTACAAGATGTCCTGCGTTTTCAAATACTATCATCTTACTCTCCGGCTCACTTTCATGCCACATTTTAGCTACTTTAATTGCCATAGGAATATCGTATTTACCACAACCAATCATAACAGGATAATTAATAGGGATCCACTATTTTTTCCCTATCAGTTTCACCCGTTATTAGTTCTACTAATTCATTCATTACATTACCATCTATTTTAATTTCTCCATCAATTCCAGATATGTTAAAGTTATACTTTGGCTCTTGATACCAATAATAGCACTTTAATACTTCTTCATCATAATAAATCTGAATTTCATACTCGGCTGGTAATCTATCCAGCTTTATTGATTTATCAATATCCCCATTGTTAACTGTGGTAACGATATCTTTTATAATCTTCTCATCAGTGGTAAACATCTCATCCTTATATGCATATTGATGATTCTCCAAGTCCGACCACACTGATATTATCCCTATTTTATTTATACCTTTTCCTGCTATAGTGTTACAAGAAACTAAGCACAGAGTTGTTATCAAGAAACAAACTATAATTAAAAGCTTTCTTCCCACTTGTAAACCCACTCCTTTCAATTTAACTAATGGATTCTATATATATAACCTTCTGACTTTCAATACTGTTAAAGTAGATTTTGATACCATTTCATGGAACAATCAAGCCGATTTATGTCCAGAAATATTATACCTATTTTACCTACCCTACTAATTTGAATTTGAAAACTATAGTACACGATAATGGGGAATAATATCCTCATATCTTCCATCTTTCAGTAAAAAACCATTAGGAATAATGCCTAATTTAACAAATCCAAGTT
>DUQJ01000210.1 GCA_012837865.1 Clostridiales bacterium | reverse complement strand
TTTTCATAATATTGATATGGAATTCCATATAAAAATGCTTTTGATGGAATCGTTTGATGGAAAGCCGTATCAAAAACTGCTACCATAGGAATATTTGGCATCAATTTAATACATGCATTTATTCCTATTAAATTTGCTGGGTTATGAAGAGGGGCTAAATCATTGCACTCCTCAATTGCTTTAATAACTTCATCTGTAATAAGAGTTGATGTTGCAAATTCTTCTCCGCCATGGACAACTCTATGTCCTATAGCACCTATTTCAGAAAGTTCTTTTATAACACCATGCTCAGTACTTACTAAGGCCTCTAGTACTAATTTAACAGCATCTTCATGGTTTTCCATTACTGTTTTTATTGCTATTTTTTCTCCACCTGTTGGTGAATGTTTTAAATCTCCAATGCTTAATCCAATTCTTTCACAGATTCCAACTGCTAATACATCTTCATTAATCGAATCAATAAGTTGATATTTTAAAGATGAACTTCCACAATTTATAACTAATATGTTCATTTATATTCTCCTTGTTTGTATGTTTTATTTAGCTGCTGCCTGAACTGCAGTTATAGCTATTACCCCTATTATATCATCAACAGTACATCCCCTTGACAAATCATTTACTGGCTTCGCAATTCCTTGTGTAACAGGACCATAAGCTTCAGCCTTTGCAAGTCTTTGCACTAATTTATATCCAATATTACCAGCATCTAGATCGGGAAATATTAAGACATTGGCCTTTCCAGCTATATCACTATCCGGCGCTTTTGCTTTCCCTATTTCTGGTACAATTGCTGCATCTAATTGATATTCTCCATCTAATTTAATATCAGGATATAATTCTTTTGCAATTTTCGTTGCTTCAATAACCTTATCTACATCAGGGTGACATGCACTTCCCTTTGTTGAATGAGATAACATAGCAACAATTGGCTCTTCCTCAATCAATACTTTAAAACTATTTGCACTACTACCTGCAATAGCAGCTAATTGCTCAGCATCTGGGTTTTGTACAAGTCCTGCATCTGAAAATATGAATATACCCTTTGATCCAAAATCACAATTTGGAACAACCATAACAAAAAATGAAGATACTAACTTAGTATTTGGCGCTGTTTTTAAGATTTGTAATGACGGTCTTAATACATTAGCTGTAGAGTTCAACGCTCCCGCTACCATTCCATCTGCATCCCCTGATTTAACCATCATAACTCCAAAGTATAGATAGTCTCTTGTTAAGATTTCCAATGCCTTTTCCTCAGTCATTCCTTTGTTTTTTCTTAATTCAACAAAGAGGTCTACATATGCTTCTAATTTAGGATTCTTAGCTGGATCAATAATATTGGCTTTGGATAAATCTAATCCCTCCCCAACTTTTTTAATTTCATCCAGATTTCCGATTAAAATAATATTAGCAATTCCTTCTGATAAAATTACTCCTGCTGCCTCTAAAATTCTTCTATCATTCGTTTCTGGCAGAACAATAGTTTTCAAATTATTTTTAGCTCTTTCTTTGATTACATCAATAAATTCCACGATGTTTCTCCTTCCGTATCTAATTTATATAAACAATAATATGTTAAATATTATTTTATTGCACTCTTGTAATTATAAGACAAGTTAAGTATATATACAAGGGTGATTGCCTTTTGATTTAATATTATAAAGCTTATTTAAATCATATTATTGTATTTTTAAATATAAAATAAAGGCTTACAGTTTCATAATAATATGATAGAATTATATTAATCATATTAAAGGAGTGCCAAATGCGAGTATTAGGATTAATAACTGAATATAATCCATTTCATAATGGACATAAATATCATATAGATAAAGCCAAAGAATTAACTAATTCAGATTATGTAATTGTTATAATGAGCGGAAATTTTGTGCAAAGAGGAACACCTGCAATTATCGATAAATATGCGCGTACTAAGATGGCATTGTTAAATGGTGCTGATTTAGTATTTGAACTCCCTACATCTTATTCTACTGCTAGTGCTGAATATTTTGCACATGGTGCTGTTTCAATACTTGATAAGCTTTCTATTGTAGATTGTTTATGTTTTGGTAGTGAAAGCGGTGACCTTAAATCTCTTAATTCAATTAATAATATTATTAAAGAAAATAAGGAATCTTTAGATCTTAATATAGTTAAATATTTAAAACAAGGGTTTTCATTTCCATCTTCTAGACAAAAAGCTCTCAATGATATTGCTAATAATAATTGTAATTTAATAACTCTAAACAAAGAAATCTCATCCCCTAATAATATTCTATCCATCGAATATTTAAAGGCATTAGATACATTTAACAGTAAAATTGAACCTGTAACTATTAAAAGATATGGTTCTGATTACCACGATAAAGATATTAATTCTATTTTTAGTTCAGCCACTTCCATTAGAAATAATATCGAGAAATATAATACAGAAAATGATTTGACTTGTACTAAATCGTCACTACCTTCAAATGTATACGAGATCCTAAAAAATGAATATAAGGTTAAATTCCCAATAACTATGGAAGACTTTACATGTATAATAAAATATAAATTGCTTTCTGAAAGTTCAGATTCACTTTCACAATATTTAGATATCTCTTATGATCTTGCAGATAGAATGAAGAATAATATAGATTTAAATTCAAACATTGAAGATCTTGCTTTAAATATAAAAACCAAAAACAATACTTTAACCAGAATCAATCGCTCATTAATTCATCTTGTATTAAATATTTTTCAGGAAGACATGGATACCTATATTAATAATTCATATACACCCTATGCACGATTATTAGGAATGAAAAAGGAATCCTCTAAGCTTCTAAAAGAAATTAATAATACTGGGAGGATTCCAATCATAAACAAAGTATCAAATGCATATAAACAACTTGATAAAATAGGTATGAAGATGCTTTCTAATGATATCTTTGCATCAGATTTATATAATCAAATTGTATATGAAAAATACAATACAAAACTTTTATCTGAATATCAACATTCAATTATTTCTTCCATTTGATCTAACAATTCTTCAAAAAGAGCCAGAGCCTGATTTACTGGCTCTTTGGTATTCATATCAACTCCAGCAACTTTTAATAATTCAATTGGATAATCTGATCCTCCACTGCTTAAAAATTCGATATAATCATTAACAGCAGCTTCACCCTCTTTTAATATCCTTCTTGATAGTGCTATGGCTGCTGAATAGCCTGTTGCATATTGATATACATAAAAGGCTCTATAAAAATGTGGAATCCTAGCCCATTCTAATTCTATTTCTGGATCAATTATAATATCATCACCAAAATACTTTATATTTAATTCCCTATAGATCTTAGATAAGACATCAGCAGTTAAGCTTTCGCCTTGCTCAAGCATCTTATGTGTAAGCATTTCAAACTCTGCAAACATAGTTTGGCGGAACAATGTTCCTTTAAATTTTTCTAAGAAATGATTTATTAAATAAGCCTTTTCTTTTTTATCTTTTGCATTCTTTAACATATGATTTATTAATAAGGATTCATTACATGTTGAAGCAACTTCCGCTACAAATATTGTATATGCAGCATATACATATGGCTGGTTTTTATCTGAATAATAACTATGAATTGCATGCCCCATTTCATGTGCTAATGTATATACATTATTCAATGTGTTATTGTAATTCATTAAAACATAAGGATGTGTGCCAAAAGCCCCCCAGGAATAAGCTCCACTTCTTTTATTTTGATTTTCATAAATATCAATCCATTTTTTATTAAATCCTTCATTTAGAATAGATAAATAATCAGCACCTAAAGGTTGAAGGCCTTCCTTAATTATATCTTTTGCTTCCTCAAATGATATATCCATCTCAAAATCTTTAACAAGTGGTGCATATAAATCATAGGTGTGCATTTCAGTTAAGCCTAATACTTTCTTCCTTAAAGATACATAGCGATGCATTAAATGCATATTGTCATTAACTGCATCAATTAAATTAGTATATACTTCAATTGGAATATTCCCAGCATATAAAGCTTTTTCTAATGTTGATGGAAAATTCCTAGCTTTTGCATAAAAAGATTCCTGCTTAACATTTGCACTAAAAGTTGCAGCCAATGTATTCTTAAAGCTAGCATATGACGAATAAACAGCTTTAAATGCATCTTCTCTAACTCTTCTATCATTGCTTTCTAATAATGCTCCGTATCTACCATGTGTTATTTTTATTTTCTCACCATTTTCATCTATTATTTCTGGAAATTCAATATCTGCATTATTAAACATTGAGAATATATTATCTGGACCAATTGCTATTTCTCCTACATCTGATAATAAAGCTTCTATCTCTGCTGAAAGTGTATGTGGCTTATTACGCAAAATATCTTTAATCTGAAAATCATATAATGCTAATTTCTTATTTTCATTAATTAAATCATTTAATACTTCAACAGGTATCGATAAAATCTCTGGTGTATAAAATGATAATTTACTACTTACTTGTACTGATAAAGTACTAGCTTTATTAGAAAAATCTTGATAAATAGAATTTGATGTATCTTCATGGTATTTTTGATTTGCATATACATATATTCTTTCAAATAACATTCCAATTTCATCTTTTAAAACAAAAAACTTCAATAATATCTCACTTGATTTACTTAGGCGACCTTTATATTCAGTAATATCTTCTAGTAATTCTTCAAGTTGACTATATTCCTTTTCCCAATCTTCATCAGTTAAATACAAATCTTCAATAGCCCATTTATATTTTTCATCTATTTCATCCCTTGTAGGCAAACTTTTATTTTTATTCATATGATTTTCTCCTTATCTTATCCTTGTCTTTTAAATTATGATTGTTTATTGAATAATATATACGCATTTACAATAACTTATACTAATATACATTTTAATTGTAAGCTTGAAAGGTATTATAAATGATAAAAGCCTTCTTTTATAAAATATTAATAATTTCTTTTTTAATAA
>DUQJ01000013.1 GCA_012837865.1 Clostridiales bacterium | reverse complement strand
TATATGATTTAATATTATCATATAAATCTAATTCATTTTTTATTTCATCATGTTTAGCTTTTATAGCTTTATACTCTTCTTCTATTTCTGATAGCTCTTCTAATTCCTGTTCCTTTTTATTAACTTCTTTTGTTAATGATTCTTTTTCGGCTTTAGGAAAAACATATCCCCATATAACTATTACAATGGAAAATATTAATATTAGAAAAATTATTTTATAAAAATCTTTCGTTCCATCTCTGCTTTTTCCTGGGATTAAATTAATATCTAATTTCATTTTATATATCCTCCCTAATAGTTACTCCAATTGCTTGGGAAAAAATCGCAAATGAATCTTTTGATTTTTGATTCTTGTAATTTTTTAATTGATCTGCTAAGAACTCAGTCTTAGTTGATAAACGTTTATTGCAAAATTCGATTAAACCAGGTTGAAGACTTCCCCCACCTGTGATATATATTTTGTTTATTTCTTGACCATGTTTTCTATTCTTAAAATAAGATATAGTTCTATCAATATCTGAAAATAAATTTTCAAAATATTTTGTAACTTCATTCTCTTGATTGAAATAATTTTCTCTTTTCTTTAATTCGTCAGCTCTATCATAATCTATTTCATTTTTCTCAGATATTAGTTTAGTAACATCATTTGATCCCTTAATAATTGTTTTATGGGTAAAATATTCTCCGTCACTTAATATAACAACTTCACAGGTTCTTGCACCAATATCTATAATACATATATTCTCAGCTGCAGACATTGTGTTATTCTCATAAGATATTAATTTACTAATCTTAGTAAGTGAATTCTGTACAACATCTACATAAACTACTTTAATTCCGGCTTTTTTCAAAGCACCAATATATTGGTTTACCATTACCTTTGGTATAGCCGCAACCATTAGTCTTATTCTATCTGGTTTATCATCTTCTGCTTTAATATATTCTAAGATTTTATAATCAATTGAATAGTCAGCATGCTTTAATGGTAAAAAAGAAATAATTTCATAATTTATATTCTCTAATATTTGTTCAGGAGCCATTTCAGGTAATACTAATTCTCTAACTATAACCTCATTGCCAGATATGCAAAGTGCACATTTATTACCTTTGATTCTATGCTTAGATAGTGCTTTTTTAATTAAATCTGCTAATGGCCCCTGGGCTTCAATTCTTCCTTGTGAAATAAATCCTTCAGGTATAGCCACAGTCCCCCAGGCTTTCACCTCCATATTAGCTTTCATTTGAACCACTTTTAATTGACTTGCTCCTATATCAATAACAATTATAGGTTTTTGTTTTTTAATTTTGCTTCTGCTTTGCTGAAGCCTTTTTTCATAATTAATCGTTTTCTTTCCCATGTTCCCCTCCGAAGTTATTTTTCCCTAATTGGCGTTTGACTACTTAAAAGTTTATTTATGTCTGTTTTAAAAACTGAACCAAAAGGATTTATAGGCATTTCATAATCTGGATCAAAACTCAGGTTTGTACCACCTGACATCGTTAAGTTTTTAGCTATAATAGGACTTGTTACTACAGGTCCTTCAGAAAGTTGAACATGAGCATTAGGTACAAACATAATTCCTTTCATTAAGTTTGTTCCGCCACTAATAACTATATTTTCCCCTAGTGATATTAAGTGACCGAATAGTCCACCACCTGCAATTAAATTAACATCTGCTTGTTTAACAAAAAGTGAAGCATATGTTTTATTAGCACCATCTAAAGTTAATGTTGGTGCCCCCGCATAGTAAATAGCTAGCTTTTCTACAGCTTTTTTCTCTGCAAGATCTTTTTCATTAGCATTTAAACCGGATGTATTTGGCTTGTTAAACTCAAAAGATCCATCCGTATGCATACTTTCATTAATATGAATAGTTAAGTTTCCATCACCTATTATGTTAATCTTGCCTGAGTTAGCACTAAATTTATCAATATATAAGGTTCTATCTCCACCCATTAAATCAATATTTAACGTCCAATTACTATTTATATTTAATTCACTTAAATGATATTCATCATTATTTAGTTGTAATGTATAACCCTCTGCCATGTAATGGGTGATATTAACTTTACCATTCTCAACAACATTATGTGGGTTATCTGGATCAACTATAGTTGTATTTGGATAAAAGTTTGGTAATGGTGATGGTAGAGTCGGATAAGTCGGTGTTTCATAACTAATTTCACCTATTTGTTTAACTTCTCCCATGTTGGCGTAATGCTCTGGTTTAGTTATACCAGTACTAACATCCGGTACATATACATCATTTAAAGTTGGCCATCCTCCTATTTTAATTGCATCAGAAGCAGTTGCTATAGTTCCTACAGGCCCATTAATAGTACCATTATTAATATTCATTCCATCTGTTGTAAATACAGTAAACTCCGGATTGGCCATTATTGCCCACTTCAATGAAAACTTCATTGAAGTTATTCTTGTTCCACCATCAAGTATTCCTCTAGATGTAATTTCATACTCTGTTATATCACCAGCTCTTATTCCTTCTTTTATAATAACTTCTGCAACAGGAGTTGATAGATATGCATCTTCAAATGTATTTATTGTTTTAAAATTTCCACCACTATAAGTAGTAGATATATAATTCGATATTGCTGCGAAAAATTCATCTGCACTATTTGAAGACTCATGAATAGTCACAAGCTCATCCATAAATTCATTATTCGCAGTTTTAATACCTGCTTCTGATATATAGTATGCTGATTGAAGTCCACGCTCATTACGCCCAATACGGCTATTTGCACTCACTGTAGTCATAATGCCAACTGATAAAATTGAGAATAAAGCTAGCATAAGAATAGCAAATATTAATGCATAACCTTTTTCGTTTTTTAATATTTTCATAATTACTACACCGCCTTCTTTCTAAGATTAAATTTTGAAGTAATTTTTACTAGTGTACCCTTTGGTTTATCTAATGATTCTATATAAAGTACAATAGTATTAGTAACTGGGTCTTTAGTAACTTGAAATTTTTTAATATTACTACTAATGTCTGTTGTAAAACCGCTACCTGCATTATCTATTCTACTTATTTTATCTCCTATATGAACAAATTTGATTTCTGAAGAATCTTCATAAATAATTTGAATAGTATGGTCATTAATAATATTTACCTCTTTTGCTCTTCTTATCTCTTTACCAATTGTCCTTGTGACAAATCTAGTGTTTTCTTGATTAGTAGATATTATCGTTTCTCTTTGGAAAAACCTTACACCCGATATGATAATAGATAATGCCATACCAGTAATTAATGATAATACGGCAATTGTAATAACCATTTCAATTAAAGTAAAACCTTTTTCATTAGATACCACGATCCAT
>DUQJ01000209.1 GCA_012837865.1 Clostridiales bacterium | reverse complement strand
TCATCATATTAGCCTCCTTAAATTCACCTATGGAATAGATTACTATTAATAATATCAAAACACTTCCTAGTATCACCATATATTTAATTTTCATATAATCATCTCCTAGTATTATATTGTTTCAAGTTAATGTATTTATATTATATCAAACTTAAATTGTTTTTAATATAAATAATATTTCTTAATTTAAAAAGCCCTGAAATCTTTATATTTCAAAAGATTCAGGACTTATAATATTCCCCCCAGATTGTTTTTATCTAAATACCCTTTTGCCATAGAACGGATATAAACCCACCTTCTTCTATTGCAGAAAGTTCTTTTTCTAATTCTAAACTTATAATTTCTTCTTCTGTAGCAGGTGGTATATATAAGCATTCACCACTATCTACAACTTCTTTTATATTTAATGATTTCATATCATCCATTGATTTAAAGTCCGCGTATTTGAAAACTGTGTTTTCTTGAAACCATTCCGAACTATAAAGCTCTCCCCATTTGCTTTTTAGATTAATCGTTCCAATTAATAAAGATCCTTTTTCCCTAATAACCCTATACATTTCATCATATGCTTTTTTAGGTTCTTTAATAAATTCAAATGCTGCCATTGAAAACACTCCATCAAATTCTTCATCAGGAAAGTCTATATTATAAACATCCATACATATAAATTCTATATCTAGACCTTTAATTTCTGATTTTTGTCTTGCCTTTTCAAGCATCTCTTTTGATTGATCTATAGCAATAACTTTACATCCCATTTCAGCTAGTTTTATGCTAAAATTTCCCGTTCCACATCCTACATCTAATATCTTCATTCCTGCTTCTGGTTTAAACAAAGAAAATGCATGATCAGTTTCTACCTTATCTACAAACTCACCCATTTTAGTCGTATACCAAGAATCATAATCCTTTGCTTCTTCATCAAATATTGCCACAACAAACCTCCTATAGTAAATCCAGTATATCCTTTTTCATTTCATTAAATTCCTTACAGGTAAATGTATCCAAGCTTCTTGGCCTAGCTATATTTACTTCAAATTCAGCTTTAACAGAAGCAGGTCTTTCAGATAAAACATATACTTTATCCGATAAAAATATCGCCTCATCTATATCATGAGTAATGAATAAAATAGATGCTTTTAAGTCTTCGAACACTTCTAATAACCATTGTTGCATTGTCCTTTTAGTTATAGCATCAAGCCCACCAAAAGGTTCATCTAGAAGCATAATATCATTGGAAAATAAATATGTCCTAAGTAAAGAAGCACGTTGTCTCATTCCGCCTGAAAGTTGATTTGGATAGTTTTTCTCAAAGCCTTCTAATCCAAAAAGTTTAAAATAGTTTAAAGCTTTTATTTTAGCTTCTTTAATAGAGTATCCCTTTAAATTTAAAGGCAGACATACATTTTCCAAGATATTTTTCCAAGGAAGAAGCAAATCCTTTTGATGCATGTAACTTACTCTTCCCGTTCTACCTGTATATACCTCAGATTCTATTAGCACTTCTCCTTTATCGGGAATTAATAATCCGGATATTATATTAAATAATGTGCTTTTACCACTACCACTAGGACCAAGTATTGTAACAAATTGATTTTCTTTAAGTTCTAGCGAAACATCATCTAAAGTATTTAATTGTCCAAAACTTTTTGACACATTATTTATCTCTACCTTATACATCTTTACTCCTTTGGTAAATAATCATTTGTAAAAGCTTCACTTGAGTTTAACTTATTCTCTAATAAATTATTATCAAACATCCAATCGCCATAAGTTGACCATACTGACTCCTTCATTTCTCCCCATCTACTAACTTCTGCTTTATATTCTTTTGCCAAATACTCTTGACTAGCAATTACCATCTTTTCATCTAATTCTGGCACATGCTTTATTAATAGTTTACCTGCTTTTTCTGGATTGTTTATTGCATATTCATATCCTTTTGATGTTGCTTTTAAAAACTTTTTAGCTAATTTTGGTTTATCTTTTAATAATTTCTCTTGTGCAATTATTACTGGTGTATAAAAATCTAATGCTGATTCTACATCTTGAAGCTTTATGAAATTAATATCATAATCTTTAAGTTCAGCTGCCACTCCATCCCATCCATAGTAAATCCAAGTGAAATCTACATGGTTTTCAACGCTTGCAAAAAAGTCTGAAGCATCTATATCTATCATATCAAGTTTATTATAATCTCCGCCTTCTATTTCCATCAATCCTTTTAACATTGCAGCTTCAATTGCTGAGCCCCAACCACCATATTTTTTTCCCTCGAATTCTTTGGCACTTGTGATGTTTTTAGCTGCTGGTGATGCAAATCCAGAAGTGTTATGCTGAATTATAGCCGCAATTGCTTTTACTGGTAAAGGTTCTGTTGCAGTTCTTGCATATGTAACTTGTTCTTGATAGCTGATTCCAAACTCACCTTGACCTGCTGCTATAAGATCCGCGCTACCTCCTGCTGTTGGTTGAATTATCTCCACCTCTAATCCTTCATCTTTGTAATATCCATTTTCAAGCGCAACATACATGCCTGTGTGGTTTGTATTAGGAACCCAGTCTAAAACAATAGTTACTTTTTCCAATTCATTATTTTTCTTTTTACCTTTACACCCTGCTAATGTCGCTATAGATATTATTAAAATAGCTATTAAGATCATTCTTTTCTTCATTATTTATATTCCTCCGTATTTTCTAATTCTTGCTTATATATCCAAGGCATAGACTTTCTTTCTATTATGCCTATTACCTTAAGTAATAATATACTTAATAATGTTATTACTATTATTGTTGCAAATACTTTATCTGTTGCAAAAGAGTGCTTAACTCTTAACATATATACTCCAAGACCCCGTTTTCCACCTACCCATTCCCCAATAGTAGCCCCCATTATACTATAGGTTCCAGCGATTTTTAATCCCGAGAAAAAGCTTGGCATAGCAGCAGGTAATTTGACCATTTTATAAGTTTGGATCTTATTTGCTCCCATAGATTTTATTAGGTTTAATAAATCCTCGTCTACAGAGGACAATCCTTCTAATAGACTAATAGTTATAGGAAAAAAGCAAACTAAAACAACTATAACTACTTTTGGTAAATACCCAAAACCAAACCATATTGCAAATAAAGGTGCAATGGTTATTATAGGTATTGTCTGCGAAACTATTATTAAAGGGTATATTGCCTTCTTCACTATAGTTATACTATCCATTAGTAAACATATGGCTATTGCAAATATCGCTGATATAACAAAGCCAGCTATAGCTTCTAATGACGTTACAATTATATGTTCCTTTAATACTGGTAAATTCATAAAAAGTGTTTTTATTATCCTTATTGGCCCCGGTAATATATATGCAGGCACAAGTTCTAATCTAGCGACAAGTTCCCAAATAAATATTAATATAGTAAAAAAACTAATTGGAATTAATTTATTTTCTATACTTCCCGATTTTTTCATCCATTGTCACGCCCTCTACCTTATAATCAATTTTTATTATAGAAACAACTCTTTCTGCTCCTTCTTTAGTGCAAACATCTTGGGATTTCTTTATAATATCTAGTATAAAGTCTAAATCACCTTCCATTGTTGTTTCCATTGGACCTACCTCATACTTAACTCCTGATTGATCTATAAGTTCAATAACCTTGTCAACAACATCATAAATACATTCATCAGGAACAACTGGTAAAACTTGTAGACTTACATTCACATCTGCCATTTTAAATTCCTCCTTATAATAGTTTGTTCAATTTAGCAACAAAAAATACCCTCTGTACTGGTAAGCAAAGGGTATAAACATCATAATCTAATCAATATTTCCCTCCGCTGGCATTATCCAGATCAGGTAATAGGTCAAAGCAATTGCAGCTTACTCTCAGCTAGATTTATCTAGCCCCCTTGTTGTTACTATTTTTTTAACTGAGTTCATTATATAATCCATTCTAATCAAAGTCAACTTATTTATGCATATTTAGTATTGCCCAAAAAACTACATGTATCTTCACTTCATATTAATCATTAAAAACGAAGCAACAATTCCGATTAAAACTGAAACCACCAAATTCGCTTTAAAATAAGCTGATATGCCTGCAAGGCTTATTCCAACAATAGCTGGCCCAATCATATCTTGCGAAGATGTAATAATTCCTCTCACTATTAATATTGATAAAGATGTATAAGGAATTAGCTCTAAGAATCTCTTTAGCCTAGGGCCTGGTTTCTTTTTTGTTAAATATACTAGTGGAATTAACCTTGGCAAATATGTCACTACTGCCATTCCGAATATCAAAGGCAGGTAACTCTTCATAGTTTTTCCTCCTTTGTATCTTTATTTTTAAAAACAAATGTACCTAATACTGCCGATAGAACTATACCTATGATGATATCCCACCCCGGAGAAAATAGTTCAGAATAATATAAGCCCATATATATTATTGCAGCAAGCAAAGCAATTATAAATGTTCTTAAATGTTTGTTAAACTCAGGAAACAGCAATGCAGCAAACATAGCATACAACCCTATATCGAGACTTGATTGAAGTGCCTTTGGGAGTGTTTCACCAACTAAGAATCCTACAATCGTACCTGAAACCCATGAAGTATAAGCGAGTATATTAACTGTCAAAATAAACGGCAGGTTGATTTTATCTTTATTAAAAGATGCTACTGAGAATGTTTCATCTGTTATTCCAAATGCTATTAATGGTAGATATTTTCTCTCTATATTTTTAAAATTAACTGACAAGGATGCTGACATCATTATATGGCGAAGATTTAATAAAAAAGTCGCTAGAATAATACCACCCGTTCCAACTCCTGCTTTAATCAAATCAAGTGACATAAACTGGCTCGCTCCAGCAAACACCATGATAGAATGCAAGCTAGTCCCTTTAAATGATATCCCAGTGTTTTTTGATAATAGACCGAATCCTATTGCTATCGGAAAATATCCAATTACTATCGGCAAGACTGCTATAAATCCTTGTTTTATTTTTTTGTACATATCTGTCTTTCCTTCCGCATAACAAAAAAATCATTCAAAATATTTATCACTCATTTATCTTTTTCTAATTTTCAATCTCATCTTCAGTATAATATGCTATCCCAATAGCTCCTGGACCGACATGGACACCAATTACAGGCCCTATATCAACTATATCTATCTTATGATCTAGCTGTGCTTTTAATCTCTTCGTTAATTCCTTTGCTTGGTCGTAACAATTAATATGATGGACAATTATTTCTTTTATAGAATATTTAAGTTCATCTTCTAGAACTTGATTTATCATTTCATTAATAGCCTTTGCTTTAGTCCTTACTTTCTTTAAAATACTTGTTTTGCCATGCTTAACAGTTAAAATAGGTATTATTTTTAATAGATTACCAATCAAAGCAGCTCCTCCACCTATTCGGCCACCTTTTTTTAGATATTCTAAATTATCAGGTATAAATACGAATCTACTTCTTTTAATATTATGCTTAACTATTTCTACAATTTCATCTATGCTCTTTCCATCTTTACCTGCCCTTGCTGCTACAATTGCAGCAAATCCTAATTGCATAGAATTAGATCTAGCATCTATTATCTGAATTTTTGCATCCTTATACTCTCCTAGGACTCTATCTCTTACACCACATGCACTATGATAAGTTCCACTCATATCTGATGATAAAAATACCGCTAATAATTCATCACCTTTAGATACTGTTTCTACCATTATATCGTAAAGCTCGCCTAAAGATGGTTGAGAAGTTAGAGGTATTCCGCCCTTCTCCATTCTTTCATAAAACTCTTTATTACTCATCTCTGTTTCTTTTATACTTTCATCTTTAAATGAAACATATAAAGGTATAATCTGTATACCTAATTCTTTTCTGAGTTTCTCATCAATATAACTTGTACTATCTGTCAATATCTTTACGCTCATAGAGTTATCTCCAATCTAATATAGTTACCATATACTATATCACTTTCAAGTAAAGTTTTCAAAATATAGTTTTATATGAATTTATATATATCAATTTATAGTTGAACTTTTTTAATAACTTTGATATGGTATGCCATGTTATAATTCAAACTAAATAAAGGAGTGAATAAAATTGAATGAATCCAAACTAATGACTCAAGAAAGAATCCCCAAATTAATGTTAAAGTTTTCACTGCCAGCCATTATAGGTTTATTAGTAAATGCTTTATACAATATCATAGATAGTATCTTTGTAGGTAATGGTGTAGGTGACTTAGCCCTTGCAGGAGTTACTGTTTGTTTCCCCTTTATAACGGCATACATGGCTTGCATTATGTTAATTGGTATGGGAGCCACATCTCTCATCTCAATTCGTCTAGGAGAGAAAAAAGAAGGAGAGGCTGAAAAAATAGTCGGGAATGCTTTTGTCCTTTTTCTTATTATTGGAGTAATTATTACATTACTTGGCTTAATATTTCTTAAACCTATTCTGATTTTCTTTGGAGCAAGTCCTGATGTATTACCCTTTGCAACAATCATTTCCTACTCAGTAACAAGCACCTGGGTTCTGTATCATTTTCTATCAGGAAAAAGTACATTAAAAATTAAACTTGAAAATCTTAAGTTAAAAAGACTAGTTGTTAATTCTATTTTGTTAATAGGCTTCCCTACGTTTGTATTACAGGTTACTGGTAGTATTCAACAATTAATTCTCAACCGTAGTCTTGCGCACTATGGTGGAGATACTGCGCTAGCAGTTATAGGTATTATAATGAGTATTGTCACACTTTTAGTAATGCCTGCTATGGGTATTAGTCAAGGAGCACAGCCTATAATAGGTTTTAATTATGGTGCAAGACAATTCAAAAGGGTAAAAGATACTTTAAAATTATCAATAGTTTCAGCAACTGCTTTAGTTACTATAGGATTTGTCTTTTCTAAGATTTGGCCCACACAATTAATAAGTCTATTTAATGACAAGCCTGAATTAATAGAGTTAGGCGTTCATGGTATGGACATCTTTTTTAAATTTCTTCCCTTAATAGGTATGCAAATGATTAGTGCAAGTTATTTTCAAGCAGTCGGAAAGCCTAACCAAGCAACTTTACTTAGCTTGTCTAGACAAATAATAATATTTATTCCCCTTCTAATTGTTCTTCCACTGTATTGGGGTTTAGAGGGTGTTTGGTGGTCAGGACCTTTTTCAGATCTAGGTGCTTTCATATTAACAGGCTTATGGCTATGGGTTGAAATTAAAAGATTGAACAAAGATAGTTCTATACATAATAAATCCTGATAGTAACAAATAATTATATAGTTACTATCAGGATCCTTTTATATGTAATATTCAATTATAAAATTATTAAATTAAGATTTTTTTATTGCATTTCTTTTTTTCTTATCTCAATAAGTTTATCTGATATCTTTTTATATTCTTTTGTGGTTTTATGAGTAGGAACAAATTTGCACAATGGAATTCCTGCTAATATACTATCTTTAACTCTTACGCTCTCACTAATGGTGCCAATAACATTATAATTATTCTTAAATACTTCTAAGATTTCATTACTGTGTGTAGTTCGAGAATTATGCATAGTTGCAATTATCCCTATGATATCCAAATCCTCATTTAAGTTATATTTAACTTTATCAACCGTTTTAACTAAAAGATCGACACCCCTAAGCGATAAGTAGTCTGTTGAAGCAGGTATTATAACCTTATCTGATGCGCACAATGCATTTATGGTAAGCAGTCCTAAGTTCGGAGGACAGTCTATAAGTATAAAATCAAATTCTTTATTTACTTCCTTTAAAACTTTCTTTAGTATAGTCTCTCTTGCCATTTTATTAACAAGTGAAAGCTCAGCTACAGATAAATCTAGTTTAGATACACATATCTTCAAGTTCTCTCCAACTTCGTGTAAAACTTCCTTAATATTCACATCCTCACAAAGCACATCATATATACTTTTATCGATCCTACTTGGCTCGATTCCATTAGCTATAGTTAGACTTGCTTGTGGATCTATATCTACCTGCAAAACTTTATATCCTTCCCCAGCTAAATTTCCAGCAATATTAAATACACTCGTTGTCTTAGAGACTCCTCCTTTTTGATTAATTACGCTTATAATCATTTTATATTTACCCTCCTACTTAGACCCATTGTTATTATACTTCTATTATAATGTTAATTAGCCATTAATGCAATATAGTAATTGGTTGATTATAGTTAAATATGAATAAAAGCCCAATAAAACTGTTTTTATTATTAGTTATCCTTGATACGGAGTGAATATTCTAGATAGTTTTTAAGATTTACACTTAATTCATATTACTATTCTTCAGAAACTTTAAATGATAAATTACCAAACACTGATGCATCTTGATAACCTTGCCCTGATAGGTCATTCCAAATAGTAACACCCTCGCGTGAACCATTCTTTGCATCATTTATTTGAACATCAAATCCAATTACAGTACCATCCTCAGGTGTGATTTCTTGGAATGGTATCTTCATTTCAACAATATATCCATTACCTGATTCATCTACATATGTTTTTGATTCAAAACCTTCTACTTCTTCCGGATTAAATGATTGTTCATTGTCATAATTTATACGATATTGAACTACACCGTCAACATAAAATGATGATTTACTATTTGTCTCATCAATAAATACTTCTACTGAATCCTGTTCATGCACTACTTCAGAAGATTTATCTAATTCTGAATCGCTAACTTCTACAAGAACATATAAATATTTAGAATCCCAAAGCACTCTTGCTTCACCTTTTGAAACATCCCATGCTTGTTGAGCGCTGCTAATAGGTATTACATTTGCATCATTCCATATTTCATCTATTTTACCATCTATAACAGGTGTTCCCTGAGTTGCAAAAGATGTTTTTGCTTTGATTACGTCTACATCATATTCTTCTATAAACTTATCAGGATCAATTATTGCATAATATGCAGGTTTCGCTTGTAAATCCATATCAAACAAAAGTGGATTTTGACTAGTTCTCCAACTTGAACCATCATCAAGTCCCCATATAGTCACTCTTGATATGTGTTCAGAATGTTCTTTATATAGCTGGAACAAACGAGCATATAAGAAGGCTTGTCGATTTGCTTCTTTTTCCGTCATTTGACCGCTTTCTCCAGCAGTAATATCTAATTCCGTAACACCAACTTCTACTCCTAAAGAAATGAATTTCTCTAGTGAGTTCCTTACGTTTTCTGGATTTGTATTCAGGTTATAATGACCTTGCATACCAACTCCACTAATTAGTTTTTCTCCATCGTTATTAAGAGCATATTCTTCATTTATTTCTTTTACCATATTATATATAGCTTCTGCTTTGTTTTTATTATCATCATTATAGTCGTTATAGTATAAAGGAATATCCCAACCATTCTCATCAATTACCTCTTTAGCTGCAATAAATGCTTCTTTAAGATAGTCCGAACCAATAGCCTTTAACCATCCTGATTCTCTTAGAGACCCTTGCCAATTCCCTGGTGAAGGCGGATTGTCATTCATTGCCTCATTAACAACATCCCATGAAATAACACTTTCTCCATAATGTTCTACTGTTGTTTTAACATGTGTACGTAAGTTCTTTAACGCTTCTTCCTTGCTTAGTGGATTTCCATTTGAATCTGTATGTAAAGATTCAAGTGATTGTTGATGCCAAACTAATACATGACCATGAATTTTCAAGCCATTAGTCAAAGCCATTTCAACAAGTGCATCCGGAGAAGTAAAATCAAATTCTAAATCATCGTTATATGCATATTGTGGTTTCATTGCATTTTCTGCAGTCACAAGATTGAAATGTTGCTTAAGAAGTTCAATTCTATTACCCTCAAAATCTTTAGTTGAAACAGCATTACCAATTAAGAAATAATCTTTATAAACATCCTTAACTGCTAATAAATCTGTTTGAATTTTCACGGTACTCGAATCAGTACGTTCAACACTTATATCATCAATATAGAAGGATGCTGTTGCGTTGTCAGAACTTTCAACATAAATCGTTACATAATTATCTGCAACACCTTCATAGCGATAAGTAGATTCAAACTTTACCCAGCCATTGCTAGATTTAACCATCTTCCCAGTAAGGTTATTATAACTTGGACCATAATCATCACTTCCTATTTGAGTTGAAAGCTGTAAGTTTGCAGAACTTGGCGAGATTAATTTAATCCATAATGAAATTTTATATTCATAACCTGGTTCAATATAATCTTCAATATTTAATGATGGTCCATGCCACTCTTGAGTTCTATTCTCAACTTTTAAAGCGTATTGTCCGCCCTCTGTATTATTATCTTCGTTAGTTACAGACAGTTCTGCCGTATCACCTCGTACTCCAAATCCATTTAAATCATTGTCTTCAAAAGTGATTAATTTAAATTCTTTTATACCATCTGTAATTTTTCCAGGTTCATCTGGTGTTTCTGCTGATGCTTCTTCTGTAATCAAGATATTTCCAATATAAAATGGAACTGCTGCACCTTCTTGGTTTGATTGAATTCTAATTCGATCATGAGCTGCGTCTACTCTGAATTTGCCTTCTAGAACTATGGCTTCTCCAGCTATAAAATCTACATTGCTTACCCATGAACCGTATGTATCAGCAGCAACAGGCTGAATAATAGACTGCCCTCCTGATTGAATTTCAACATCTTTGTCAACATATACGGTTACTTTTATTTTATAACTTTTATTTTCTTCTAAACCCATGTCGCTGTAGAAAAAATCAGCTGCATCCCAGTCGTTAGTCCTGTCTGAAACATATAATGCTTTACCATTTGAATTGCCGTCAAACTTTTTCTTTTTAACAACCTCTAATTTAGCATCACCACTTACCTTTGAAACTCCCGCCCCTTTTTGAAAAGTTTCATGATAAACAGTTCCCTCTACCTCTTTAGGTTTTTTTGTTGTTTGTATCGCTATTATTACTACAAATATAATAGACAATACAAGAATAGCAGATAAAATTTTCTTATTCATATAGTTTTTCTCCTCCATTAAATTTAAAAATAATGCTACTAGTAAATTAAGATAAAAATAAAATCCATTTACCAAAATAAGTATAGCATTTTGTAGTTAGTTTGTCCACCTAACAAACTAATATATATACAAGTTTTACTGCATATTATCGCTTGTATTGTATATATATGTTTAATATTTCTTTACTATGTTTTAATAAAATTTTAACACTAAAAAAGGATCAAATTAATTGACCCTTTTTACCTGTTATACTAAAATCGAAAAGCTTTCCTGTTATTTCAAGCTTTTCGTTAACATAAAGTAACTCTGAAGATTTTATTGTACATGTATGCCCTATGTTTTTCTTTAAGTTCGATATTAATTCATATCTTTCTGCAACTTCCAACTTTTGCTTTTTTATTTTTTCTTCTTGAACTAATGGATCTTTATTTTTTAATACTTTCAAAATATCTTCTAAATAAATAAAAATAAACAATACTACAATTCCAACAATCCACCACATATTATTGTACCTCCTTTAGAAAGCCTAAAACATCCTTTAAAAATATAAGTTGTTCTGCAACATCTTTTTTATGAATTCGAATTTTCATAGATGTAGATTCAACTTCTATAATTTCAACATTCTTTATTTTTGTAAATGGATAAAAAGGTTGTGTTTCTATTAGATGCATAAATAATGTTCCTTTTGTTCCTTCATACTTTTTCATAATCACACTGACTTTCTTTAATTCAGATTTTGCATTACCTACAAGAGTATCTAATGATATACCATATATTTGCGCCAGTTCAATAGCTTTGTTAATTGTTGGTATTGCTGTTCCTGTTTCCCAATTAGATATTGTTTGTCTTGTAACATTTAATGCCACAGCAACTTCTTCTTGAGTTAATTTGTTTTCTTTTCTTAGCTCATATAAATGTTCTTCTAATTTCTTCATAATCACTACCTCCTGAATAAATATTACTATAAAACATTTATTAAAACTATCAAATACACTTATCATTTGCGCAATTATTATTAACATTAAGGCTGTAATAGCACATATATGCCAAATTCAAAAATAATTAGTCATCAATATTTCTACCCAGTCTGGAATTCTTGCATTGTCAACAATATCATACATAGGGTAATATGGCTTTATATCTAATACTGGCGTTCCTTTTATAGCATCTAAGCCTTTTACTACTAAATTTCCTTTATTAATTTCTATGATTTCTACTGCTGTTACCCCAATCGGATTCGGTCTATTTTTAGCTCTTTGTGAAAATATACCTACTAACGGCATATCAGATAAGTTTCTAGGATGTCTTTGTAAATGTTTTTCTATATTGAATTCAGATTCGTGTAAATATGTAATCACAAGTACATGAGAAAAATCTTCTAAACCTTTTAATCCTTTTCTATATTCATCCTTTAATATAATTGTTGAACATACATTTCCCCAATTCTGATCCGTTTGTTGCTCAACCTCATTATCTACATATCCAACTTCGGAAAACACAACTTGCATCTACTTCACCCATCCCTATTCAAAATTTTATACACCAACAATAAATTAAAATTCATACTGTCATACTCTTCCAATCCTTATTATTATAGCATATCTTTCTAAATGTGTATCAAAAAATATTTTCTTAATTAATATATAGACCACCAATCTATCCCCTTTTAAATAAAAACTATTTTAAGATTAATAAAAAGACTAGCCATATAGGCTAGGATATGAATATCCATTAATTGTTATAATACACATATATAAACCAAAAGCTGAATCTAATATATCAGCAAAAATATGATATGGAGGGCAAATATGGATAATGATTCAACTAATAATTCACAACCTAACACTACAACTTCAAAGGATGTAGCAGGTGAATTACCAGTAGTGAAGAAAAACACACCACCAAATGTAAGGACACCGAGGAAAGGCGTAACACTTGATTTACCAGGAAGCAGTCAAAACACAACAAAAGTGGAAGCTTCAAAAGTAACCATTCCTAAGGAAGAATCTTTGATACCAGTTAAAGGTATTGATGTAGAAAGAAGAAAACATTTACAGCAACTTGGCATTAACACAGTGTCCGATTTGTTACAACAAGGACGTCTTATCGAACAGCGTAAAAACATTGCTCTAAGTTTATTGAATATGGAAATGAAAATTCAACAAGCTAATAAGAATTTTGATATATGGATAAAAAGGTACAACAAATATGTAAACTCATGGGTAAAACAAGTGAATTTATGGCGTGTTAGTGGAATGGATGCTGATACATCATATTTTTTGGTTGAACTTGGCGTGCGCCATATAGAGGATTTAACAAAGGTTGATGTAAACAAGGCTTATGATATAATGAAATGTTTACACAACAACCAGCCAGAGTTTAAACTCGTTACAATAGGCACATTAGAAAACTTAATAAAGAACTCAAAAATTATACCATCCAGCAATTCTGAATATCAAGATAGACTTATAGCAAAACTAAATAATTCCCTTCGTAGAACCCGTGTTAAATCTGAGGAATTACGAAAATTTAAAAATCTAATATCAGAAATCGCTATTGAAGATATTATTGGCGGAAGTTCTATTGAATGTGATGATCCAGTACCAACCTTCCTTTTTAGAGACAATCTAAATGAGGAATTATTGAGAACCCCCACTGATAGTATGGAAGTCATTCAAAAAGGTTTAGGCTTTTTACAAGATATAGAATTATCTTTACCACTACCTAGAACATTAAGAGGCTCCATATATATGTTAAAGAGTGGTGAAACTTTACCCACAGAGAAGGATGCAAGACAAGATTATGCATTCTATGATGCATTGGTTGAAATTAGTGGCATATCAAGTTCATCTGAGGATAAAACAGAGAATGGTAGCAATCCACAGGGATATACTGATAGCAAAAGTAATTTTGTAATTGTGATGCCAGATAAATATAATATGCAAGCAGCCGTTACCATTACTATTTCTAAAGGAAATAATAAGCAAAAGTTTGTTTTGGCTGCATCAGATATTATAAATCATGTAGACAAGCAAAATATTTTAAAAGCTTTTAATGAATTAGATGTAATATATGCAGACATTCAAGAAGATCAAGCAAAATTAGATTTTATTACAAAGATTAGTGAAATGAAAGAGACTTCAGAACAAAACATTTCTGATAAGGATAATACTAAATTCAATATAATTTTTCCTAAAAAACAATTAATTATCAAGGAAATCAAACTCCTAGAAGAGAAAAAAAAGGAATTAGAATCACTTATAAAGAAATCTGACGATACTACAAATGATTTGGAACGCATATTAAGAAATTTAACATTATGTGATAATTTGGTTTCGGACTTTAGAAATGAGCCCTTTGTATTAAATGAAGATATTTTTAATGGATATAGAACAGACCAAAAGAAGGTTCTTCCAAGTGTAAAGCTTATGGGAAATGATAACAAAGCAATCTATCTTCCTACAGATACAGCGCCTTCAAGAGTTTTCAACTATTCCATGCTTCAAAGATTAGTAGAACCAGAAATATCTCCTTTGGCTGATCCCAATAATAACAATGCAAGAACATCATTGGCTAAAGGTGTGGATGTCATGAACTTTAAAAATACTATTGCAACGTCAGCTGAAGAATGGCCACAGATGTCATCTTTGGGGATTGGTTACGTTTTAAACATGCACCAGGCATGGGTACCTGATGGATTTGCTTTGGGTAATTTACTATATTCTATGATATTAGCACCAGGTGAAGAACAACGTTTAATTGTAAGAGAAAAATCACAAAGCTATACCATTACTGATACAATAGACGCCGCAGACTATACATCAGAAAACTATGCCACTGCACAACTTGATAATACTACAGCTGCCTATGATTATGCTTTAAGCCAACTATCAGAAGCTAACTCTAACTATAATTATAGTACGCGATCAACTTCTTTTGGTATGAGTGCTGGTGCAAGTGGATTTGGTGCAATGTTAGGACTTTCTGGTGGAATTTCAAAAACCAGTGGTAAAGCTTCTTCTTCAGCTTCCCAGTCTAATGCTCACAATGAAGCCTCTAATGCAGCTCAAGGATTCCAACATGAAATTAAAACTTCCTCTGAAAAAGTGTCTCAAGCTAATCGTTTAAGCATAAGCATGGCCACTGGTGAAGAGAGCAACTCTGTTGCTACAAGAATTATTGCAAATCATAACCACTCTCATGCAATGACAATTCAGTATTGGGAAGTTATGAGACGTTATCGTTTAGAAACATGTGTTGA
>DUQJ01000208.1 GCA_012837865.1 Clostridiales bacterium | reverse complement strand
TATTTAATTGTAATATTATTAATACTGCAACTGGTATTATAGATAAGCCTACTAATATCATTTTGTCACTCCACTCTTATGCGAATATTATTTAAAATTCTAAAAGAATATTTTCTATTTCAGCAAGTTGATTTTGTAAATTCAAGAAATTCTGATTAGCTTTTAAATCGGGATATGCTTCAACAAGAGCAAACATAGATTTAAAAAGAGTTTCACAATCATCTGCTGCTTTAATTTTTCCTTCAATTCCATCAGCATTTACATATTGAGTTTTAATTTTTGTTATTTCTATTAAGCTATCTTTTTCATGTTTTACATAGGATTTTACCAACTCCTGTAAATTTGGTATCAAATCAAATCTTCTGATTAGTTGAGTATCTATTGTAGCCCAAGAGTTTTCAACTTTTAATTTTGATTTTACCAAGTTGTTATACATCAATATAGCAAAAATAATTAATAGCAATATAACTGGAATAACAAGACTAATAATAATCCATGACATTTATATCACAACCTTTCTAGTTTTTGTGTAAACAATTTGTATACTTGCTTATTATACTATTATATGGTAAAAGAATCAATAATAGTTCAAAGTAAAATTGTGTATAAAAATTACACTTTTATTTGTCCACTCTTTTTAAATAAATTTCATAATCTAACCATTTTCATGTTTTTATTGCAATCAAATTTTATAGCTTTCTTTTACAGTAAGGTATTTATCTTTTCTAGATTGTAGTGTATTATTTGGTAAGGAGGTTAAAATATAATGTACAAGTTTAAGGGTGAATTTAGAAAATATCAACAAAGGGTACTTGACAATGCAAAAGAACATTTAAATGATAACCATATACATATAGTTGCAGCGCCAGGCTCGGGGAAAACTATCCTAGGACTCGAGCTTATTTGTCGTCTTGGAGAGAATACTCTAGTTCTTTCTCCAAATCTTGGAATTAGAAACCAATGGAAACAAAGATTTGAAGAGTCTTTTATTAATGAAGGTGATAATATAGATGATATTATATCTTTCTCTTTAAAGGAAATTAAATTCATTACTTCTATTACTTATCAAAGCCTTTATGCTGCATTTAATAAATTAGATACTGACGTTGATGATGAAAGAAATGTTAGCTATGAAGGATTTGAGTTAATAAATACTATTAAGAAGTCTGGAATTAAAACTATATGTTTAGATGAAGCACACCACTTACAATCAGAATGGCAGAGAGCATTAGAAAATTTTCTTAAAGAATTAGGACCTGGTTATAAAGTAATAGCATTAACTGCAACGCCACCTTATGACTCTAATAAAAGCCAATGGGACAAATATATATCTGTATGTGGTACGATTGATGAAGAAATATTTGTTCCTGAATTAGTTAAGGAAGGTAACCTATGCTATCATCAAGATTATATATATTTTAATTATCCATCAAAAGAAGAAATGAATTTAATTAATAAATTTGATAAAAAAATAAATGACTTTATAAGAGAGCTACATAATGAAGGACTTATTCATAGGTTAGCAAGAGAAAATAAGGCATTTCTAGGAAGAGAAGAATTTTTAGATATATGTTTTGATGATGAAGATAACTTTATAGGATTTTTAAGAATATTAGAAGAAGGAAAAGAAAAAGCACCTACAAATATTAATAAAATATTTTTATCAAAATATAATTATTTTAAAGGTAAAAAAGGAGATATAGAAAAAGGGTTTATCTTCATTCATAATCATAAAGAATTATTTCCAGAAGATTTATATGAAACTATTCTTGATAAACTTACAAAGTATCATTTTTTACATAAAAACAAAATCAACATGTCCCCAAATCAAAAAAATAAAAAGCTAGCTATACAATCTGTTGCTAAACTTGAAAGTATTGAAAAAATATGTGTTGCTGAATATGATAATCTAGCTAGTGAACTTCGAATGTTAATCTTAGGTGATTATATTAAGAAGGAGTTCCTATCTGATATAGGTAGTAATAATAAGATTACTCAAATTGGTATTATACCTATATTTGAAACTATTAGAAGAAGTTTAGGGGGTAAAGCTAAAATTGGTGTGTTAACAGGTAGTTTAGTTATACTAGCTAAAAATACTATAACGGATAATTCTTTAAGTTATAGAGAATTAATTGATGATTATATAATTTATGAAGGATTTTCTAATAGCAGTCATATGGTGTCTTTGCTAACGGAAGCATTTAAATTAGGCAAGATAGAAATACTTATTGGAACTAAGTCGTTGCTCGGAGAAGGATGGGATTCCCCTAATATTAATAGTCTAATACTAGCAAGCTTTATAGGTTCATTTGTTTTATCAAATCAAATGAGAGGGAGAGCTATTAGAGTTGATCCTAATAAAGCAAATAAATCAGCAAATATTTGGCATCTAGCAACAGTTGAACCTAATACTATGTTTAAGAGAGAAAATGAAAATAGTATTTATAATCCAGAAGGCAAATTTTTATTTAATTCTGAAGATTTCTCTATTTTAGAAAGAAGGTTTAAAAGCTTTGTAGGACCGCATTATTTAAGCCCTGTAATTGAAAGTGGAATTTCTAGGCTTGATATTAACAAATATGCTGATTTAAAAGGAAATATTAAGAATATTAATAAAAGTACTTTAGAATTTGCTTCTGATAGAGAGTATATGAAAGACCAGTGGAAAAAGGCATTAGGTGAAAATGATATTAAAAATAATGATAATTATGAAATGCGTAAAAATGTAATTATAAATAAAAAGATTAACAAATCATTTAGAAGTTTAGAAATATTATTTAGAAATTATATGTTTTCAATATTTATGGCCTTAAACACTATAATTTATACATTAATAGTTAAATCTATTGATATATCAAAATTATTTGCAACTACTCCAGTGAAGGTGGCTCTATTAGCGTTAATACTAAACTACTATATGGCAATTTTAATAAAAAACCAAATTTTTATTGCTAGACTAATGTCACCAAAGAGAAGAATAAAAATCCAAGCCAATGCAGTGCTAAATACCTTTAGGGAAATGGGCGTTATAAAAAGTGAAAATGCATTTGTCTATATTTATCATGATGAAATAGAAGATGAATTAGAGTTTTCTTTGTTAGGTGGGACAGCTCATGAAAAAGAAGTTTTTGCTACGGCTTTAGAGGAAATGGTTTCACCTATAAAGAGGCAAAAATATATTTTTACACATAGTATTAAAGGCATTAATGTGTTTCTCTTCCTGGCAACCCCATGTCCAGAACTTATAGGAAGGAATAGAGAAAACATTGACTATCTACAAAGGGAATTGAAGAAAATGAGAATTCCATATAATGTAGTATATACTAGGAGTATAGAAGGAAGAAAGAAATTATTGAAAGCAAGGAAGCTATCTTTAAGGAATATCAATACAGTTTTGACTAACATTGTGGAAACATGGTCTGTAAATCCAATATATAAGCCTTAAGGCAATCTCTATCCATAATAATTCAATACCGTATTGCAATCATTACTAAAAAGATTTCGCAAATCTTCTTGATTTGGATATTGAAATTATTGATAATTTCAGATAATGTAAACGGAAATATTGTAATAGGAACACATGGTACTGCATTAAGTACAATCATAAATTATTACGATGTTTCTTTTAAGTATGAAGAATTTATAATGGACTAAAATTATTAATAAACAATAGATGATATATACGAAATTAATTTTAAGGAAATAGCATCCATGCTAATGAATAATATTATATTAGCATGAATGCTAAAACAAAAGCAAAAATAAAAAGATAAATAAACATTGTAAAATCTTTTAATTATTTTTATTTAAAATACCTTGCAATAGATCTTTTATAACAGTTTCTGTTAAATCAGGGGCGTAATCATTAGGAAGTCCAAGAGCGGATGATACTAATTGTCTAAGCATAGTGTGCTCTTTTTGCTTTGCTAATAGATTATAATATCCACCAACTTCTGTGATATTAATTGGTGCAGGCACTCTAGACATACTAACATCACCTTCCATTGCAGTTCTTAACATAATCAGTTGTCTGATTTTCAGCATTTCTTCAGAAGTCTCTTGCTCCAATAACTTTGAAGCCAAAGCTTGGTAATCAATTGAATTTGTCATATTATCATTCTCCCTTTAAGATTTTTCTATGTATTTAGTAGTTATGGTTTTATTAATCATCGCATCTGCAACATCTTGTCTAAATTTATTCATATCATAAAGTTTGTCTCGTTTTAGGATATTCAATTTTACTTGCACTGCTTTCTTTGCTTCTTCTCCAACTGCCTTTTTTTCTTCTTTTTCCAACAAACTCTTTTCTGCTTCGTATAGTTGTATCCAAAGATGCTCAGGATCAGAATGGTTAGAGGCTTTACCATATTTATATCCTTCAGAATGACTTACAATAACATGGGGATTTTCTTTGCTTTCTAAAGGATCTAGATCATATTCTATACAAAGCGAAGCGAATAAATTTACTGCTGATTTGTAAGTTGCATCTACAGTCTGTCTTGTTTTAGTTAGATTTAAAAATTCTTTTATGTTTGATTTCTTGCCATATGTTATTGTATTAGCGTCTGGTTCACATATTTCGACCCCAATATGAGTATCATTAAAACTTCCACCGCAATGGTATACTTGATAATCCCATGGCACGATTTGTGTTACCGTCCCAGCAGTTCCAGCGTCGATATTAGCATCAATAAAAGCGTGAACACAATCTACCTTTCTTGCTAAGGTTTTTATCCATTTTTTGATTGTTTCTTCATCTATGCCAGGTTTGTTAACTCGCTCACCTCTTCTAATATAGGTAGCAAGTATTGGTATTCTATTATCACTTTTATTAGCATTTTCTAACTCAGTAAGTTTAGTTTGCAGAAAAGTAAGTGCATTTTGTACTATATCATTTGGCATCGCTTTCTTCTCATTTTTTATTACACTTAATACACCTTTCACTTCCTTCTGTAAACTTTCTAAAATACTTTCTACAAGGTAGGCATCATAATCTTTATAAATGTCTACCAGAACACTTGCATTGGGTTGTGATGTTCCAATTGAATGAAGCATAAGCCCTGTAGGTTTCTTATTAATAAAAAGGCGATCTTTTTCCCTCTTTTTATATACTTTATGCGTTGTTACAAAATCTTTATTTATGTAAACAATGGCTTTTCTTGTGACCTTTTCCTTGCTATCTTCTAACGCATCATCTTCTACCGAAGTGCTCTTGTCTTCTGACACATTATCTTCTACCGATGTGTCGCTGTCTTCTGACCCATTATCTTCTACCGAAGTGTTGCTGTCTTCTGACCCATCATTTTTTACCGATGAATTTTTTTTACTGTTATCTGAACTTTCATCACTGTTTTTGTTTTTTTCGGTATTTGCTGATTTATTCTGTTTTTCTAATTGTTCACTTTTATAAGCATAATCCATCACTGTTTTAGCCATATCGCTAGAAACTGTCAAAGCATGATCTCTACCTTTAGCTGCACTATTTGTGGCAGTGTTAAGTACATCCTTTAAATTATCAAGGCCAGTAATATTATCAAAGCTTGGTGTTTGCTTATTGATTAATGCTGAAACCAAATCAGCCGCCGTCACAGGTGTTGTTGCAGATGCTCCCTGAAGATTAAGAGCAGAAATATCTTTTGTTGTTTTTCCTGCTAAATAATCACTATTATTAAGATAACTGCTATCAATAGACATGCTATCAATGGGTGAATCCTTCCAATTCCAAAAACGAGTAAGATCAATTTCTTCACTTACATTTGTTTCACCAAGAACAGCTTCGCCAATCATTCCATCTGTTGGCAGGGAAATTACTGTGGAGGGAACACGGAAATAATTAGTATGATATTTATAAAGAGAATCTTGTAACTCTACTGCGGTTTTGCCTATGTTATCTGCTAATTTTTGAGGATAGGTAAATGGGAACAACATACAGTTTCCGTAAAAGCCCAAAAGTTTTTTCACATTAATACAGTTTAGTAGTGGCAACAATGTAACATCATCTATGCCATCATTTTCAATAGTATCGTTGTTAGGCATATCAATTGTGTATTGTTCCAACATCAAGGCACGTTCATCTGAAGATAAGGAAGCCCAAATTACCTGTGAATATTTCATTGTATTTGATACAATGTGATGCATTGTTGCTTCAATTTGCTGTAATTGAGAATATCTTAGTGTAGGTGCACTGCTTGAAATAGCGATAGATACAGATGGTGAAAGAACGCTACTTGAAAGCATTGCTGTTAGTTGATTGTCACTTGAACCCACTAGATTAACATTAGATATTGTTAAACTGCCTAATGTTTTTAAGTCTCTAGTAGAAAGTCTTATATTAGGTGACACCCATGATTCAGGCAACATTTCTTTATAATATGCAATGTTTTTTCGATCTCCATCAGAATTATCATTATCTTTTGCTAAGTTCAATACCTCGTGCATCATTTTTTCGTAAAGTGTCGATGCATCACGACCGTCTACACCTTTTGCATTAATATTTTTAAACAAAACATATTCTAATTCATCACAAGAATTTTCGATTCTAATAGAAGATAAATCATCATCGGTAATATTACCTGGAAGGGTAAACTCGCATTTACAAACTTTTAATTCACTGCTTTGATTACGCAGTTTTTTAATTGTTTCCTTAAGAGAAGCAGTTGTTTCATAATTTTGGAATAATTCTTTTCTTTCATATGTAACATTTCCAGCAATTCTTCCTTTTCCATCTTTTAAAATCATCGTAACATTTATATTATCAAAGGATAAGAAGAGACCTTTAAAAGTTAATGTAATTTTTCTTTGGGATAGATCAGCATTATCAAATATCCACTTTGGATAAGCTGCGTACTTGGTAATGAGATTTAATCCATTTTTATATTTGTAAGGTAAGCCTGTTTCCAAGGCATCTGCTGATTTTAAAATAACTTCATACCGTGTTCGAAAAGTATTTATATCAAATTTAGATGAGTCTAATTGATAATTTTGACCATTAAGAAAATTGACTAACTTTAATGGGACAAACAAAACAAGATCAACACCATCAACACATGTTTCTAAACGATAACGTCTCATAACTTCCCAATACTGAATTGTCATTGCATGAGAGTGGTTATGATTTGCAATAATTCTTGTAGCAACAGAGTTGCTCTCTTCACCAGTGGCCATGC
>DUQJ01000207.1 GCA_012837865.1 Clostridiales bacterium | reverse complement strand
ACTGACTATATAATATAATCAGTTTTTATATTTACATATATTATACTATTAGTTATGGGATGAAGGTTAATTTATAAAATTATATTTACAAAATATTATTAATTGTCTATTGTTAGGCTACCTTTTCAGCAATTTTCTTCATTTTTCTTTCGGCTTTCTTTATTTCTGCTTTAACTTTTCTATCTGTCAAATCATACTTCTTTTTAAATTCTGAATAATCCATGCTGGCTGGGTAAAGCCCATATTCAAATGCTATTAAATCTTTTTCATATTGTGACAATTTATCTATAACATTTGTTATTTTAATATCAAGATTATCAATATTATCTATTTCTGATACGGAGTTTTCATCAACTAAGATATCCATTAATTCTCCATCTCCATCAAATATTGGGCTATTTAAAGACACTTGAGGTTGCATATTAGTTAATATTAAATCCACCTCTTCTTTTTTAAGGTCATCCACATTTTCATATATAAATTCTAACTCATTATCATATTCATCTTTCTCTGCTTCTGTTAATTCGTTGTATATTTTTTGTGCATTTGAAATTAATATATATTCTCCCATTTTATTTTCTGGCATTCTCACTAGTCTTTGAAAGTTAATTGTAGTAGATACTCTTTTAGTAATTCCGTAATATGCGTAAGTTCCCAAATAACAGTTTTTATCAGGGTCATAATTAAAAGCTGCCTCTACAAGGGCAGATATTGCGTCTTGTAACAAATCTTCTATAGAATATCTAGTTCCAGTTTTTTTATGATGTTTGTGAGCTATGTTTCTTGCTAAGTTATAGTAATTGCTTACTATTGTTTCAACTGCCTTCTCTCCTTCAGTCATAATTTGGCGTTCCTGAGCTGTCAAAATAGTAGATTTAGATTCAATCTTAGATTTCAATTCTTGCATTGCTTTAATTTTGTAACCTAAAGCTACTTCTTCATCTTTAGTTAATCTCACTTCTCTTTGTTTTAGCATATTTAACTCCCCCTATATTCATCTTGTGTTTTTAATGTTACATATGAATAAATATTTTCTTTACTGTTTTCATCATAACACAAATACTCTGTTTTGTCAAGGTTTTCTTGAAATTAAATAACTAATTGTTGATAATAATATAAATACATTATGACATGTAGTTTATTAAAAATTAACAATTAGTTATTTGTGTTTCAATATTTTATTTGGCAGACTGCTGTTCTTAGTCCATAATCGGTCATTTAGGCATGAATGTACCTAAACGAGGTTTTTGACCGCTTTTCACCAATTTGACCAGAAAACCGACCTCTAGAGTTAGGATGGCTATTACGCTCTAGCGGCCGCCTCTCAAAACCAGTTCTTAGCTCATTTCTAAATCATTATTTACTGTATTTTTGTCACTTTTGAAAATGTTTAATATTTTTGTTTTGAAATGATTGTCTGGTTTATTATCATAAGTAATTAACCCTAATATTTCTTGTTTAACAATAATATCATCCATTATGTTCTCTTTAAATTTACCATTTTCATCTATTTCTCTTACTACATATTCCATGTCTAAATATTTATCATGTGAATTATCTAATTTTACACCTACAGTTATGTCTGCGTGGATTACTACATGTCTGTCACCATTAACTCTTATTTCACCATAAGGGCCAGCAATTATCTTTGCTTCATAGGTTTTTTGATTAAACAAAAATCTTGTCAATGGAGAAAACATGTTATATTCATCAGTTTTTACAACTATAACATTTTCGTCAATTTTTAGAGTTCTATTAACTGAGTTGGCTCTAATGTAACCATTTGTAGTTCGCACTGGTTGATTAATGTAAATATATACAGCCATTATCATAACAAATAAAGCAACCAATGTTATCAACAGCTTTATTAATCTTGAAATAAACAATTTAGCTCCATAACCCTTAGTGTATTTTATAGGTCCCGGTTTAAAATGTGGTCTACTTTCATTATTCATACATTTCTCCCATCTTAATTTATTTGAAATAAATTATAATTGTTATTATGACAATTATAATTGGCAATATAAACTTAATTGGATTGCTTTTAGCATAATATACCATTTTATCAATGAATTTATCAGGGATGTCATTTTTAATTGGTTCACTGAATCCATAATAAGCTCTTTTAACTTCATGTAATGTATTGGTAAGCTCATCTACTAAATTCTCAGTTAATTTAAATGTCGCCTCATTTTCATAGTCATCTTTAATAATTAACATTGGAGGACTATTTTTTAATGAAAGTTTATTTCTATAAACTTTATTGCTTTCACTTTTGTAAATATTTTCAACTTCATAATATATTAATCTGTCTTCCTGTTGCAAAAGTGAGCTTAAGTAGTCTTTTTCAATAATAGAATCATTTTTATCAATTATTTTATTTAATTCAAGTATAGTTTCATCGTCTGTTAAGCTGTCTAAATATTCATAGTCAATTGATTTTACCTCATTCATATTTTCACTAGATTCATTCAGATGGCTCATCTAATTCATCCTCCAATCCATAGTTATCAGGGCCTTCATCAATAGGAATTATCCCCTCAATTTTAAATGTTCCAGATTCAATATTTTTAGAATAATCTACAGATGAAGCTCCTATTCCACTCCAAGTTGCAAATCTTTCGTTTATTATATATTCAGAATCTTCTATGTCATATATAAACCATAAGTCACCACTTTTTGCTAGCACAACCTTCACATTAGAAAAATTTTCAGTGTTGTTCAGTTGAATATGTGTTCCATCATAACTTGTGTCTCTAGCCCGGGTATAATTAATTCTTGTGCTATCAAAAGATGCATACACATCTAATGCCTCATATTCTATTGGCCCAGTTTCTGCGTATATTACAATTTCCCTAAGGTTATCGGGCTCACTTATCTTTATGTTATCAATTGTGTATATATAAGGTGAAACTAAATCTCTAGTAAATGTTTTAATATTACTTTCCTCATAGCTAGATATTAAAGGACTTCCAGGTATTATAGCCTCATTGACTTTATGAAGTGCTAACAATCTTCTGGCTGAGTTTTCTGAGATAGCCTCTCCTGTTTTCATCTTATCTTGAGTAATATCTGTTGTCATGTTGCCCATAGTACCATTTGCCTTTATGAATCTTAAGGCTGTTTCTTCAGGAATTGTAGATACTATGTCTGAACTTATAACATTTTTTACAACTGTTTCATTATCTTTTTCAGATGGCTTAAAAATAACTATAAAGTATACACCAAATAACATTATTAATGTTAACACTAAAGATACCATTATTGGAAATACACTTTTGAAATTAAACCCTTTTGAATTACTTTCATTATCTTTCATTTATAATATCACCTCACTTTTCTAAATCCTACTGCAGAATCACCATCGGCAATGAAGTCAGAACCTTGACATCTAACGCCACTAATTGATCCGGTTCTTTCTCCCAAGGATGCACTCCCAATTGAATCTACACCATTTACTTGTCCAACATATAACATTATATGACCATTTCTCCACACAACATCTCCTGGCTGTCTATCTTCACAACCTATTTGAACCCAGTCAGCACTACTTCTCATATATGCCCCCTGTGTACCTGTATTGCCCCAAGGAAATGATGGATCCTTACCTGTAGCTCTAAACATTGTGGCAACATATCTATCACAAGACGCCAGAAGTCCTGGTATAGGGTCAGCACCTGCGGCAGCCTCGGCAGCTAGTTTTGCTTGTTTGTAAGCATCTGTAGCAAAAATCTGACCACAACCAGTTAATCCTCCAGGGCAGCTCCCAAGTGCACTACTTCTTTGAGCAGTTGGCCAAGCAGATACTATAGCCAATTGGACTAAATCAGAAACATCAATACCCATCATTCCACTACCTATGCAATTTGCCGCTAAGGTTGCTGATTCTCTATTAAAATCATCATCATCTGGGTCCAATGACAAATATTCTATCCCCATTTCATCACATAACATATTATAATCATTTTGACCTATAACTGTAACGAAGGCACCAATAAATATAATTACTATAATAAGAGCAATAGTTATCCAGAAAATAGGATTAGTCAATATCGCAACAACATTATTAATAAAGTTAGTAATGTTATTAAGTGATTGTTTAGCCTTATTTACATTTGCATCAATATCTTTAGATTTAGTCTTTATATTTTCATTATTAATATTTTTTTTGTCAGGTTTTATGCCATCTTTATTTGCTTGGCTGACTTCATCTTTATCTAAATCTCTTGATGGATGAAGCTCCCTTCTCTTATCTGAGTTAATTTTGTCATCATTTTGGTTAGCATCATTTCCATTATTATCATTTTTATCTTTATTCTCTTTTTCATCATCTTTATCATCGTCACTATCATCATCTTTATCATCGTCACTATCATCGTCACTATCATCGTCACTATCATCGTCACTATCATCATCTTTACTGTCATCATCTTTACTGTCATCATCTTTATTTTCTTCATCTTTACTGTCATCATTATTATCTTCTGCTTCTTCATTTTCTTTTGTTTCTTCATTATTATCTTTATTTTCTTCTTTTTTTTCATTCTGGTTTTTTTCATACAATTCTCTATCTATTTCAGCTAATCTTCTTTTGTTATCTTGTATGTTATCATTGGATCTATTGTTAATTTGTTTTTTAATTTTCACATTTATTTTACTGCCATATTTATTGTTATCCATAAACAAGGACACCTCCTAACTGAATTAAAATATCAAAGAGGACCCTTGGCCCCCTATTTGATATATTCATTAATGTGCAGTAATTTAACTTGCTAATTACATATGCCTTCTACTTAGTCTTCTATCTTAGGTAATTTAAATTCTTGTGATGGAGACTCAATGCCCAAATCAATATTTTCTTCATAAGTAGGGGCAACCTCTTCCTCTGTCTTTAGTTTCTCTTCTTCTATTATTTCCTTTTCAGTTTTTATAGTTTCTTCTTTTATTATTTCTTTTTCTTTTATTATATTTTCTTCAGTTTTTATAGTTTCTTCCTTTATTATTTCCTTTTCAGTTTTTATAGTTTCTTCTTTTATTATTTCCTTTTCTTTTATTATTTCTTTTTCTTTCAATGGATTTTCTTTTGTTATTTCCTTTTCTTTTATTATTTCCTTTTCTTTTATTATTTCCTTTTCTTTCAATGGATTTTCTTTTGTTATTTCCTTTTCTTTTATTATTTCTTTTTCTTTCAGTGGATTTTCTTTTGTTATTTCCTTTTCTTTTATCACTTCTTTTTCTTTTGTTTTTAGTGGAACTTCTCTTTCTTTTTTAATTTCATTTTCTTTTTTAATTTCATTTGCAATTAAAGTTTCAGGAGTTGTTACATCACTAATATATTTATTTAAATTTTCTTTT
>DUQJ01000206.1 GCA_012837865.1 Clostridiales bacterium | reverse complement strand
TATAATAATATAAAAATTCTACACTATAATAATTATTTAAAATTATCGGACATTTAATATTGCAATTTATAACGCTATCAAAAAATCAACAAATACTTGACCAAAACAAGTCTATATATTAAACTATACTATATAATGTAATTTAAAAACAATTTTTAATATGGAGGATAATAATATGGGTGTTTTATCAAGATTTAAAGACATAATGTCTAGTAACATTAACGCTATGCTAGACAAGGCAGAAGATCCAGGTAAAATGATAGATCAATGTCTAAGAAATTTAAATTCTGATTTGGGAAAAGTTAAATCAGAAACAGCTACTGTAATGGCTGAGGAACAAAGAGCTAAAAGGGCTCTAGATGAATGCAATAAAGAAATCGAAACTATGCAAAGTTATGCTGTTAAAGCATTAGAAGCGGGAAATGAATCTGATGCAAGAAAGTTTCTTGAACAAAAGAGCAAGCTTAGTGAAAAATTAAATAGTTTACAACAATCTTATGATTTATCAGAGCGCAATGCTTCCAACATGAGACTTATGCATGACAAGCTTGTTGCTGATATTGGTGAACTTGACTCCAGAAAAGATATGATCAAGGGTAAACTTGCTGTTGCTAAAACTCAAGATAGAATTAACAAAATTGGTTCTTCAGTTAATAGTGCAAATAATTCAATGTCGAGTTTCCAAAGATATGAAGACCTTGCTAACAATGCGCTTGATAAGGCTAACGCTATGGCAGAACTTAATTCTAATCCAGCAGCAAACGAATTAACAGACTTAACCAAAAAATATAGTTCTTCATCATCAACATCTGTTGACGACGAATTGGCAGCTTTAAAAGCTAACATGAACAAATAAAATCTAACTAGTATTGTCCGCAGGTAAGTTTTAGTTTTTCTTGCGGACTTTTTCCACTAATTAGTCAAGTTATTAATAATGGATATTATATAATTTAGGAGGGGAAAATTTGGTTGTTCAGTATAAATGTAATAATTGCGGATCTGATATGAATTTCAACCCAAAATCAGGTCAGCTCTTATGTGAAAGTTGTGGGCTTTCAGAGGATATTAGTAGCAAAGAATTAAGTGATAGTAATGATAAAAACATAAAATATGAACCCGATAAGGAAGATAATCAAGATACCGAATCTTTCGAACAGGATTTTTATGATTCTCATAATGGTGATATCGAATCTGAGCATAATCATTTTGACGGTAATGATGGCTTACAATATGAATGTAATAATTGTGGTGCAAAATTAATAACAGATTCGAACACCACCGCAACAACCTGTAGCTTTTGTGATGCTGCTATGGTTTTAGGTGATAGACTTTCAGGTGTTTTGTCTCCTTCACTAGTTATACCATTTAAAATCAGTAAAGCAGATGCACAACAGGCGTTCAAAAAATGGTGTCGTAACGGCAGACTTACTCCTAGCGATTTTATGACTGCCAATAGGATTGCAAATATAACAGGCCTATATGTTCCTTATTGGTTGTTCGATCTAAATGCAAAAGGAGAGGTTCAAGCAACTTGTACAAAGGTTAGAACCTACACACAAGGTGATTACATAGTCACTGAAACAAGCTATTATAATGTATATAGAAAAGTTGATCTTGATTATCTGAAACTACCATGTGATGCTTCTCAAAAAATGGATGATAAGATAATGGATAAACTAGAACCTTTCCATTATTCAGATCTCAAATCATTTAATATGCCCTATCTAGCTGGGTATATTTCTGAAAAATATGATTTTACTGATTCTGACTTACTTCCAAGAGCAAAAAAACGAGCAGTTAATTATGTTGATAACTTTGTTAGATCTACAATTACAGGGTATTCATCTGTAAAGTTTAATCATAAAGATATTAACATTAATCAAAGGTCTACCTATTATACTCTCTTGCCTGTTTGGGTTGTATATTATAACCACGCTAATAAGGATTACATATTTTCAATGAATGGTCAGACTGGTAAAGTTGTAGGTAAACCTCCTTTTAGTAAAGGAAAAATCGCAGCATGGTTTAGTGGTATTTTCGGTCTTTCATTCGTTATTATGCGCTTACTAGCATTAATTATACAAGGAGGATTATAATGAAGGTAAATAAATTTAACTATTTTCGTTCCATACCATTCTTGTTGGTTTTCTTTGTCTTAATGCTTTACGGTAGTATTATATCTTCTGCATCTAATGACTCAAGTAAAGGAATACCTCATATAGAAGACCGAGCTAAACTTTTAACAAATGATGAACTTTCTGAACTTGAAAGCAATTGTATTAAATATGGAGATGATGTTGGCATAGGGATTTATATACTAACCCACAATGACAAAAAAGCAGTCTTCGCAGAACAATATATCGAAGAGTTTTACGACAACAAACTATATTCAATACAAGCTGATAGCGTTATTTTATTAATTGATATGCATAATAGAGATGTATTTATAGAAGGTTATGGAATCACAGAAACATATATACACTCAAACAGAGGCGATGAAATTATTGCTAAAATAACACCTTTGCTTTCAGATGAAAATTATTCAAAGGCTATAAGTACATTTATAAAAATGTCACATGATTATATGAATGATGACTCAGAGTTAAATTTTAATCATGACTATACATACGAAACAATTGATCGAACTAATTATGCAAACCAATCAAAACCATTATATGCAAATATATTTTTCCAAATATTTATTTCTATTATTATTGCAACAATTTCCATTCTAACAATGATAGGAAACTCGAGTGGTAAAACAACTGTAAATAACTCTACCTATTTAGATAATAGTAAACCTGGACTAATAGGCAAAAGAGATCGTTATGTTACGACCAGGGTAACACGTGTCAAAAAACCTGATCCACCTACTTCTTCAGGAAGTAGTGGTCGCAACTCATCTGGTTATAGAGGTGGCTCTTCAGGTGGTGGACGTTCGCATAGTTCAAGCGGAGGTAAGTTTTAATAACAAAATATGAAAGGTAGGTAATTTATATGGCTATATTTTCTAAACAATTTGCAAATCTTGTGGAGTGGGAAGAATTCCGGGATGATATGATTTTTTTTAAATGGCATAATCGAGAGATTAAAAAAGGTAGTAGATTAGTAATTAAACCTGGCCAAGATGCAATTTTCTTATACAATGGTAAAATTGAAGGTATTTTTAAGGATGATGGAGATTACGATATTGAATCCCAAATCATCCCATTCCTATCAACCCTTAAAGGTTTTAAATTTGGTTTTAACTCCGGAATAAGAGCAGAGGTTCTTTTTGTTAATACAAAAGAATTTGTTGTTAAATGGGGAACGCAAAATGCAATTAACATTCCAGCACCCGGTCTACCTGGTGGCATGCCTATAAGAGCTAATGGAACATTTGTTTTCAAAGTTAACGATTATATTAAGCTAATTGATAATATTGCAGGCGTTAAAACAACTTATGTCGTTGAAGATGTTAAATTGAGAATAACTTCAATTTTAGATCAATTACTTATGAAATGGATTGCAAAAGAAGGTAAAGACATGTTTAATCTTCAAGTTAATTCGTTTGAAATTGGTAATGGTATCAAAGAAGATCTTGGAATGCAATTATTCGATACTGGGATGTCTATCACTTCATTTAATATAATGAGCTTTAATTATCCAGCTGAAATACAAGAACGTATTAATAAAGCTGCATCACATTCTATGATAGGTGATGTAAACAGCTATCAACAAATTGAAATGGCTGATGGAATTGCTTCTGGCAAGGTTAAAAGTGGTGGTATGGCAGCTGATATGGCTGGAATGATGATGGGAATGAATATGGCAAATCAAATGGTTCAAAATATTAATTCTAACCAACAAGGAAATCAGCAGAATCAGAATTCAAACCAACAAGCAAATACTAGCAAACCAAAATTTTGTCCTAATTGTGGAGAAAAAACTGGTGAAGCTAACTTCTGCCCAAACTGTGGCAATAATTTAGTTGGATAATTTGTAAATGTCAAAGTAAGCACGCATATAATAAAATGGGATGTAATTTAAAAATTACATCCCATTTTTATAATCTATATTGTTTTTTATACGACACCAACATTGTCTATACTGTCAGCATTATTTACAAAGCCTTGTTCATTGTAATTCATATCCTCTGGTGTTGGCAGCTCTTCTAAATCTTCTACATCTAACTTCATTTCATTATCTGAGCTTAATTTAACTGAGCGATAACGCTTCATACCTGTTCCAGCAGGAATTAATTTACCTAGTATAACATTCTCTTTCAATCCTACTAAATTATCAATTTTGCCATTAATAGCAGCTTCCGTTAAAACTTTAGTTGTTTCTTGGAATGATGCTGCTGATAAAAATGAACTTGTTGCTAATGAAGCTTTAGTTATACCTAGCATTACTTGTACGCCCCCTACAGGTTCAAGCCCATTTTCAACTAACTTTCGATTCTCTTCTTCAAAGTCAATAATATCAACTAAAGTTCCAGGTAATAACCCTTCTGAATCTCCACTAGTTTCTATTCTAACCTTCTTTAGCATTTGACGAACAATTATTTCAATATGTTTATCATTAATTTCAACACCTTGAAGGGTATAAACTCTTTGAACTTCCTGAATCATATAATCTTGAACCGCACGTATTCCTTTGATTTTTAAAATATCATGTGGATTCACGCTACCTTCGGTCAGTTCATCACCTGCTTGAAGCATATCGCCATCTTTTATTTTAATCCTTGAGCCATAAGGTATTAGATAGGCTTTAGATTCTGCTGTTTCATTATTAGTTATAATAACTTCACGCTTCTTCTTAGTATCACTTATAATAGCAATACCATCAAATTCAGCAATAATAGCTAAGCCTTTTGGTTTCCTTGCTTCAAATAACTCTTCAACACGAGGAAGTCCTTGTGTAATATCGTCACCCGCAACACCACCTGTATGGAATGTTCTCATAGTTAACTGTGTTCCTGGCTCTCCAATTGATTGAGCAGCGATTATACCAACTGCTTCACCAACTTGAACAGGTTCACCTGTAGACATATTTGCTCCATAACATTTTGCACACACTCCAACTTTTGAGCAACAATCAAGTATAGTTCGAATTCTCACTTCTTCTATACCTGCTTTTATTACTCTTTCAGCACGTCTTGGTGTGATCATATGATTAGCTTTAACTATTAAATCTTTGTTCTCATCGTATATATCTTCACATGCATAACGTCCTTTAATTCTCTTTTCAAGGCTCTCTATTACTTCCTTGCCATCTATAAATGCTTGAACTCTCATGCCTGGTATTTCTTTGCTATTTCCACAGCAATCAATTTCCCTAATAATTAAATCTTGGGATACATCAACAAGTCTTCTTGTTAAATAACCAGAGTCAGCAGTTCTTAAAGCTGTATCTGATAGACCTTTTCTAGCACCATGTGCAGAAATAAAGTATTCTAGTACATCAAGTCCTTCTCGGAAGTTTGATTTAATCGGTAATTCTATTGTTCTACCAGATGTATCTGACATTAAACCACGCATTCCTGCTAGTTGTTTAATCTGCTGGTCAGAACCACGCGCCCCTGAGTCAGACATCATTTTAATGTTATTAAATTTATCTAACCCCATTAACAAGTCTCTAGTTAAAGTGATATCGGCAGTTTTCCAAATATCTATTACTGCGTTATAACGCTCTTCATCTGTCATTAAGCCACGCCTATAGTTTTTAGTAATCTTTTCTACTGTTTTTTCAGCCTCTGCAAGTATACTCTTTTTGGATTCAGGAACTGTCATATCAGAGATAGAAACGGTTATAGCCGATTTAGTCGCATACTTAAATCCAAGGTATTTAATATCATCTAATGTTTCAGCTGTATTAGTTGCACCATGAACATTTATAGTTTTTTCAACAATTTGTTTTAGTTGTTTTTTGGCTACTTGGAAATCCACTTCAAGTTCTAAGAAGTTTTCGTCTTTTGAACGATCTACAAATCCTAAATCTTGACCAATCACTTCATTAAATATAAATCTACCTAATGATGATTTAATTATTTTAGATTCTTGTTCACCATTTTTATTAATTCCAGTTCTTCTTACATTAATAATTGAATGGAGAGTTATTACTCCATTTTCATATGCTAATACAGCCTCATCTACACTCTTAAAGTAACGGCCTTCGCCAATATCTCCATCTTTTTGTATGGTTAAATAATAAATACCTAATACCATATCTTGAGATGGAACTGCAACAGGTGCGCCATCTGAAGGTTTTAATAGATTGTTAGGTGATAGTAGTAAAAATCTACACTCTGCCTGAGCCTCTACCGATAAAGGTAAGTGAACAGCCATTTGATCACCGTCAAAATCCGCATTATATGCAGTACAAACAAGTGGATGTAGTTTTATTGCTTTACCTTCTACTAGAACTGGTTCAAAAGCCTGGATGCCTAATCTATGAAGCGTAGGAGCCCGGTTTAACATAACTGGGTGCTCTCTTATAACATCTTCTAAGATATCCCATACTTCTTTATCTAATTCTTCCACCTTTTTCTTAGCGGATCTTATGTTATGTGCTGTACCTTGTGCTACTAATTCTTTCATTACAAACGGCTTAAATAATTCTATAGCCATTTCTTTTGGTAGTCCACATTGATATATTTTAAGTTCAGGGCCTACAACTATAACTGATCGGCCTGAATAGTCAACACGTTTTCCAAGCAAGTTTTGTCTAAACCTTCCTTGTTTACCTTTTAACATATCTGATAATGATTTTAATGCTCTATTACCAGGCCCTGTAACAGCTCTACCCCTACGACCATTGTCAATAAGAGCATCTACAGCCTCTTGAAGCATCCTTTTTTCATTTCTTACAATAATATCAGGTGCACCTAGTTCTAACAATCTTCTTAAACGATTATTACGGTTTATAATCCTACGATATAAATCATTCATATCAGAAGTCGCAAAACGACCTCCATCTAGTTGAACCATAGGTCTTAAATCTGGTGGAATTACTGGTATTACTGAAAGTATCATCCATTCTGGTTTATTTCCAGAGCCTTTAAAAGCTTCCGTAACTTCAAGTCTTTTAATAATTCGGGCTCTTTTTTGTCCTGTAGAATCTTTTAGAGCCTTTCTTAGTTCTTCAGCTTCTTTAACCAAGTCAATATTTCTCAATAAGTCTTGAACAGCTTCTGCTCCCATTCCAACTCGGAAACTTCCATATCCAAATTCCTCTATTGCATCATTCTTTTCTTTTTCAGATAATATTTGTTTAATTTGTAAACTTGTGTTACCAGGATCAATTACTATATATGCTGCGAAATATAATACTTTTTCTAATATTCTTGGAGATAAATCAAGAATCAGACCCATTCTGCTAGGTATCCCCTTGAAATACCAAATATGAGAAACCGGTGCAGCAAGATCAATATGACCCATTCTTTCTCTACGAACGCTTGCTTTTGTAACCTCTACTCCACATCGATCACATACTACGCCTTTATATCTAATCTTTTTATACTTGCCACAATGACATTCCCAGTCTTTGCTTGGTCCAAAAATTCTTTCACAGAAAAGTCCATCTCTTTCTGGTTTAAGTGTTCTATAATTAATAGTCTCAGGTTTCCTTACTTCTCCTTTTGACCATTCTCTTATTTTTTCGGGTGAAGCTAAACCAATTTTTATTGCGTCATATGTTATGTTTTGACTTGTTTGATTTATTATATCAGGCATTATTTGCTCTCCCTTCATTCATCTTTCAGATATTGTTTTTGTATGATTATTCTTCGTCTGATTCATCTTCTTCAGATTCCTCAATCTCTAATTCATCACCTAAATCACCATCTAAATCGTCCAGCTTATCATCTTCTTTATCTTCCAACTCTACATCTTCTACCACTTCTTCTATTTCTTCTTCATATTCAGTTTCAAATATGGAAAAGTTTTCATCTTCTAAATTATCAGGAACTGCCTCACTAAATCCAGCTTTCTCATAATTTTCCTCATTAGGATACTTGTTGTTATAATTCATTAGAGGCACTAAGTCATTATCTATTTCTTCACTGTCTTCTGCCATCCTTATTTCATTTCCATTTTCATCAAGTACCTTAACATCAAGTGATAATGATTGAAGTTCTTTTAACAACACTTTGAATGATTCTGGAATACCAGGTTCTGCAATATTTTCACCTTTAATAATAGCTTCATAGGTTTTAATACGGCCTGTTACATCATCGGATTTGACTGTTAGGATTTCTTGTAGAATGTAAGCCGCACCATATGCTTCTAATGCCCAAACTTCCATCTCTCCAAATCTCTGACCACCAAATTGTGCTTTTCCGCCTAAAGGTTGTTGCGTAACTAATGAATATGGACCTATCGATCTTGCATGTATCTTATCATCAACTAAATGATGTAATTTTAGATAGTGCATAAATCCAATAGTAACTGGTGCATCAAAAAATTCTCCTGAACGTCCATCACGTAAAGCAACTTTACCATCTCTATTTATTGGTACACCCTTCCAAGCATCTCTATATTGTTTGTTTTTATCTAAATGACTATAAAGTTCTGCATTTATTTCATCTTTATTCTTTGATTCAAATTCTTCCCAAGTTAGGTTAGCATAATCATCAGCGATCTCTAATGTATCCATGATATCATACTCATTTGCACCATCAAATACTGGTGTTGCTATATCTATACCCAGCACTTTGGCCGCTAATGATAAATGGATTTCAAGTACTTGCCCAATATTCATACGCGACGGTACGCCCAATGGATTTAAAACTATATCAACTGGTCTACCATTTGGTAAATATGGCATATCTTCGGCTGGTAGCACTCTTGATACAACACCTTTATTACCATGTCGGCCTGCCATCTTATCTCCAACTTGTATTTTTCTTTTTTGTGCTATATAAACTCTAACAGTTTGATTTACGCCTGGAGCTAACTCATCTCCATTTTCTCTATTAAAGACTTTAGCATCTACAACAATTCCATATTCTCCATGTGGAACTTTAAGAGATGTGTCTCTAACTTCTCTTGCTTTTTCGCCAAAGATTGCTCTTAGTAATCTTTCTTCAGCCGTTAGCTCTGTTTCTCCTTTTGGAGTAACTTTACCAACCAAGATATCATTTGCTCTAACCTCGGCGCCTATACGGATTATACCCCTGCTGTCTAAGTCCTTAAGCTTATCATCACCAACACCTGGTACATCCCTTGTAATCTCTTCCGGTCCTAGCTTGGTATCTCTAGAGTCTGCTTCATATTCTTCTATATGAATTGATGTATAAACATCTTCCATAACTAATCTCTCACTAATTAATACAGCATCTTCATAGTTATATCCTTCCCAAGTCATAAAAGCAATTAAAGCATTTTTACCTAGTGCGAGTTCACCTTTTGAAGTTGACGGTCCATCAGCAATGATTTGACCTGCTGCAACCTCTTGACCTTTATTAACTGTTGGTCTTTGATTGATACATGTCCCTTGATTACTTCTAGCAAACTTTGTTAATCTATATGTTGATTTTGTTTTATCTTTATTTCTTACAATTATTTCTTTTGCAGCAACTTTCTCAACTACTCCATCAAATTCAGACACTATACATACGCCAGAGTCCTTAGCAGCCTTAGCTTCCATTCCAGTTCCAATTATAGGAGCTTCCGTGGTTAACAAAGGTACAGCTTGACGTTGCATATTTGATCCCATTAGTGCTCTATTAGCATCATCATTTTCAAGGAACGGGATTAAGGCTGTTGCAACTGAAAATACCATTTTTGGCGATACGTCCATCAAATCTATCTTTTTCTTTTCATACTCAGATGTTTCTTCCTTAAAGCGGCCTGCAACATTGTTTTTAATAAAATGTCCGCTTTCATCTAATTCTTCATTAGCCTGAGCTACTACATAATTATCTTCTTCGTCTGCTGTTAAATATCTAACATCATCTGTTACTTTTGGATTATTAACATCAGTTTTATCAACGATTCTATATGGTACTTCAATAAATCCATATTCATTAATTCTTGCATATGAAGCTAGAGAGTTAATAAGACCAATATTAGGACCTTCTGGCGTCTCTATTGGACACATTCTACCATAATGAGAGTAATGTACGTCCCTTACTTCATATCCTGCTCTATCTCGAGACAGTCCACCAGGACCCAAAGCAGATAATCTTCTTTTATGAGTTAACTCACCAAGTGGATTATGTTGATCCATAAACTGTGACAGCTGTGAGCTTCCAAAGAATTCTTTTACAGATGCAGTTACCGGTTTAATATTTACTAATGATTGTGGAGTAATTCCCTCAATATCTTGTGTTGTCATTCTTTCTCTTACAACACGTTCCATTCTAGAAAGTCCTATTCTATATTGGTTCTGAAGTAATTCGCCTACCGCCCTAATTCTTCTATTTCCTAAATGGTCAATATCATCTATATTACCAATTTCATATTCTAAATGAATTATATAGTTGATAGAAGCCATTATATCTTCTTTTGTAACATGCTTAGGAATAAGTTCGCTAATATTTCTCTTAATTGCATCATTGATTTCTTCTTCTGTATTATTTTCAGATAATATTTTTTCAAGAACAGGATAATAAACCAATTCAGTTATACCTAATTCTTCCTTATCAACATCAACAAATGATAAGATATCAACCATCATATTAGAGATTACTTTAACATTTCTTCCTTCAGCTTGTACCAAAACAGATACTACTGCTGAATTTTGTATATCGTCCGCTATTGCTTCCGTAATTTTAGTTCCAATTTCTGCAATAATCTCGCCTGTAGATGTATTAATTATATCCTCAGCTAATACAAAGCCTCTTATTCTATTCCTAAATAATAACTTTTTATTAAATTTATATCTTCCTACCTTTGCAAGGTCATATCTTCTTGCATCAAAAAACATGCTGTTTAATAAAGATTCAGCATTTTCTACTGCCAAAGGTTCGCCCGGTCTTAACTTTTTATATAATTCAAGTAAACCTTCTTCATGGCTACCTTCGGGATCTTTAGCTGTACTCGGATCCTTAGCAAGACTTGCTAATATCTTAGGTTCATCACCAAATAATTCTATGATCTCACTGTTAGTTCCTATTCCAAGCGCTCTAATAAAAACTGTTATTGGCACTTTTCTGTTTCGATCAACACGAACATAAAAAACATCATTAGAATCTGTTTCATACTCTAACCATGCTCCTCTATTAGGAATAACTGTTGCACTATACAACACTTTACCTGTTTTATCATGATCTGTAGCATAATAAATGCTTGGGGAACGTACTAATTGACTAACAACAACTCTCTCTGCACCATTTATTACAAATGTACCAGTTTGAGTCATAAGTGGCAAATCACCCATAAAGATCTCATGTTCATTAATTTCATTTTTTTCTTTATTATGAAGTCTTACCTTAACTTTTAAGGGAGCTGCATATGTCGCATCTCGATCTTTACATTCTTCGATCGTGTATTTTTTGTCTTCTTCACATAATTTGAAACTAACGAATTCTAAGCTTAAGTGCCCATTATAGTCTGAAATCGGGGAAATATCATCAAAAACTTCCTTTAGCCCTTCATTCAAAAACCATTGATATGAATTTTTTTGAACCTCAATGAGATTTGGCATCTCCAAAACTTCATTTCTTTTGGAGAAACTCATTCTAACGTTATTACCAAGTTGCACTGGATGTATCCTGTTTTTATCCATTGACGTTTTCACCCCTTGAATTTTTATGAGAATTATCCTTTTAAAAAATCTTTTGTAAAATCTCTTTTATTTTTCGAAAATTTGTGCTATAATATTACTTATAAGTACAACACTCCATAAGAGTGCATCTTTCATACTAACACAGAAATTTTCCACTGTCAATAAAATTGTGGATAATTTTATATTTTTATTTTTTTGTTTTGATGACAATAAAAGGCGGGATAATATCCCGCCTTTTTTATTCTATTACTACTTTAAAGTGATTACAGCACCTTCTGCTTCAACTTTTGTTTTAATATCTTCTGCTTCTGCTTTTGAAACTGCTTCTTTAATAGCCTTAGGAGCTGAATCAACTAAATCTTTAGCTTCTTTTAATCCTAATCCAGTAATTTCACGAACAGCTTTAATTACTTTAACTTTGTTAGGTCCAACCTCTGTTAATTCTACGTCGAACTCATCTTTGTCTTCAACTGCAACCGCGTCACCTGCTGCTACTGCAACACCTGCTGCTGCGGATACTCCAAATTCCTCTTCACATGCTGTAACTAATTCATTTAATTCTAATACTGTAAGGCCTTTAATTGCCTCGATAAATTCTTGAGTTGTCATTATATTTACCTCCATTTTTTCGGTTTATTTTTTTTATTTGTTATTTAAGCAACGTCTTCTTTTTCTGAAATCTGTTTAAGTACACGCGCAAGGTTTGTAATTGGTGATTGTAAGCTTCCAAGTAATTTGGATAGTAATACTTCTCTTGAAGGTATCTTTGCTACTAAATACATACCATCTTTATCGTAATAAGCTCCTTCAATTACACCAGCTTTAAATTCTAAAGCAGGTATTGTTTTAAGTAAATCATTAATAATTCTTCCAGGCGCTGTTGCATCTTCCATACCAAATGCTATTGCTGTTGGCCCTTCTAAATCCTGTGATAAAGCTTCGAATTCTGTTCCTTCAAATGCAAACTTAAGCATAGTGTTTTTGTAAACCTTATATACAACTCCACCTTCTCTTAGTTTTTTACGAAGTTCTGTATCTTGAGCAACTGTTAATCCTCTGTAATCAATCAATACGGCAGATTTTGCATCTGCTGCGCTTTTCATAATTTCTTCTACTATAGGTCTTTTTTGTTCAACCTTTGCCATTTCTCATACACCTCCTTATAAATTCTTGATAAGTTTCTCTGCCTTTTTATAAGATAAAATAAAAAGCCTCTTGCTGCCGAAACAGGAAGAGGCTAAACAATCTTGTAATTAATTGTTGTTTCAACCAATTTTTCCTCGGTAGGTGATATTCTTATGCCACAATGGCACCTACTGTCTTAGGCAGTTATAACATTTGAAATTGTACCATGCATTATTACACTTGTCAATCTCAAATATTTATTATATGAATTTTGTTGTATTTATTTTAATTCCAGGTCCCATTGTCGAAGTAAGTATTACACTTTTTAGGTATTGGCCTTTAGATGAAGCAGGTTTAGCTTTAACAACTGCGTCCATTAAAGTTTTAAAGTTTTCAGATAACTTTTCTTCATCAAATGAAGCTTTACCAACTGGAACATGGATGATATTTGTTTTATCTAATCTATATTCAATCTTTCCTGCTTTAATATCTGCAATAGCTTTAGTAACATCCATAGTTACTGTACCTGCTTTTGGATTTGGCATTAAACCTTTCGGTCCAAGAACCTTTCCTAGACGACCAACAACACCCATCATATCCGGAGTTGCTACTACAACATCAAAGTCTAACCATCCATCATTCTGGATTTTTGGTATTAATTCATCTCCACCAACATGATCAGCTCCTGCTGCTAATGCTTCTTCAAGCTTGTCTCCTTTTGCAAACACTAAAACCTTTATAGTTCTTCCTGTTCCATGAGGTAATACAACTGCTCCACGTACTTGTTGTTCTGCGTGACGTCCATCAACACCAAGTCTTAAATGTGCTTCAATTGTCTCGTCAAATTTAGCAACAGCTGTTTGCTTTACTAGTTTTATAGCCTCATCTGGATCATAGTGAACTTCTTTATCGAAAAGCTTTGAACTTTCGATATACTTCTTTCCTCTTTTCATAATATAAACCTCCTAGTGGTCTTATCGGAAGAAAACTCCTCCCACGTTACTTGATATTATTACACAATGTTTTTCTATTATGCTTTATATTTAGTTTTTAACAACGATTCCCATACTTCTTGCTGTGCCTGCAACCATACTAATTGCTGCATCAATGTCTGCTGCATTTAAGTCAGGCATTTTTATTTCAGCAATTTTACGTACTTCTTCTGTAGAAACTGTTGCTACTTTTGTTTTATTTGGTGTTGCTGATCCAGATTGGATCTTACATGCTTTTTTAAGTAATACTGATGCTGGAGGAGTTTTTGTAATAAAACTAAAACTTCTATCTGCATATACAGTGATAACTACCGGAATAATCATTCCGTCTTGATCTGCTGTTCTTGCGTTAAATTCTTTTGTGAATTGTACAATGTTTACACCATGTTGTCCTAATGCAGGACCTACTGGTGGTGCAGGTGTTGCCTTTCCTGCTGGAATTTGTAATTTTATATAACCTGTTACTTTCTTTGCCATTATAGCATACCTCCTAATAATGTGGTGTTTGCGGGGTTTTCCCTCCCACTCTCTAGCTAGTTCTTAGCTCTTACTAAAACAATGCATTTGTAGATGAATTATCTATGAACCTTTACCTCTTTAAAGTTAAACTCAACCGGTGTTCCTCGTCCAAACATATCAACACTTATTGTTACACTTTGCTTTTGGTAATTAATATACTTTATGTCTCCATAAGTGTTAGTCCAAGCACCAGAAATTACTACAACTGTATCTCCTACCTTGAAATCAACTACAACCTCTTCTTCAATAACTCCCATACCTTTCATTTCATCTTCAGTAAGGGGAACTGGTTGCTTTGAATCAGGTCCTACAAACCCTGTCACACCTCTTGTGTTACGAACTACATACCATACATCATCATTCATAACCATGTGAAGCAAAACATATCCAGGAAATTTCTTTTTCTGAACACGCTTTTCTACGCCGTTCTTGATTTCGATAACCTCTTCAATCGGAACTGATACTTCTAGTATTTGGTCTTCTAGCTTTCTATTTTCAATTGTTTTTTCAATATTAGCTTTAACTTTATTCTCATACCCAGAGTAAGTGTGTACCACGTACCAATTTGTTTCTGACATTTTATCACCCATATCCTATCCTATCTTATTATAAGGTCTATTCCAAATTTAATAATAGCATCCACTAAAGCGATGATTATACCTAATAGAACAGTTACGATTATGGCAGCTACTGATTGTTTTGTTAATGTCTCTTTGTCTATCCAAACAATTTTTTTAAATTCAGTTTTTAAGCCTTTAAACCAATTTCTTTTAACTTTTTTCTGAACTTTATTTGCTGTTTTTGTTGTCTCTCCCATTTTCACTTTCCTTTCAGTATAATTTACTTTGTTTCCTTATGCATTGTATGTGTCCTACAGAATCTACAAAATTTCTTTGTCTCCATTCTGTCAGGATGCAGTTGTTTGTTTTTGTTCATGTCGTAATTACGTTGTTTGCAATCATTGCATGCTAATGTTATTTTTACGCGCACAACTTCCACCTCCGTTTTTCTCTGTAGCGTAAACGCTATATTACTTATTTTACTCAGCATTTTATGGACTTATTTTTGGCACAAAAAAAAAGCCCTCTTTCTTCGCTTATTAAATATACCATATAATGATTTCATCGTCAATATTTATATTTTAATTTATACCTTTTTTTATCTATTCACACTATATCTGTATTATTTTAACTAAAAAACAAGAGTTATTTATAATTATAAAATAATTAACTCTTGTTTTTCACTACAGTTACCTCACAAATTGTTCTTACACCATTAGACGTATATGCTGTTACAATTGCTTTGCCTTCTTTCTTTGCAAGTATAATTCCTTTTTTATTAACCATAACAATAGACTCATTACTTGATTTAAATACCGCTTTGTCTGTTGTATCTAATGGTTTCAAAAATGTTCTTAATTGAAAGCTTTGCTTTTTAACTATTTTAATTCTATTATTTGACAACTTTATCTCACTAGCCTTAATTGTTTTTACATTAACATAGTCTACAGATGCATTCCCTCTATGATCAATCGCATAAACAGTGTATACTCCTTCTGATTTAATTTTTATTTTTGCTTTTCCCTTATCTAAAGCTATCTCTTCACCAGATCCAGTAGGCAGAAAATCTTTTACTGTTTTTTTACCTTTCATATATTTTACTCTTTTGACTCCACTCATTTCATCGCTTGCCCTTAATAAAATATATTTCTCTTCTTTACCTTCTATAATATAATTGGTTTGTATTGACGGAGCCTGCTTATCATCTTCTACAGTATGCACAACTATTCGTTCATTTCCTGCATAGTCACTAATATAAAAGGTGTATTTACCAGGCTTAGCAGCTTCAATTTTATTCTCTGTTACATAATTTCCTGCCACGCCACGCTTAAACTCAGTAATCTTCTTCTCTCCTTTAAGCCATTTTATAACCCTTACTCCTGATCCATCTTTATCTTCCGATTTGAGATTTACAATAAACTTTGATTGGATAATTCTAGTGTTTACTTTTAAAGTAGGAGCTTTTTTATCCTTTACAATATCAGTAATACTTCTTACTATTTTATTTGCATCTGGAATACCAGGATAATTTATAAGATTATTTAATGAATCTAGCCTTATATAGTTCTTCAATATGATATCTTTGATATTAACAGAGTTTAACCCGTCATTATAAGCATAAAGCATAGCAGCAATACCAGTTATTTGTGGTGCTGCCATAGATGTTCCACTCATTTTAGCTGATGAACCAACAGTTGTGCTAACTACATCTATACCTGGAACAGCTATATCAACTTTATTCATTCCATAATTTGACCAAGGAGTTAATTTGCCATTATCATCTACAAATGTTACTGAAATCAAATTATCAAGTTCAAAACTTGCTGGATATACTGGCTTATCATTATTATTTGTACCTGTATTCCCTGCTGCTGCTATAAACAGCATATCTGATTCTCTTATAACCTTTTCTAATTCTTTGTTATATACATCTGTTCCCCAACTCATATTGCAAATATCTGCACCCATCATTGTTGCATATTTTATAGCATTAATAGCACTGCTTAAATTCCCAATGCCTTTTTCTCCACCATTTATTTTTAAAATCATCAGTTTTATATCTATATTTGATGCAATACCCTCATAACCTTTTTCTAAATTCTGATTCGCTGCAATAATTCCTGCTACATGGGTACCATGGTCATCATTATCATATGGATATGCTATATTTGTTTTAAGATTATAATCATATAAATATTGGCATACAACATTGTCACTATTGTAAAAATTCCACCCATATACATCATCCACATAACCATTACCATCATTATCTATTCCATCACCTGGTATTTCCCCTTCATTAATCCATATCTTATCTTTTAAATCTGGGTGATTATAGTCTACACCGGTATCAATTATAGCCACAATAACTTCTCTTTTTTGCTTTATTTTTATATCATTAAAGTATAGTTGTGCCTCTTTATAACTAAGGTCAATACTATTTGACTCTATTTCATTTTGTTCTTTAGATTCAATCTGTAATCCTGATAACAAATTAATATTGGCCTGCTTTTCGCTTTTAATATTATTCGAATTTATAAAGCTTATAGAAAATACGAGAAGTAAAAGGAAGCTTTTTGTTATTTTTTTATTGTTTTTATTCTTAATCATGGCTTCCCCCCTTGACATTGTACCTAGTCTTTTAGTATATTTTTCTTATAGGATAGTTTTACTTATCTTAATTCTATTTCATAGAACTGGCAATACTATGGCAGAATTGTTTCAAAGTTAATAAGTTTATTACATTTATATGAATTAAAACATTCATTTAGCTAACGAGGAGAACATAATGCACAACTTTATCGACAACATGGAAACGACATCATTAGTTACAAATAAAGTATTAACAAGTGAAAACACAATTAAACTAATAGAAAGAACTTTTGTTAATACTTTAACTTTAAGAAATTTATCTGAAAATGAAATATCAGAATTCAAACAATTATTAGGTTTTAATAATTATGCTTATTTTATTACTATTAATATTATAGCCGAAAATGAGATTATTCTTGACAATCTAAAACTTCAAGAAATTATTTGTAAATCCATTCCCGACAAAACATATGTTTATATGACGCCAGATTTATCAAGAATAGATGTTCTGGTTAGTATTACAGAGAACTCTTTTGATGATTTTACAAATGAATCCATATATATAACAAGTGTTAAAACCTTATTGAATAACCTTATAAATTATACTCATTCTAGTATAAAAATTGGTTTTGGTAATGTTTTCAGGATTCATGAAGCACTTAATTCATATACCCAAGCTATATACGCATTATATAAATGCTCTGAAAATGAAATACAGCATTTTAAATATATTGATAATGATAATAGCATTTTTGATTATATTGATGCATTAAATAAAATGCAATATGCAATTACCAACAAAGATTCAAAGGCTTTTGATTACCTAAGCATTTTATTAAACATGGTGCAGGGATATGACATTGAATCTAGACATAATAAAACATTAGAAATACTTACAGTTGCTCATATTTCATCTCAAAACAGTTTAAATATATATTATAATATCCTCAATTACAATTGTCTTCTTAATGAATTATCTAAATTAAATGATGATAATTTTAACGAATGGGTTTTTAAACATTTTTCATTAATAGTAAACATCTCAAGACAAACCACCTCAATTAATTTTGAAAATAAATTTGTTAAGTCTGCAAAAGAATATCTTGAAATTAATTATAAAAATGATATTACACTTGATGATATTGCTAAACATGTTAATATTAGTCCACAATATTTTAGTAAACTAATCAAAAAATCAACAGGCTACAATTTTGTTGACTGGCTTTCAATGCTAAGAGTTAGAAAAGCTAAAGAATTATTTATAAATAAAGGATTTACAATAAAAGAAGTTTGTTATTTAGTTGGTTATAAAGATCCTAATTACTTTAGTAGAATTTTTAAAAAACGTACTGGTATGACACCAAGCGAATATATTAAATCCTATAATAATTTATAAATTGAAAAGGGAGCCAAATCAGCTCCCTTTTTTTATGCAGTTACAATTTTGATAACTTTAACCGGACAAACCTTAGCACATTCTCCGCAATTGACACATTTATCGTAATCAATTTTTGCTAAATTATTATTAAAATCTATAGCGTCATATTCACACGCTTTTACACATAGTCTACATCCAATACAACCGGCTGAACAAACCGTTCTTACATCTTTACCTTTAGCTGTAGATATACAGGTTACAAAGTATTCTGATCTTTTTGGAACCAACTCTATTAAATCCTTTGGACATTCAGCTACACACATTCCACATGCTGTGCATTTCTCTTCATCCACTAAAGCTATTCCATCTATAATATGAATTGCGTCAAATGCGCATACATTAACACATGAGCCAAATCCTAAACAACCAAAGCTACATGATTTATGACCCTCACCTGGTACTAGCATTGCCGCCTTGCAATCTAATAATCCATGGTATTCGTATTTATCTTTTGCCTTTTCACAAGTCCCTGCGCAATTAACATATGCTAATTGCGGTTCTCTTTCTTCAACAACCTGGCCCATAAGATCTGCTATTAATTTATGTGTAGCGCTATTAGCCACAGGACATGCATCAGATGGTGCCTCCTCCTGTGCTATCGCTTTTGCCAATGCATCACATCCAGCATATCCACAAGCACCACAGTTTACCCCCGGTAATAGTTCCCTAACTTCCAATTCTCTTGTATCAACAGCAAAATCTAGTTTTAAAGCAGCTATTCCGAGCATTATACCTATTATAAGTCCTATAGCTGCAACTACCAAAGTAGCTATTATGACATTACTCCAATTTATTGCAAGGAATGTTATACTCAATAAATAATTATTCATTTCTATCCTCCTTATACCAATCCAGCAAATCCAGCAAATGCTATCGCCATTAAACCTGCTGTGATAAGCACTATAGGTGAACCTTGCACAGACTCAGGAATATCATTAAATTCTATTCTCTCTCTAATACCTGCCATAATAAGAATGGCTAATGTGAATCCTATTGCTGTTGCTAATCCACTAACAATACTTGTTAAGATACCATAATCTTTTTGAGCATTAATTAAAGCAACACCCAAAACGGCACAGTTAGTAGTTATCAAAGGTAAATATACACCAAGCGACTCGTATAAACTTGGACTAAACTTTTTCAAGAACAACTCCACCACTTGCACTAAAGCTGCTATTACAAGGATGAAAACAATTGTTTGCATATATTCTAAACTCGTTTTAACCAAAATATATTTATAAATAATACTTGTAAATGCTGAAGCTATAGTCATAACAAAGATAACGGCTCCACTCATTCCTGCAGCAGTTTCAGATTTTTTTGATACTCCTAGAAAAGGGCATAATCCAAGAAATTGATTAAGTACCACATTATTTACTAGTGCTGCGCCTATTGTAATTATTAATAACTCTTTCATTTTACTCCCTCCTATGACTTGTTATCTGATTTGTTTACAGCACAAACATCTGCATTTTCACAACATGCACATCCACCAGTTGTTGCACTATTCTTACCTTTTATAACACGCTTATTTCCTAATTTCTTTTGGAAAACTGTAAGTAAAGCCAGTACAAAAAATGCACCAGGAGCTAATACAAATATTTTAATTGGTTCGTAAAAAGAAGGCATTATTTTAAAATCAAATATGGTTCCATTTCCAAGTAATTCACGAACTGCACCTATAGCCGTTAGGCCAATAGCAAATCCTAATCCCATACCTATACCATCAAATGTTGATAATCCTATGGGGTTCTTAGCAGCATACGCTTCAGCCCTACCAAGTATGATACAGTTTACAACTATTAAAGGAATATATATCCCTAGTTGCTCATCTAAATAAGGGAGATAAGCTTTTAATAGAAATTGAATTATTGTAACAAGTGTTGCAACAACAACTATATATGAAGGGATTCTAACTTTATCCGGTATAACTTTTCTTAGCGCTGAAATTATTAAATTCGACATTATAAGTACAGCGGCAGAGGTAAGCCCCATTCCAAGTCCATTATAAGCTGATCTTGTCACTGCCATCGTAGGGCACATTCCAAGCATTAAAACAAATGTAGGGTTTTCTGTTATAATACCATTTTTTAATCGTTCTAAATAAGCATTCTTCATTATTTATCACCTCCAGATATTGCCCCATACTCATTGATAAAGGCTAGTGAACCATTAATTGCATCAACCACAGCATCTGATGACATAGTTGCACCACTAACTGCAGCAATCTCATCATCTGCATTTACTTCACCTTTAATGAGCCTAAATTCTTGTTGCTCTCTATCTATAAACTGATTCTTAAATTCCGGATCATTTACTTTGCTTCCTAAATCAGCCGTTTCATTCATAGATAATATCTCTACACCCATCATTACACCATCAACAGTATAGCCCAGGGCTAGTGTAATCGGGCCTCCGTATCCATTATTTGTTGTAGTGATAACAATATATCCTATCATATTATTATTATTATCGTATGCCTGATTAACCTCATTAATATAAATCCCTGTATAAGCTTTATCTATCTTATCTAGGCCTTGTTCCTCAACTTTTAATATAAGTTCTTCATCAGCTTTAATATGATCTGCACTATTATATACAATTTGATAGGCTTTTAACTTAGTCTCCATTTCTCTTGCAGCTATAGGTACCTTAGTTAATTCATTTACAAAACCAAGCGACAATCCTGATATTAATGTGATTACAAATAATATTAAAGCATCTTTCATTAATTTAAAATATTTATTCGACATCTTTTATCTTCTCCTTTCCAAAAGGCTTGGGAAGAGATATCTTCTCAATAAATGGTACTAACATATTTCCTATAATAATTACATAGGATGTCCCTTCTGGGGATGCACCATATACTCTAAACACTCCTGATAGAATTCCTAGAAGAATTCCATATATAACTTTCCCATTTGGTGTAATCGGAGAGGTTGAATAATCCGTTGCCATAAAGAATGCAGCTAACAGTAAACCTCCACCAAGAATATGGGCAAATATAAAATTAAGATCCATTCCTTTACTACCAAAAACCGCAATAAACACTGCAAATGAAACTAAATAGGATAATGGAATTCTTAAAGTAATAATTTTTCTATATATTAAATACGACGCTCCAATCAAAATTGCTAAAGCACTCGTCTCACCAATCGTTCCATTAATATTTCCGATAAACATATCAAATAGCTTTATACTTTCTCCCGCTTTTAAACCAGCTAAAGGAGTAGCGCCTGAAATTGAATCTACTGATATGGCTCCATAATACATCTTATTTATTAAATTAGTATTTGCACCTATTGATTCTATAGCATAGTTTGCCATTCTTGTCGGAAAGCTAATTAATAAAAAACAACGAGCAGCCATTGCTGGATTCATAAAGTTTTGACCAATTCCACCATATAACATTTTAACTACCCATATAGCAAAAACACCGCCAATTACTGGTAACCATAATGGTGAATTAGCTGATAAATTAAGTGCAATCAGCATACCCGTTACAACTTCACTATAATCACTTTTTGTTATTGGTTTTTTAGAAAATTTTAAAAATAAATATTCTGTCATTACACATGTTAAAACAGATATCATCAATATCATTAATGCTCTAAGACCAAAATTATATATACCAAATAAACTCGCGGGTATTAATGCAATAGCAACATCCTGCATAATATTACGCGTTGAATAATTACTTGTTATATGTGGAGCATATGAAACATTATACATATCGCTCAAATCTTACACCTCTTTCTATTTCTTATTCTTGTTCTTACATATAACTTTGCCATATTTTATAGACTGTAATAATTTTCTTTTTGATGGACAAATAAATGTACAATATCCACATTCAATGCATTCCAATCCATTTAGTTTTATAAATGCTTTGCTATCTTCTCTTTCTGCTAACATTGCAAGTTCTACGGGCATAATTTTACTTGGACAAACCTCAATGCATTTACCACAACGTATACATGGCATTGCTGAATATGAGTCTTCATCACTAACAAAGGCAACAATAGCATTTGTCAACCCTGTAACAGGAAGCTCTAGTGAGTACAACGCTTTTCCTGACATAAGCCCTCCAGATATGACCTTTTTAGGTTCTGTAACAAACCCACCTGCTGCCTCTATTATCTCAGCATGGCTTGTACCAATTCTAACCCTAAAATTAGCCGGCTCTTTTATCGCATCACCTGTAACAGTAACAACACGCTCTATAAGTGGTATTCCTAATGCTACAGCATCAAATATAGCTATAATCGTTGATACATTGTTTACAATATAGCCTGCTTTTATTGGCAACGTGCTTAAAGGTAACTTTCTTTTAGTTACTGCATATATCATTTGGCGCTCTTCACCAATTGGATAATTAGGCCTTAATGTTTTAATTTCTACTCTATCTTCTTCTATTAATTTTTCTTCTATTAATTTTATTGCATTTGGCATATTGGTACCTATTGCTATAATCACTTTAGCATTTTCAAATAAATGCAATAAAATTTTAGCCCCTTCTATTACCTTATCTGAATAACTTTCAGTCGAGCTACTATCTGATGTAACAAACATATCAGATTCTAGGGCATTAATAATAATATATTTAATTTCATTTGCTTTTTCATATTGTAATTTTATATGGCTAGGAAATCCCGCTCCACCTAATCCTATTATCCCTGCATTTCTTATTTTCTCTATAATTCTTTCCTTTGTTAATCCCTTATAATCCTCTTTAATACCATAGTTCTCAATTGTTTCGTATTTATCATCATTTTCTATAACAATTGATTCAATTTTTCCCCCTGTTGGTGATAATCTTGTTTCTATTGCCTTCACCTTGCCAGATACAGAACTTATAATATTAGTTTTATAATCATCAGATGACTCACCTATAATTTGACCAACAAGAACAGCATCTCCCTTGCTTACGAGCGCATTTGCTACTCCACCATTATATTGAGATAAGGGAAACACTAACTCCCCTAATGGTTTTAATGATGTTATAGGTTTGTTTTTAGTTAGTTTCTTGCCATCTAGCACTTTAAATCCACCTAAAAATGTTGCATTACTCATAAACCTAATCCTTCTTTCTTTATATTTTAAAATATAATTATATTCTTTACACCTACCATATTTAATGTGAACATTATAACATGGTATTATTGTTTAATCATCCTAGTAGCGACTTATTAGCTTAATAATACTATAAAGTAGCAATATATTCTCCCATCTCGTTAATATTTTAACCAAAGCTAATCAGACACATACTTATTATACCATTTTATCCTCAATATTTGAAATGAATTCTTATCCAAACAAAAGGACCCATATATTTAATATGAATCCTCCTGCTTTTTAATATTGTTTTGTATATTTTAATTGTTTTAAATATTTTTCCTTTGTTGCCAGACCTCCTCTTATATGCCTCTCTGATTTATTTCGATCTAATACCACACGAGTTTTTTCAGCAAGAGAAGGGTTGATCTGAGACAAACGTTCTGTAACGTCTTTATGTACTGTTGATTTGGATATACCAAATTGTTTTGCTGTTTGCCTTACTGTAGCATTATTTTCGATAATGTAATTAGCAATTTCTACCGCTCTTTCTTCTATATACCCTTTCATAGCGTTTGCGTTTTAGATTTTTCATTATTCAAAAACGCATTCCCCCTTATTTACATTGTTGTTACATTGTATGCAGGTTGAAATGCAGGTATTACATCTAAAATTCCCTTATATTATATTATCTATCTGATTGTCCTAAAAGAATAAAGTCGAACTATTACAGGGTATTATCTATTAAGATCAACTATAATAATCTAAGCCTTCTTTGTTCATTATTCTTATTATTCTTTGACCTTCTAATTTTATTAATTTTTCCTCCTGAAATAGAGATAGTTTTCTACTTAAGGTCTCCTGAGTCATACCCAGTTGTGATGCCAAATCTCCTTTACTCATATTAAGATTGACTATACCCTTTTCGTTTACCATATCTAGCAAGGCATCTGCTATTCTTTGTTCAACAGAGTGAAGATTAATATCTTCAATTAAATTTTCTGCCTTTTCAAGTCTATGGCTAATTTCTTCTAGTATTTTAAAAGAAATGGCTGTATAGTTTAACATAAGCTTTTTAAGTTTTTCACCATCTATAACACACATTGTTGCATCTTCAGTAACAACCGCATAATCTGTAGCAGGCTGTGGACTAAACAAAGATAATTCACCCATAAAATCACCATGCTCTAATATTCTAATAACTTGTTCTTTACCAGTGTGGCTTAACCTGTATATCCTAATCTTCCCACTATGTATAACAAATATTTTATTAATAATATCTTCTTGGGAATAAATATATTCCCCTTTTTGGTATGTTTTTTCAGTTGTAATCAATGATACTTCTATCATTTCCTCTTCTGTTAAATGGCTGAAGATTGGAACTCTCTTTATACAATTATCTGATTGATCATGGTTACAATTGCAGGACATTTTTTCTCCTCCATAAATAAATTTCTTGTTTATATAATCATACAATAACTTCATTTATTATTCAACATTAACCCTTTCTAGATAATATCTATTATATTTAATTGTATTGTTAATTTAAGACTTTAATTCAAGCTAAATAAAAAAGGCAATCTAAAGATCACCTTTTTATGATTACAATTCTTTATTCTGATTTACCTTTTATCATACTCAATATAGCTAATAAGATTACTGAACCACCTATGGAGACAAAGAAACTCCAAATATTTAATCCCGTAGCTGGCCCCCAGCCAAATATGCCTGTTAGCCAACCTCCTAGAACAGCACCCAAGATACCTACTAGTATATTCGATCCAATTCCCATCTCAGAATCTTTACTAGTTATTAAGCTAGCAATCCAACCTGAAATACCGCCCAATATTAACCATACAATAATATTAACTAAATCCGGCATAATTTATCTCCTTTCATAATTAAAAAAATCCTTGGTTTTCTTCAATTTCTTCAATAGCATATAGTGCATCAATTTTACTTTTCATTTCTGATTTTTTAAATTCATCTTTTATTTTATATTCCATGGAATTATTGTCACTAATATGGTTTATATTCTTATCAGTTTTTAAAGTAAATAAATCTTTTGCATTATATAAATCATCAAGCAAACAATTCACCTCCAATATAATTAATGCCACATAGATAATATTTGTTTATTTTCACAATTATATACATTTAATTTTTTTAAAATGCAAATAAGTTTTTTATTCTTAAGAACCAGTTATTATCTTCTTTCATATTATATATTAAACAAGATAAGGGGACTTTTTATGGGTCTTTTTTCAATATTATCATTTGCTTTATCATCAAGTGGGGATAATTTTATTATTGGTCTTAATTATGGAATTAAAAAAATAAAGATAAATAATTTTATGAATTTAATCGTTGCATCTATATCATGCCTTGGTACTATTCTTGCAATGTTATTAGGAAACTTAATTTCAGATCTAGTATCGCCTAAATATTCAAATATTATTGGTGGATTAACATTAATATCATTTGGCTTATATATGCTTATTACATCAATTATAAAAACAAATAATAATAATATATCAAAACAAAAAACTTTTAAATATTTTAATTTAATTGATAACCCCGAACTCTTAGATACAAACAATTCCAAGACAATTGATTTCAAAGAGGCTATATCTCTTGGCATACTTTTGAGTTTAAATAATATAGGACTTGGAATAGGTGCAAGCATTGCAGGATTAAATATAGTTCTAACCTCTTTTTTCTCATTTCTTTTTAGTTTTCTTTTTATTAAAATAGGTTTTGCTATTGGAGGTATCTTTTCTTTTAGTAAATTATCCAAAGTTATTGAAATTGTAACTTCATGCATGATCATATTGCTAGGTCTATATGAATTGTTTTTTAATAATTAATAAAAACTACCCATATGCAATTCATTGTTTTGCATAGGGTAGCTTTTTATTGATTTATTTTATTTAAAATGTTATGTTTTGCAATCTTTTTTCATCTAGTATTTGTATTCCGCCTCTTGCTAGAGCCACTAGTCCTTCATTTTGAAAATATTTCAGCATTCTAGAGACTACTTCTCTCGCAGTTCCCATATTATTTGCAATCTTTTCGTGGGTGATACTTATGTCTGTTGATCCTTCAATGTTGATTTGTTCTAATAAAAACATTGCCAATCTTTTATCGAAGCTTGTAAATAATGCTTGTTCCATTATCCACATTACATCACTAAAATTAGACGCCATTAAATCATTCATAAATGCCTGGACTGGAAGGGACTCCGATGCTAAATTCTTATACACCTGTGTTGGAATCAAATAGGCCTCTGTTGGTTTCTCGACCTCTACATATACTTCAAAGGTAATGTTCTTCATTATACATGATGCAGTAAAAATACACACATCCCTTTCAAACATTCTAAACAATGTTATTTCTTTTCCATTTTCAGATATTATGTATGCACGTACTTGACCCGATTCTATTAAGAATATTCCTGAACAATGGTCCGAACTACCTTTCATAGACTCACCTTTTTCAAAATAGTGCTTTTCTATTGAGTTGTTTAAATGTATTTTTTGATTGTTATCAAGATCTTCCCAGAACCTTAAAGTATCAGATAAAAACTGGTCTTTTGTCATTATAAAAGAATCACTCCCTCTGTAAATAAATTTTAAACAAGATATAAAGCTGCCTAAAACAAGCATTTTCAACCTGCTTTAGACAGCTTCTTTAGTTTTAATAAAAATTTATATTACTGTTTTCCAAAGTCCATGTAAATTACAATATTCATAAACAGCTACTACTTCATCATCATTATTTAGTGCAAAAGTAGCTTTTGGAGCTTCGCCTGGTTTCAAATATTTGATCTGACCACCATCTTTTGTCTCTAGATAAATCCATTGTATAAAATGTTTGTCTTCCATCGGATGTAATACACTGCCAACATCAACTTTAACTGTGTTGCTTACTACAGAAACTACTGGCACATGCTTTTCATTAGAAGCATCTTCTGTGTTTGCTTTTAATAATGTCATATCATCACCACAACACACAATGTTTACACCAGAATCCTGTAACATACTTACTATATTCTTACAATGTTTACATAAATAAAATTTGCTCTCACTCATTATTTTTCTCCTTTTTACTTTGAAAAGTTTAATAACCGATACTCTTATTTTACACTAAATTTCTAACATTTTCAAGAGTTCGTTTTTTCCCTTCATCCCTACGGAGGTTGCTGCAACTTTTCCATCTTTTATCACCATAAATGTAGGTATACTCATAACTCTAAATTGACTTGCTAATTGTGATTCCTCATCAATGTTAATTTTACCAATCTTGGCCTTACCTGAAACTTCTTTTGCTACTTCGTCTAAAATAGGCGCTACCATCTTACAAGGACCACACCAAGCAGCCCAGAAATCTAATAAAACCGGCTCCTTTGAATTTAATACTTCTTCTTCGAAATTATTATTTGTTATTTTAATTGTTTCCATAATTTATTCCTCCATCTATTAGAATCATTTATATGTTTCTTTGTTAACCATACTATAACACTTTTTTATTTATACATCTGTGATATTATCACATTTATAGTTTCTTTAGTCTTTAAAATCAAAAACGCCCTATAATCTTATTAGATTTTAGAGCGTTCTCTTTATTGACTATTATTATTCTTTTATTTTTAGTACTTCCTATTTATTATATCCATCCTCTAAGTTTCACTGCTTCTACTACTCTATTTATAGCAATAACATATGCAGCATCTCTCATGTAAAGTCCTTTTTCTTGTGCTAGATTATGAACTGCTTCAAAAGCTGATGTCATCTTAAAATCAAGTTTCTCTAAAACTTCTTCTTTTGGCCAAAAATAATTCATATTGCATTGAACTTGCTCAAAGTAGCTACATGTTACTCCACCAGCATTACATAAGAAATCAGGTACTAAATAGATGTTCTTAGCTTTTATAACTAAATCTGCATCTGGGGTGGTAGGACCGTTAGCGCCTTCACATATAACTTTAACAGTATCACTAAGTTCATTAATAGTTTCAGAAGTTAATTGATTCTCTAATGCACATGGTAAAATAATATCAACATCTTGAGTTAACCATTCATTACCTTCTAGTAATTCACAACCCATTGCCATAGCTTTATCTTTATCAATCGTTCCATATTGGTCCTTAATTAAAGCTAATGCATCAATATCTAGACCTTCAATTTTCCTAAATGTATAAGCTTTTTTGTCTGTATTATCCCAACATGAAATAGCAACAATCTTTCCACCCATAGTAGAATATAATCTAGCTGCATATTCAGCAACATTTCCAAAACCCTGTATTGAAGCTGAAGTTGTTGCTATATCTATGTTTAATTTCTTAAGTGCTTCTCTTAAAGTATAAATTACACCATAGCCTGTTGCTTCTCGTCTTCCTAATGATCCACCCATTCCTACTGGCTTTCCTGTTATTGCACCAGGGTAACTTCCACCATGAATAGTTTCATATTCATCTAACATCCATAACATATGTTGACCATTACTCATAACATCTGGAGCTGGTACATCGATTACTGGTCCCATATTTTTAGCCATTTGTCTTATATAACCACGGCACAGTCTTTCTTGTTCTCCCTGTGACATTGTCCTAGGATCACATATAATTCCACCTTTACCGCCACCAAGTGGTATATCTACTACTGCACATTTCCATGTCATCCACATAGATAATGCTCTTATAGTATCTGCCGTTTCTTCAGGATGAAATCTTATTCCTCCTTTAGCTGGTCCTCTAGAATCATTATGTTGGATTCTAAAACCTTTAAATACTTTTGTTTTTCCATTATCCATTTTAACCGGAATCGTGAAATGGTATTCTCTACTTGGTTGTCTTAATAATTCCCGTGCAGATTGGTCTAAATCAATCGTATCTGCTACCTTATCAAACTGAGCCTGAGCTGTTTCATAAGCGTTATATTTTCCTTTTGACATTTTGTTCTCCTCATTTTTCAAATATTCTTTACCGTTTAATACTGTAAAGTTATAAAGTAAGATTATTATATACATGTATACATAAAGTTGTCAACTTTTTTATATTACTTTTTAACATAGGTAATAACACTTGCACCCGGTCCCGCATGTGTTCCAACTACTGCTCCTACTGGAAAAATACTTGTATTTTTTAAATTATATTTCTCTTGAATCTTTTCTTTTAGTATAATTGCTTTAGAGCTTTCCGCTGTATATCCAAATACAACTGGATAGTTATCATCAATGCCCCCTAATTCTTCAATCAAATCATATACCTTAAAGACTGCTTTGTTAAATCCCCTTGTTTTGCCTACTGCATTAATAAGACCATCCTTTAAATTTATAATTGGTTTAAAGTTCAAAAATGAACCTATAATAGACGATGACCTTGATAAACGTCCTCCTTTATGAAGGTATTCCAAAGTATCCACTATTCCAAAAAGTACTATCTTGTGTTTTATTTCTTCTAGTTTATTTACAATTTCGGCAATCTCTTTGCCTTCGTCTCTCATTTTAATTGCATGATCTACAAGTATGCGTAAGCCTGTTACCGTATTCATACTATCGACTACATAAATACTGTCATATTCTGCTAAGTCTTTAGCTATTACCGCACTCTGGTAAGTTCCGCTTAGTTTCTCTGAAATAGTTATTACTATAATACTTTCATTTGCATCCTTTGCTTCTTCATAGACTTTAAGGAAGTCTGCAGGTGATGGTTGTGAAGTTGTTGGTACTTCGTCTTCACTACAAAGTTTTTGATAAAAACTGTCTGTTTCCATATCAATACCGTCTCTATATTCCTCTTGCCCAAATAGAACTTTTAATGGTACCACTACAATTCCCTTGTCTTTTGCATCTTTCTGACTAATATCCGATGTTGAATCTGTTATAATTTTAATTTTCATTTTCCCTCTTTTCTAAGTTAACTATAAGTCATAACTTACAATCTTTTGAATTAATTTATCTAGTAAAATAATCTCATCCTTGGTAAAATCCTCATTAATTTTTTTTATTATATTTTGTTGATAATTATCATTTGCCCCATAGCTATCGAGAAATTTCTCTGTAACCTCTAGGTGATATTCTCTTTTATCCTCTTTTGATACAATCTTTTTAACATACCCTTTCTCTATTAAATTATTTATCCGATATGTTGCATTCGGCCCCGATATATTTATAAATTTTGAAAATTCCTGTATTGTTGGGCTTTTTAATAAATATATTACCTCCGAACAATATGATTCTATTGCACTTAATCCTTCTTCATTATTAGAATTGCATAAGAAAAGATTTTTACAATAATTTCTCCTAAATTTCAAATATAATTGTTCAAATGAATCTTTAATCATTTTGCCTCCTTATTTAGTTAAAAATTATTAATTAAATTATTTTAACTAATAATTATAATACTATCAATATTAAAGGATGTCAATTAACTTTCTAATATTTATTTACAAAACATATAATAATTCTTTAACCTATATCTTAGGCTAGCATAATATATATTAATCGTATAATTAACTTTGGAGTAAAGCAATGCAAGATGTTTGCAGATTTGAACCCGTTCCATTAACGGAAGAAAAGATTGATTTATTTAATAGGTCTACTTTTTATTTATATGGTTCTATTCTTGAACCAATTGCTGTTGCTAAAAGAGAAGTTAGCACAGCACAAAATAGATATTTATCACTTATTACACCTAAGTACACTAAAGGACCTTTTAGCTACGCCATAATAGATATCTATGAACCAAAACTTGGTCGGCCATATGTCACTAAAATAATTATTTTAGATATTAATGACGTGTAGAAAAGTGGCTACCGCGCTAAAACATTTCTGTTCTAGAACGATAGCCACTTTTAATCATATCTTATATTTTATATATTCCTTCTATTGGAACTGTAAACATAAATCCTGCTCCTGTATCACTTACATCTTCCATAAGTTCTCTTACAGATGAAATTGTATTTTCTAAGAGTTCTTTATTATGAATAACCGTCATAACTGTTTTGTTATAAGGATGGGAGTCTTGCATAACGCTTTTTAAATATCCGAACAAAGGTATAGATCTTATATCGCTATCTAAAATCGCCCTTCCCATTCCTTGGCTATCAAGTATAGTAGCACCCTTAACACCTAATTCAACAAACTTCTCTAGTATATCTTCCAAATAGTCGGTTTCGTTTAATATTATATATAATAAATACATCCTTATACACCTCACTTAATTTAGTTTAATTTGCTTCTATTATTATCTTTTCTTTAACTTTTTTCTTTTTTTTATTGTATCCGTCAATTTCTCCAGCCTTAGATATAGCTATCTTAGCAAATATCGGTCCTGAAACTTCATAAATCAAGATACTAAACATTATTATTGTTGTAACTGCTACTGCATACTGCGGTAATTGCTGCTTAACAATAACAGATAAGCCTATAGAAATTCCACCTTGTGGCAATAATGCAAATCCTAGATATTTAGTTACTGCTTTATCAGCATTAACAGATTTTGCTCCTATATATGATCCTATTATTTTACCTGCAGCTCTAGCTATAACATATGTTACACCCATTAAACCAACCGAGTATAATATCTTGAGGTCTAAACTCGCACCCGCTAAAGTGAAAAACAATACATAAACAACTGGAACAAATTTATCTACTGCCGCAAAGACTCTCTTTGAATTTCTCTTTGTATTAACTAATGTTGTTCCCATTACTATGTTTGTTAATAATGGTGATAGACCTAAAAACTTAGATAAGCCTGTAGCTATTCCTATAGCAGCAAGGGCAACAATCTGAGTTTCATCATGGTCTTTTGCACGTTTTAAAACTAATACCAGTAATATGCCTAATAGCACACCTAGTAGCAAGGATCCTCCCACTTCAACAAAAGGATCTAATATCATATGAAAAAGTGATAATTTTACACCACCAGCTGTTATCTTTGCAAGAGACATTGCTACTCCAAAGACTATAATTCCAAGTACATCATCTAATGCCACTACTGGTAAAATGGTTTTTGTTAGAGGTCCATGCGCCTTAAACTGCTTTATTACTAATAATGTTGCTGCTGGCGCTGTAGCTGCAGACATTGCAGCAATAACTATACTAAAAGCAAATGGTTGTCTAAAAATAAAATACATTGCTATAAACACTACTGCTACTGCTCCTATTACTTCTGCAACCGTTATAACTACAATTGATTTTCCTAGTTTCTTCATATCTTTTATTACAAACTCATTACCTATAGTAAATGCTATAATTCCTAAAGCTAATTCACTTATAATCGTAAAAGAAGAACCATCCTGAGCAGTTACGATGTCAGAAAAAGATGGTCCTAAGAATAAACCTGCTACTAAATAGCCTGATACATTAGGTAGGTTAAATAATTTTGCTATCTTTCCTCCTATATATCCAACAACTAAAACGATACTGATTTTTAATAATATATCCACTAAATCCCTCCAAATTATAAAAATTGATTAATTTATATTAATATTTGCCCAACGACTTTTTTCATTAAGCACCATAAGAAAGATACCATTTATTCCGAGTTTTGTCAAACGCAATTAGAGAATACAGATTGACTTGGTAGGGTATATATGTTATCATCTAAAAGTAATTTAATTAAGATTTTAATGTAATTAGGAGGATAATAATATGAATAACTTAAAGAAAACTTTAGCCTTAGTATTTGTTTTAGCACTAACAATGTCTTTATTTACAGGATGTGGAGCTAAAAAAAATGCTAAAACAGGTTTTGCTGTAATCACATCAGCAGACCACGGTTCAAAAAGTGCTGGCGAGGACGATGGCCTAGCTCAAGCAGATTCAACTGCTGCAGTAGTTTTAATTGATTCTAAAGGAATCATTAAAGATTGTGTAATTGATGTAGTTCAAACAAAAATCAATTTCACTGCAGATGGAGCAATATTAACAGATTTATCAAAGCAATTTGTATCTAAACACGAATTAAAGGATGCTTATAATATGAAGGGTGCTTCCCCTATTGGTAAAGAGTGGTATGAGCAAGCAAATGCGTTAGAGGCTTATGTTATTGGAAAATCAATTGATGAAGTAAAAGGCATCAAATTAGACGATGGATACCCTGCTGAAAAAGATTTAGAAAGTTCAGTAACAATGGCTATAGGCGATATGCTTGATGTTGTTGTTAAAGCAGCTGCAAATGCTGAAGAACTGGGTGCGTCAGCTAAAGACAAAGTAGGATTAGGTATAATCTCAACACTTGGTTCTAGTTCTAAAGATGCTGGTGAAGAAGATGGGGTTGCACAAGCTTATACAACATACAGCGCTATTACTCTTGATAAAAACAATAAGATTACAAGTAGTATCATCGATGCTTCCCAAACAAATGTTACATTTAATGCTGCTGGCGAAATTACTTCTGATTTAGTTGGCGGATTCAAAACTAAATTAGAGCTTGGAAATGATTATAATATGAAGAAAGCTTCTCCAATTGGTAAAGAGTGGTTTGAACAATCCAAATCTTTTAGTGACTATATCAAAGGTAAAACTGTTAGTGAGGTTACTGGCATTACTTTAGTAGATGGTGTTGCTTCTGACTTAGCAAGTTCAGTAACAATTACAATTGGTGATTTCTTAACAACTATATCAAAAGCTGGTGCAAGCGCAGCTAAATAAATTGAAATTTTCTGAAAAGTTATTAATGTTAAGGGTGTTCAATTAGAACACCCTTAATTTTTATTAGGAGATGATTTAATGAAAAAAAAGTTCTTCATAGTATTTATCTTGTCAATTGCAATTAATACAACAGCTTGTAATATTAAACCGAAAAAGTTTAATGCAAGTTTTATTTCTCTATTTAACACAGTTACTGAAATTACAGGATATGCTAATACCAAGGAAGATTTTAAAGCTTTATCACAAATAATTTATGATAATTTAGGAAAATATCATAAGCTCTATGATAAATATAATGAATATGATGGCATCAATAATATTAAGACAATTAATGATAATGCAGGTATTTCACCTGTGAAGGTTGATAAAGCAATTATTGATTTACTTGTTTATTCTAAAGAAATATACAGCTTGACAAATGGTACTGTTAACATTGCATTAGGCCCAGTACTTGAGATCTGGCATGATTATAGAGATGATGGCATAAACAACCCATTGGAGTCTAAACTCCCACCCCTTGAAGTTTTAATATCCGCAAATGAACATACAGATATCAATAAAGTTATTATAGATATAGAGCAATCAACTGTTTATCTTGAAGATAAAGAAATGTCTCTTGACGTAGGCGCAATTGCAAAAGGATATGCTACAGAGCAAGTTGCACTTATAGCCGAAAGTGAAGGATATTCCAATTTCCTTTTGAGTGTTGGTGGTAATATAAGAGCATTAGGTGGTAAAGGAAATGATATAGAAACTTGGAATGTGGGTATAAGAAATCCAAATGGCTCTGATAACAATACAACACTTCATACATTATCTATTAATGATTTATCCTTAGTATCAAGCGGCGATTATGAAAGGTATTATACTGTTAGTGGTATCAAATACCACCATATAATTGATCCTAAAACACTTATGCCTTCTGATTACTTTACTGCAGTAACAATACTATGTAAAGATTCTGGACTAGCTGATTCATTATCTACAGCAATCTTTAATATGGATTTAGAAGAGGGTTTTTACTTTATTGAAAATCTGAAAGATGTAGAAGCATTATGGATATTAAAAGATAAAAGTATAATCTATAGTAGCAAATTTGAAGAATATATAAAATCTGATAAATAAAAAAGATGTAGAAATTTTCTACATCTTTTTCAAATATTTATTTACCTATTGTAAAGTTATCAAAATAACCTTGTATTAATACAACTGGTGTCCCTTTGTCTCCACTTCCTGAAGTCAAGTCACATAATGACCCAATCAAGTCTGTTAGTTGACGTGGTGTAGTTCCCTGAGACACTCTCTGGCCTACTAAATCATCATCTTTATTTTTAATATACTCTGATATGGCACTTTTTAATTCTTCGCCTTTTAAATCTGCAAAGTCATTGTCTGCCAAGTATTTTAATTTAATTTCATTAGGTTGTCCTACTAAACCTTTAGTATAAGCTGGAGATACTACAGGGTCTGCAAGCTCCCAAATACCGCCTACTGGATCTTTAAAAGCCCCATCTCCATAAATCATAACCTCTATATTTAAACCAAGTCTTTTATATAATTCTTTGTTGATTTTATCAACAACTTCTTGACAATCCTTTGGAAATAACTTCACCGAATCATCTGTTGCTTTATTGCTTCCAAGAAGTCCATAATCTTTATTGAATCCACTACCATCAACAGACTCTGATATGATTTCATCTAAGCCAAATAGTTTTTCAGCTCCATTTTCTTTTAGAAGTCTACCTGTTCTCTTACGTGTATGAACATCACAGTACAATACATTTTTAGTATATTCTAGTATGGCACGACAATCATTTGCCATTATTATCTCAGCTTCACAACCTTCAGCCTCTATAATGCCTTTATAATATTCAATATAATCAACTCCAGTAAATCTATGAACAGGATATCCAAATAATTCTCTATATTTCGATTCTGTTAATATGTCAGTCCATGGATTTACATTCTTTTCATCTAACATATCTAAATCAATTAGATTATTACCTACTTCATCCGACGGATAGCTTAACATTAACACAATTTTATCAACACCTTTTGCAATTCCTTTAAGGCATACTGAGAAACGGTTCCGACTTAGAATAGGAAAAATAACACCTAGGGTGTTTTTTTCTTCCCCACCAAATTTAAGCTTAATATCCTTTGCTATTTGTTCAAAGTTAGCATAATTACCCTGCGCTCTAGCTACGACTGCTTCTGTTATCCCTATAACATCTCTATCCCTTAATGCAAACTGCCCATTATCTGCTGCCGCTAGAACACTATCAACAACTATTTGAACAACATCGTCACCTTTGCTTATAATAGGGGTTCTTATTCCTCTTGAAATAGTACCTATAAGTCTTTCCATAATATCTTTCTCCCTTAAGTTCATATCTTACATATAGCGATTTATTATCACGCAGAATATTATACCACATGTTATGATTATAGTAAAACTAATACTAGGAAAAACCCCTAGAAAAACGCTATATTTTTCAAACTTTTTATTTACTTGAATTAATCTTGTTTTTTAATGTATAATAATATCATCTATATAAATTAAATTAAACGAGGTATAAAATGCACACAAACAAGAGGCTTCTAGATGCTTATAATAATGCAAAAATTAAATATTTAGATTCTGATTCAAGATATGTGTTTTTTAGCGATTCACATAGAGGAAGTGATAGTATTGCTGATGAATTCACAAAAAACAAGAATATATTTTTACATGCTTTAGACTATTATTATGAAACGGGATTTCATCTTGTCGAAGCTGGAGATGGCGATGAACTAATGGAGCATTCTAATTTCAAACACATAAGGCTAGCACATGAAGATGTCTTTAGTTCTTTAAAAAGGTTTCATGATAAAGATAGATTTATTTTAATATATGGTAATCATAATATCTTTTTACGGAATAAAGATTATCTGGAAAAAAATTATTATTATTACTATGATGATTACCATGTAGAACGACGTGAATTGTTTAAAGATATAATCGCACATGAAGCTTTAGTTTTAAAATTTAACAACAATAATACTGAAATTTTAGTAGTGCATGGCCATCAAGGAGATTTAGTTAATGATCAATTATGGATGATTTCTTATTTGTTATTAAGGTTCTTTTGGAGATTCATGCACGTAATAGGGTTTAAGAACCCCTCAAGTCCAGCTAAAAATCAATTTAAAAGACACCGAATAGAGAAAAAGTATTTCGATTGGATAAAAAAATATAAGAAGATCTTAATATGTGGTCATACCCACAGACCAAGATTCTCAAAGCCTGGTGAAATACCTTATTTTAATACTGGCAGTTGTATTAGAGCAAAAGGTATTACTGTAATAGAAATTATTAATGGATTAATAATGATGGTAGAGTGGGGAATAAAAACTGATTCTGATGGTATTTTAAGAGTTGAACGTGATATAGTAAGAGGGCCAGAATTTATTGAAAACTATAATTTTGATAAATACAATAATTTGGATATTTAAAATAAGAAAACAGCCTTTTCCATTTACTAATCGAAAAAGCTGTTCTTTTTATAATAAACTTCGTCTTAAATCTTCTGGTGATAGTATTGATAGATATCCTGGTGCTATATCAAATAAAGTCTTTGCACCTGTTTGTCCTTCTTTATTCAAGCGATATGCAGCTCTAACATATGCTAATAAAATATTGGCCGTAAACTCTGGATTTGAATCAAGCTTGATTTTATATTCAATAATTTGATTATGCTCATTATTTATACCTGTAACTCCACTTCTAATTACATAACCTCCGTGAGGTAAGCCTTTGTGGTTTTCATTTAGTTCTTCTTGGCTTATAAATTCAACCTTTGTATCGTATTCAGCAAAGTAATTAGGCATATTGATTATTTCTTGTTCAATCTTTTTTTCACTATAACCGTCCTTTAGAACAACATAGCAAATTCTTTTATGTCTATCCTTAACACTTAATTTAGGACGTTTACCACTTCTAACTTCATCAACTGCTTCTGATATCGGAATGGTATATTGCAATCCATCTTGCACACCTTCCACTCTTCTTAAGGCATCTGAGTGACCCTGGCTTATTCCTTCTCCCCAAAATGTATATGTATCTCCTTCTGGAAGTATAGAGTTTGCAATTAGTCTGTTTAAAGAAAACATTCCTGGATCCCACCCTGTTGCAATAATTGAAACCTTTTTTGATTTCTTAGCTATTTCATCCATAGTAGCATAATAATCTGGTATTTTCTTATGTGTATCAAATCCATCTACAGTATTAAACAAAGCCGCTATCTCAGGCCCTTGAACTGGAATATCAGTTAAGCTGCCACCACATAATAGCATTACATCAATTTCTTTTGTCATGAATGTGATTTCATTAATACTATAAACTTTTGCATCATTTGTCTTTAATTGAATAGAATCGGGATTTCTCCTAGTGAATACAGCAACTAATTCCATATCTTTATTTTGCATGATTCCTAGTTCTGCACCTTTACCAAGATTTCCATATCCCACAATTCCTATTCTTATTTTTTGCATAAATAATCTCCATTCTATTATGTATTAATGTTAGATTTATTATATCCTTTCGTATACCCTTGATTTGTAAAAAACAATTTTTTCATTGTAACTCTTTTCAAATTCTTTTTTTAAATTAATTAAATTAATTGTTATTTCATCAATTTTACTATCATAAATAACTAGATTTACATCAGATAATATTACATCCTTGGACTTGGACAACATCTTATCTAGTTTTTTTCTATATTTAATTAGCTTTTTATAGTTTATTTCCATTTGTAACAGCTTATCCTTCTTCATAATTTCGTCCCCTTTCTTCAAGCATTAACAATATATCATAGTTCCTGCCATATAGAAAGAGTTTATTACAAGTTTTGGTCGTGTAAATCTTTGTTATTTCGACAATTTATTAATATTTATAATATCATTTTTATTTCTACAGCCTTCATTAAAGTAATTTTATAAAATTATATCAACCAAGTCTAATGGATCAATTTTCACCTTTCCATCGTAAGCCCTCATGTTTCCACCGGATATTTCATCAATAAGAGCAATATGCTTGTCTTCGCCTACTCGACCAAATTCTAACTTTATATCATATAACTCAAGACCTTTTTTATCTAATTCATCTTTAATGATTCCTGATATTTTTTTTGTTAAATCAACAAGTACTTTATACTCATCTTTTGTTAAAATTCCTAACATCGATAGGGCTTCCTCATCAATCGGTGGGTCATTTCTATCGTCATCTTTTAATGTTATCTCAACAAAGGCATCTAATTTTTGGCCTTCTTCAGCATACATTCCATATCTTCTTGTAAAACTTCCTACTGCTCTGTATCTACAAATAACTTCAATACCTTTACCAAATGGTGTCGCTTTTTTAACCTTCATAGTACTCTTACTAATATCAGATTCAACAAAATGTGTAGGTATCCCTAATTCATTTAATCTTTCGAAGAAATATGTTGTAAGCCTAAGACCCGCCTGTCCAGCACCATCCATTGTTAAACCAACTGTATTCGCGCCAGGATCAAACACTCCATTTTCTCCTGTAACATCATCCTTAAACTTTAGTAAGCACATACCATCTTCTATATCATATACATCCTTTGTTTTACCTTTATATAATAACTCCATATTTTCAACCCATCCTTTGTTTTATTTATAGCAGTCTAAGACCTTGTTCTAAATCTGCGATTATATCATCTACATTCTCTATGCCTATGGACATTCTGATTTGTTCAGGCTTTATTCCCGCTTCAGCTAATTGAATATCTGTTAATTGTCTATGTGTTGAGCTTGCTGGGTGAAGCACACCAGTCCTTACATCAGCAACATGCACAACTATTGCTGCAAGTTGTAAGCTATCCATTAATTTCATTGCATCTTCTTTATTTCCTTTTACTCCAAAGGAAATAACTCCACATGAACCATTAGGCATATATTTCTTGCCTAATTCATAATATTTATTAGATTTTAAACCTGGATAGTCAACCCAAGATATCTTATCATGATTTTCTAAGTATTCTGCTATAGTTTGAGCATTACTACAATGTCTTTCCATTCTTAAATGTAATGTTTCAATACCAATATTTAACAAAAATGCATTATGTGGTGACATTGTAGATCCTAAATCTCTCATTAATTGAACTCTAGCTTTTGTAATATAAGCCACATTGCCACAATCTCTTGTATAAACCATACCATGATACGATTCATCAGGTACATTAAATTCAGGAAATTTCTCATTATCCCAATTAAAATTACCACTATCTACTATTACACCACCTAAAGCTACCGCATGTCCATCAAGATATTTTGATGTTGAATGTATTACAATGTCTGCCCCATATTCTATAGGTCTACAGTTAATAGGAGTCGCAAATGTATTATCAACCATAAATGGAATCTTGTTTTTATGTGCAAAATCAGCCATTTTACTTAAATCTGTAATTATTAGTGAAGGATTTGCAATTGTTTCAGCAAAAACAAGTTTAGTATTTTCTTTTATTTCTTTTTGTAGTTCTTCTATACTTAAATCAGGGTTAATGAATGTAACATCAATTCCAAACTTTTTTAATGTTACAGCAAATAAATTAATAGTTCCCCCATAAATCGCTGCTGTAGATATTATATGATCACCAGCTTTACATATGTTTAAAACAGCTATTAAACTTGCTGCTTGTCCAGAAGATGTTAGCATCGCTGCCACACCGCCTTCTAGTGATGCTATTTTTTTCTCCACACTATCTAGTGTTGGGTTTGATAATCTACTATAAAAGAATCCGCTCTCTTGTAGATCAAATAATTTCCCTACATGTTCAGCTGAATCATATTTAAAGGTTGTACTTTGATAAATTGGAATTACTCTTGCTTCTCCGTTTTTAGGATTATAACCTTCTTGTACACATTTTGTTTCAATCTTATGTTTCTTCATATAAAATCCTCCTATTAATATGGTAAATATAATCATATATCCATTTAAGGATAAATGTCAAGATATACTATAGATAAATAGTCTTTAATATTCACCCCTTCTTTAATAATTCATAATTAATATCAAAACACCCCTGTACGGCTTTTGATTAAAAGACTTAGCCATATAGAGGTGTTTATAATTACAGCATGTTTATAACTGCTCCATATATCTGTTTCGCTATATATGCATTGTTCATCGTATATAAATGTATCCCATCCACACCCTGTGCAATTAAATCAACTATTTGATCAATAGCATATGCAATTCCTGCATCTCTCATGGCAAGAGGATTATCACCGTATTTATCCAATACTTTAACAAATTTAGTTGGTAACTTGGCTCCACACATTGAAACCATTCGTTCCGTTTGAATTTTATTTGTTACTGGCATAATTCCCGCTTGAATTGGTACCTTAATATTTGCCTTGTTTGTTTTGTCTATAAAGGAATAGAAATCATTATTATCCAAAAATAGCTGTGTGATTAATTGATCTGTTCCTGCATCAACTTTTATTTTTAAATTTTCTATATCTTCTTCTATACTCTTTGCCTCAATATGTTTTTCTGGATAACAAGCAGCAATTATATTAAAATCACCATTTTCCTTGATAAAGGAAACTAAATCACTAGCATATTTAAAATCATTCTTTACTTCTACTAATGGATTAGGATCACCCCTGAGTGCAAGAATATTATTAATATTATGTTCTTTAAAATCATCTAAAAGTTTAAGGACATCTTCTTTTGTTAAATGCATACCTGGTAAATGTGCTACACTCTCAATATTATATTTATTTTTTATCCTAGATGCTATATCAACAGTCAAATTATTATTACTACTACCCCCTGCACCAAATGTAACACTAATATAATCCGGTGATAAATCTTTCATTTCATGTAGAGTATTATATATATTTTCTATGGATGTTGTTTTCTTTGGTGGGAAAACTTCAAATGAAATAATTGTTTTATTATTATATAGGTTTTTCAAATTAATTTATTCACCCCTTACTATTTTGCTAGCCGCTACTAAGTTCTTTAAGCTAGCGATAGTTTCTGTATTACCCCTTGTTTTCAAACCACAGTCAGGATTAATCCATAATTTATTTCTTGGTATTTCTGTTAAGATTTTACGGATTACATCAACTATCTCCTCTGTCGATGGTACTCTTGGAGAATGAATATCATAAACTCCAGGTCCAATTTTAGTTTTAAATTTAACCTCATTAATATAATGTAATAATGTTAGGTCTGCTCTTGATGCCTCGAAAGAAATTACATCTGCATCCATATTATCAATTTCATCTATAATGTCTTTAAATTCACTATAGCACATATGTGTATGTATTTGCGTCTCTGGTTTTACTCCACTATGAACAAGTCTAAATGCGTTAATTGCCCAATCTAAATACTCATTATACCAATCTTCTTTTCTTAATGGAAGCTTTTCGCGAAGAGCTGCCTCATCAATCTGTATTATCTTGATACCATTCGCTTCTAGATCTAAAACCTCATCTCTAATTGCTAAAGCAATTTGGTAGGCAGATTCTTTTAATGAAATATCTTCTCTTGGAAATGACCAATTTAATATTGTAACAGGTCCTGTAAGCATTCCTTTTACGATTTTCTTAGTTTGAC
>DUQJ01000205.1 GCA_012837865.1 Clostridiales bacterium | reverse complement strand
AATAATAATAGTAATAATGATTATTATTATTATTCAGAAGGATGTCTAAAAAGGATTTAGAAACCAAAGCAGTATCTTTCTTAAGTGGAATGATTGGTTTAAATATAAGAAATATTGCTTACGCGTTAAGATAGAATCTTTGGAAGTCTGCATTAACCATAGGGAAAGGGTTATTGTATTAAAGTTTAGTTTATCAATTACATTAGAAATATACTTTAAATAGGGGATTTAAAATTATGAAAAAACGATTTTTAACGCTTGGGTTGTCTTTGATCATTGCTTCATCAGCAATAATCCCAGTTAGTGCATCAGAAAGAATTATTGAAAAACAATATAATACTGCTCAATTTGTTCCAGAAGGATACTCAATTGAAGAAGTGCTTCAAAATAAAAATGTAGTTGAACCATATTGGTTTAAAGATTACATTATAGCTTCAGAGGTAAAATTACATTCAAAAGATTGTTATCCAGACTGTAAGCATGGAGCACCATATATAGAATGGTGGTCTAATGGATGGGTTAGTGTTATCGATAAAGACACCCATGATGACCTTTATCATTATACCAATGCATGTGTAGTTTCAAGACAATCCGGAGGTACAATATTTGCAGAATCAGGAAGAAAATATGGTTACGGAAAAGTTGGTGCAACAAGTGATTATACACATTCTTATGGGGAAGCTCGTATCTTTTGGGGGTGGGAATAATAAGTAAAATAAATTGTAAGAGGAGGGGTATTAATAGCAATGAATAAATTAAGAAAAAGTATAGGATTAGCAATATTTATGTTTCTATTAGTAGCATGCAATAATGTTAATCCAAAGGAAAGCAAAATCCCAATAAATTCTATTGAAACAGTTGATGCATCAGTTAAATATGCACAAATAGTAGATACATTAGATTTAAAAGGAAACAGAACATTTACAGAAGTGCTAAAGGATCCTGACTCAAAGAAATATTATCATGATGCATACAATAAGCTAATTAATAATAAAGATATCCATTTTTTAGAAACAGCAATTCAAATAGTTGAATATAATAATACCTGGAGAAAAGGTTTTGAATTTGTTGATGGAAGCAATGGGGAAAACGATGAATATATAGAAGATTTTATTAATCAAGAGGTACAGATTGAGGGGAAGAAATTTACAATAACACCTTTGAAAACACTGGTTGTTGGTGAAAGTATTGATGATTACTTAAAACTTTCGTCTCAAATAATAAAAGGAAGTTATTTTAGTAAAGAAGATTATTTAATGCCTACTAATGATAAGATAAATGTAGTATTAGGTTCTTCTTACCAGGAATTATTTAAGATAGGCGATACATTTGATTTTTTTTATTTAGGAGTTAATTTTAATGCAAACGTTATAGGGTTCATAAATAAAGGAATTAGAATTCCAGCATCAGGAAGGTTGGTAATAGTTGACAATTATATTATATTCCCATCTTTCAATGTTAATTTGGAGAGCAATGATTTAAAAAGATATACACAACATTACTCAACTAAAGTAGCAGGAAGCATCCTATACAAGACAAATAACGAATTGAAATTAGTTAAAGATGAAATAGAAAATGTTTTTAAACCATATGATTTACCATATACAATAATTGAAACAAGTAATACGAAAATAGAATAAAAGTGAGAAGCTATTAAAATGGCATCTATAGATACCAGCACTTTCGGGCCACTTTGAAGTTTAATTATAAATTTCAAAACCTGAAGGTGCTTTTTGTAAAGGGTACAAATTCCTATTTTAATTGACAAAAAACAGGCAAATAGTTAATTTATCTTAGATAAGTGCAAAATAGAAGTTGACCATGAGAAAAGGTTATTTACGCAAGCTATTAGCATATATGAAAAATTCTTTAATTATAGAAGCAAAGTAAATTAGCTAAAAGGTAGCTACCTTTCGTAGAGACAGAATTTTAAAGAAAAACAGGGGGGGGGTTCAAAATAAATTTTATCCCTTACTTTTGCGTATTAGTATCTTCTCCTTGTCCCAACCCACGTTGAGAGTATAATTCTGATGACATATTGTGGTTTGGAGGGCGAAATTTAGAAGTCGACCACAACATATAGTGGTTTAAGGTCGATTTTGGACCAAAAAAGGAGCAAAAAAACACCGTTTTTTGACCCCTATTTTT
>DUQJ01000204.1 GCA_012837865.1 Clostridiales bacterium | reverse complement strand
TATTATGAAAATTAAAAAGAAGTTTTTAAAATTAAGATATACACTATCATTTTTATTTGTATTAGTTTTGTCTACAATGGTAGTGCGATTGAATTCAATTAATAATATATTATTTAAGGATAATATATTTGGAATGAAGGGTTTATTTGTAATAAATAATTCTGATATAAATGAAAAAGAAAAGGATTATATTAAATGGGTTGATTTTAAGATAACATCTACTGCACTAGACAAAGCATACAGATATGATATAGAAAGTTATAATACAGAGATAAAATTAAATTGGATTGAATTATTATCATATTTAGGAGCAAAATATGGTGGAGATTTTTCTAAATTTAAAGAGAAGGACTTAAATAATCTTGTGGAAAGTTTAAAGAACAATGATAATAATATTGAAGATTTAACAAAAGATATGAAATATTATAATTATTATTTTGAAGCTTATTCTGCAGTTTTAGATGGGTATGTAGGAGAGTATGAAATAGAGGTTGTTGATGAAGCCAATCCAGATAAAAATATGTGGATTAAAAAATATGGACTCAAAGCATTTTTTCCAATAGCTAGGAACTATCCTTATAATCATTATGATGATTTCGGAGTATCAAGAAGTTATGGATATAAAAGAAGGCATCTTGGTCATGATATGATGGGCCAAGTTGGAACACCCATTATTGCGGTAGAATCAGGATATATCGAGGCGATTGGCTGGAACAAATATGGGGGATGGCGTCTTGGCATTAGAAGTTTTGATGGAAAAAGATATTATTATTATGCTCATTTAAGAAAGAATTTCCCTTATAAGAAATCATTAGAAGAGGGAAGTGTGGTCAAAGCAGGGGATGTTATTGGATATCTAGGTAGGTCAGGTTATAGTACTTCTGAAAATACTAATAATATAAATGTTTCGCACTTACATTTAGGTATACAATTAATTTTTGATGAATCTCAAAAAGAAGGAATTAATGAAATATGGATTGATTGTTACCAATTAGTTACATTCTTATATAAGAATCGGTCAGAAACATTAAAAGATTTAGAAACAAAAGAATACCAAAGAATCTATGATTTTAAGGATCCTATGGTAGAAAAATATCTTAATAGGAATAAACCATTTGTTGATGAAGGACCTGTTTACATACATGTTTATGAATGATTCGATTTGCTTTACTTGTTAGTTTACTAGTTCTATGTTTTCTTTAAAACCATCTGAATAATGCAATTGGTAATCTTTAGTTATAAATACTGCATAAGTATCTTTTGTGCGATTAATAAGCCTTAGGCCGTCTTCTAGACCTAGAGCAAGACATATGGTACTTAATGCATCACAATCTAAAGAAGATTTTGATATTATAGTTACAGAATTTAAATTATTATCATATGGGTAGCCATTTGCTGGATTAAGTATATGATGATAAAGTAGATTGTTTTCTATAAAAAACCGTTCGTATATACCTGATGAAACAACTGATAAATCATCTATTAACATGGTAGATATAATTTCATTACGATCTGCGAATGGTTTTTGCAATCCAATTTTAAAAGGCTCTCCATTAGGTTTATTACCTAAAGTAAGTACATTACCACCCAAATTAATTATTGCAGATTTTACACCTTTACTAATAAGAAATTCTTTTGCTTTATCAGCGATATAGCCTTTAGCTGTAGCTCCTAGATCAATTTCAATCTTGTCATTTTCAAAAACGACTTCATTTCTATTTATTCTTATATCTTTGTAATTAATAAGGGAAAGAATATTATCAATATCACTCTTATCAGGAATATGTTTATCACTATTTCCAAAATCCCATAGATCGGATAAAGGTGCTACAGAAATATCAAAGTAGCCATTTGAAAGTTCGCAAAAATAAAGAGACTTTCTAATTAAATATGCTAATTCATCTGATACAAGATAGGTATTATCAACTGTTTTTGTGATTAATCTTTTATTTAGGGCATAAAGTTCACTGGTTTTATTGGTTCTACTAAAGATTTTCTCGTAATCTTCAATTAACTTGAATGTTTGGTTTAAAATCTCATCATTTGGTTTATCATAAATAGTAATAGTTATAATTGTATTCAATAAATATGTGGACTTGCTAATTGGAACAGGTGTTTTTCTGCTATTAAAATCACATGCAAATAAATGTGGAATTGTTAGAAACAAAATCAATGTTAATATTAAGGACTTATATAATTTATTAAATGATTTAGAATTATACATTTTATTTCCTTTCTTACTTGTTATTTATATATCTTAAAAATAAACAGGTATATTGTCAACAATTTTTTTGATACTATTGACAAAGATGTTTGAAAGTTATACTATGTTGATAGGTTTGCTATTTATTAAGAGCATGCTAGAACTCGTTTATTTTTTAACGAATTAGTTTAAATTAACGGAGGACGATAATAAATGAAACGTCAGCTTAAATCTTACTTTTATGGTGGAATACATCCTAGTGATGGTACAGATAAACTACTAAGTAATCAAACTCCTATTAAATATTATGTTCCAAAACGTATAGAAATATCGATGATGCAATCAATAGGACATGTTTCTAAATGCATTGTAGATATAGGAGATAGGGTTACATTAGGACAGTTGATAGGTATTCCGCAAGAATTTGGAACTGCAAACATACATGCCAGCGTACCAGGCATAATTTTAGATATTATAAAGGTTGATGATGAACATGATGGTGTTTATGATGTAGTCGTTATTGAAACAGATAATAATTTTGATATTAATGAATTATATCATAATAAAGATTATTCCAAGCAATTAAAAGATATTTCATCGTATTCTAGAGAAACCCTAATTTCTTCAATGAAAGATGGAGGAATTATAGGTATGGGTGGTGCCGGTTTCCCAACTCATATCAAATATGAAACAAATAAAACAATTGATACAGTATTAATCAATGCTGCTGAATGTGAACCTTATTTAACTTGTGATCATAGGATTATGCTGGAATTTCCTTTTGAGATAATTAATGGTGTTAATTTAATGATTAAAGCTGCTAATGCTAATAAAGCAACAATTTGCTTAGAAGATAATAAGGCTGATGCTGCAAAGAAATTGCAAGAGATTTTAGAGAATTCTAACCTACCAATAAAAGTTAAATTATTAGCTACGAGGTACCCACAAGGCGGTGAACGTCAATTAATTCAAGCAGTGATTAAAAAAGAAATTCCTATTGGTAAGTTGCCAGCGGAACTTGGTGTAATAGTATCTAATGTTGCTACGGCTAAGGCTTTAGCAGACATGACATTTAATGAAACACCTTTAATTACTAGATGTATTACTATTACAGGTTTTGTAAATAAGCCAAGTAATTATATGGTACCAATTGGCACTTTATTAAATGATTTGATTTCTGAATCAGGTGGTATATCAATTGATGGAGACAATAAAATAATACATGGTGGCCCAATGACAGGGACATGTATTGCAAGCAATTCAAATGGTAATGGTTTAATTGGTGGTGTACTTAAAATTTCATCTGGAATTGTCGTTTTAGGAGATGAAGAAATTATAGAATCTCCATGTATTAGATGTGGAAGATGTGAGAGAGTTTGTCCTGCGGGATTAGCGCCTTTTAAAATTGACTTTGCAGCTATAGAGAATGATTTGAGTTTGTGTGACAAATTATATGCTACAGAATGTATAAGTTGTGGTGCATGCTCATATGTTTGCCCTGCAAGAAGAGAATTAGCATGGAGAATAACAATAGCAAAAAACGAGATATTTAATCAAAGACATAAAAATGGAGGGAAATAAATTTGATAAACAATATTGAAAAAACACCTAATATAAGCCCTCATTTAAAAACTAATAAAACATCGAAAAATATAATGGTTGATGTTATAATAGCATTAATACCAGTTTTCATCGGTTCTATTTATTTTTTCGGAACCAGGTCAATACTTATTGTATTTTCAGCAGTTTTTACTTGTGTTTTATCGGAATATATATGGCAGAAGGCATCTAAAAAACAAATTACAATAAATGATTATAGCGCTGTAGTTACTGGATTATTGATTGCTTTTAATATGCCGGTACAAACATCTATATGGACTATAGTGATTGCAAGTATATTTTCAATAATTGTAACCAAACAATTCTTTGGTGGAATAGGTGGTAATTTTGCTAACCCTGCATTAGTAGGACGTGCAATAATTATGTTACTTTGGCCAGCACAAGTAGCAAAATATGTTACAACTTATCATGCTTCAGTTGATGCAGTTAGTTCTGCAACTATATTAAGTTTATTAAAGAATGGAAACGATTTTAGCCAATTTACAAAATGGGATATGTTTATAGGAAATATACCAGGAGCTATTGGTGAAACAAGTGTAATATTATTAGTAATTGGATTTCTTTATTTGTCTTATAGAAAGATTGTAAATCCAGTTGTTACAGGAGTATATTTATTAACTGTAGTTTTAATAACATTTGTTTTTGGACCACAAGGATTATTTACTGGAGACTACCTAACACATTTATTAAGTGGAGGATTAATGATTGCAGCTTGTTATATGATTACAGATTATGCATCATTTGCTCCAAGAATAAGAGTGACTCTAGCTGTTATTGCAGGAATACTTACGGCAGGTATCAGACTATGGGGTATATATCCAGAGGGAGCTTGTTTTGCAATATTAATTACGAACTGTTTGGCGGGATTAGTAGATAGAATTATAAAGCCACATATATATGGTATGAAATTAAAAAGAGATAAAGTATAATAAATTAAAAGAGTATTATTTGAAAGTGAGGAAATTATGATGAAAGACAATAGAATCAAAGGAATAATTGCATTAGCAATTGTAACAATAATTTCATTTGGAATTATTTATGGAACAAAATCATTAGTAAAAGTAGATGATAGTAATAATGAACAAGGCAACAATGTAGAACCTACTGAAGGAATTCTTGTTGTGGATGAAAGCTATGAAGGTGTAGACTCTGCATGGGAAATAAAAGATGATGCAGGTAATGTTACTGGTTATGCAGTAAAGGCATCGGCGAGAGGTTTCGTAGGTCCAGTAGTTTTACAAGTTGATTTTGACTTAGATGGAAAAACCATTCAGAATCTAACAGTAGTAAGCAGTAATGAAACTGAAGGTTATGGCAGTAAAATGGAAGATGAAGATTATTTAAAACAATTTCCAGGCACTGTAGCACCTGTACATTTTGAAGGTGAATCCGCAAGTAACACAAATAAAGATGATTTAGTTATTCAAAGTGCTAGTGTAGTAAACACATTAAAAGATGGTATATACATTGCTGAAGCAGATGATTTTATTGGTGGCTACAAATCGATTGTAACTATTAAAGTTGAAAACAGTGAAATTACTTCAGTTGTTTGGGATCAAATGGATGAATTAGGTCAATATAAAAGCTATCTTTCTTCTACAGGTAAATATGTTATGACAGAAGATGGACTTACTTGGAAAGAGCAAGCTGATAAATTAGCAGCTAATGTAATTGAAAATCAATCTACTAGCGATATAAATATAAATGATGAAGGTGAAACTGATTCTGTAACTGGTGTAAGTATTTCTGTAAATGAATTTACGGATTTAGTAGAAAAGGCATTATTAAAAGCGTCTGGACCAACAGAAGAAGAATCGAATAACGAAACATCTGCAACAGGTAGTTCGCAGATAGATGCTATATCAGGTGCGACACACTCATCAGATGCAATCAAAACAGCTATTAATAGAGCATATACTTTTATCAACGATTATCTTAATAAATAATTAAGTATAGAATGGAGGTAAGGGTATAGTGAAAATTAAATATCCAATGGAGGCGTTTGCCTTAGCTATAGTTGTGTTTTCCTGTCATGTCCAAGAAGCTTTTTTAACAGGAATCTTAATAATATTTATTACAATATTAGGCATGTTAATAAAAGACATTATAAAGAATATGCTACCAAAATGGAGTACTAATTGTTGCGTTACATTATTAGTTCTTTCAATAGACCATGCAATTGTTAATGTTGTATTAAATGGTCTTTTAAAAATGGAACTAAGCAAAACATCTATATTTATACAAGTTGTCATTGCCTTATTAGTTGTAAAACATATTATTGCAGATGATGCTAAAGATTATGATAGACATTTATTTGAAAGTTCAGTTGTTTATGGATTCTTTGTTCTTTTAAGTTTTATAAGAGAATTTATATCTTTTGGTGAAATTTATGGTATTAAAGTTATAAAACTTGGATTTATGACTAAAGGATTTCAAGGTGTAGTTTTTGGACTATTATTTGCAGGTGTTGTAATTGCTATAGTTAATGGGATTTTCAAATATAAAGCAGATAAAAATATTTCTTTATTAATTGCAATTCCAATAGTAATTGCAGAACAACCTTTTTTAATAAGAGGAATTCCAGAAATTTATAGCATTATTATTTCTGCTCTTGTTACAATTGTATTACTTGTTTCTATTAGTGAGACATTACAATTTTCCACTATAGACAAAAGGTGGAGAAATCTTCCCATTGAATTAGTATCATTATCAATTCTTTATTTATCATTAATTGCATTATAATTTATTAACTTTAATATTAAACTACCCTTACTTTTCTTAAGGGTAGTTGATGTTTTAAAGCAAAATAGGATGAAAATATGAAAAAAAACGATTATTATTTAATTGGAATTATATTAATAATGAGTTTATTATCTATATTAACAATTAATAGCTTTAAAAAAGAAGGTACAAAAGTTGTTGTCTATATTGATGGAGAAGTTTATAAAACATTTGACTTAGATGAAGGTGTTGAGCACACAATCGATATAGATGCAGACCATTGGAATAAATTCATAATAAAAGATGGGAAAGTGGATATGATTGATGCTAGTTGTCCGGATTTGATATGTGTTAAAGATAAACCTATTCATTATAATAACGAAATCATTGTATGCTTGCCTAATAAAGTAGTTATAGAGATTGTTGGTGGTAAGGACAATCCGATTGATTCCATAGTTAATTAGGAGGAATAATGAAAACTAAGAAAATTGCAATATATGGAGTTTTAATTGCATTGGCCTTTATATTTAGCTATATTGAGACTTTAATACCCATGCCTACAAGTGGTATTGCACCAGGGATCAAAATCGGATTAGCAAATATGGTTGTAATGGTGGCTTTATATAAAATGGGAAATAAAGAAGCTTTTACTTTGTCTATAATAAGAGTAATACTTTTTTCTTTTGTATTTGGTAATTTGTTTAGTCTATTATATAGTCTTTCAGGTGGAATTTTAAGCTGTATATTTATGATTATGGCTAAAAAAACAAATAGATTAAGTAGCATCGGAGTAAGTGTAATTGGTGGCGTTGTTCATAATATTGGACAGATATTAATGGCCATGATAATTGTAGAAAGTACAAAGATTATATTCTACCTGCCTATTTTATTAATATCAGGTGTGATTTCAGGTGTAACAATAGGAATAATAGCGTCTATTATTATAAAACATACTAAAAAAATTACTATTTAAAACTACATACATTATGTTAAAAGGTATTAAAAACATAATATATGTATATCCCAATATATTGAAAGATGACAGAATAAATGTTATAATTAAAAAAATAAAGAATAATTAAGGAGGAAAATATATGAAAAAATTTTTATCTATTT
>DUQJ01000203.1 GCA_012837865.1 Clostridiales bacterium | reverse complement strand
TAAAACTTGATATTTTAAAAACAATACCAAGTTTTACATATGGTTTAATATTAGGTTTTCTAACAGGTATTCCGATGGGAGCAAAAACAAGTAATGATTTACTTGAAAACAACAAGATAAATTATAAAGAGGCCAGCTTCTTACTCAGTATATGTAATAATCCTAGCCCAATGTTTATAATTAATTATATTACTATCTCCCAACTTAATCTTCCTCAAATAAAGTATCACATTCTATTTATTATATATTTGTCTGCAATTATTAGTGGATTCATTTTAAAAAGTATAACAAATGAATCTGTTTGCAAAAATAATAATAATTTATCTGAAAACACTCCAAATATAAAGATACTAAACAATAATCTCCATATTCAATCTACAAATAATACAGATTTATTTGATTTTAAAACCATTGATGAAGCTATTATGAATGGTTTTGAAATAATCACTAAGGTTGGAGGTTATATTATATTATTCTCGATTTTATCAGAAATATTATTTAATATAAATTACTTAAATCAATATATAAAACTCACATTAATAGGTTTGATTGAAATAACGAACGGAGTCAACAAAATATGTTTATCAGATTTAAATACAAATACAAAAATCGTGTTTGTTACTATAATAGCTTCTTTTGGTGGACTATCAGGCCTTGCACAAACTCAAAGCATGATAAGCAAGTCAAGACTTTCTATAAAATCTTATTTTATTGTAAAACTTATAAATATTATAGTTTCGACTATTTTAGTATTATTAATGTTAAAATTAATCAATATTGTTTAAGAATGTATCCTCATCAAAATTATAATCATCTATTTCACTATCTGTTTCTTCTTGTTCTTCATATAATTCTTCAATACTAGGAGCCGGAGTAGGTGATAATTGTTGTTCGATTTCACTTCTATTTTTAGTTACTATCTCTAAATTCTCTTTTAACACATTTATAAAACCTTCATATTGAGCTCTAGATGTTTCATAAGCAATTGATAGGTTTTTTTCCATATTTGATAATACATCATTAGAGTAAGATAATGCACCTAGTACAATTTGGTTAGAATCATTTTCAGATTCTGTTCTAATTTTTTCAGCTTTTTCTGACGCCTGCATTACCATTTCATTTGCTTGAAAATATGCTTGTTGAGTAATGTCATGATCATTTATAATGTCACGAGCATTTTCTTTTGCCTCTTGTAAAATCATTTCTGCTTTCGCATGTGCATCTTCTAAAATCGCATCTCTATTTGCAATTATTTTTTGATAACGCTTTACTTCATCTGGAGTTCTTAACCTTAACTCGTCTAATAAATCATATAATTCGTCTTTAGGTACAATCACTTTTGTTGTTGATAATGGTTGCATTCTACAGCTTTCAATAAATTCATAAATGTCCTCTATTAATTGTTCTATTCTAGTAGTTTTCAAATCAAACACTCCTCATCTCTTTATATTTGTCATATACATCACTTACAACACACCCTGGTACAAACTCATGAATCTTTCCCCCGAAACTTGCAATTTCTCTTACAACACTTGAGCTTAAATAAGAGTATTCTAGGTTAGTTGTTAAAAACACAGTATCTATATTAGGAAATAGTTTATGATTTGTTTGTGCTATTTGTAATTCATATTCAAAATCTGTAACAGCCCTTAAACCTCTTACAATTATTCCCGCTTCTTTTTCCTGTGCAAAATCAACTAATAACCCTTCAAACTTTTCTACACATACATTTTTAACATGTACTAAATCTTCTTCTAACACTTTTTTTATTAATCTTACTCTTTCATCAGCTGAAAAGACAGGGTTTTTCCCTGTATTAATTAATACTCCAATAATTAATTTATCAACTAATTTTGAGGCACGCTCTATGATATCTAAATGACCTAAAGTAATAGGATCAAAGCTACCAGGATATATACCTATTTTCAAAATATCACCTCTTATAATTATTTAAATTCTATGAAAGTATGCTTACAACTTCCATATTCTTTTGTTTTAAATATTTGAAAATTCATATTATCTATGTAATCAAATTTTGTTTCAATAGATGATTCTATTATAATTATAGAATCATTATTAATTATATTTGAATTCTCTAAAATAACTAATATTTCTTTTTCTATATCCATATTATATGGTGGATCCATAAACACTAAATCATATATCACTTCTTTAGACTCTAATAAATTAATTGCTTTAACTACATCCAGATTAATTATTTCTGCAGTATCCATTAACTTAGTTGTTATCAGGTTTTCTTTAATACAATTAATAGAATTCCTGTCTTTATCTACAAAAGTTGCAAATTTAGCTCCTCTTGATAAAGCCTCTATTCCAATAGCACCGCTACCAGAAAACAAATCTAAAAACATAGTATTATTTAAATATGGATTAATCATATTAAATAAAGTCTCTTTGATCCTATCGGATGTAGGTCTTGTATCTAAACCTTTAGGAGTCTTTAATTGTAATCTTTTGGCTTTTCCTGCAATCACTCTCATGTTTTCTCCAACATATGTATACTAATACTAGTTTATATCTTATATATTATTTGTCAACTAAGTATATAAACAGTTTATATTATATATGGGTATATTTCAATATAATTTTAAAAAAAGTGGTTGCATATTAACAACCACTTTTTTAAATACAATTTTATTTTAATATAATTACTGTCCTGACATTCTTTTTTGTTGTTCCTGAATCATCTTTTTAACCATATAGCCGCCTACCGAACCATTTTGATAAGATGTTAAATCTCCGTTATAACCTTTTTTTAAAGGTACTCCTAATTCGTTTGCAACCTCATATTTAAATCGATCCATTGCTTCTCTTGCTTCTGGTACTTCAATTCTGTTTCTGCTTGCCATAATAAACTCCTCCATTTTATATTTCACTTTATAATCCGTAAAATATTTTGTTGTTGTTTATAATGAAATAATTACTTCATTAACTGTTGCAGTAATAGTATAAGCAGAATTTTAAATAATAAACTAGAACATTTTTCATCTTTTTACTTATTTTCTATTTTCCAAGCTTACATAGTCTTTTCTTTCAGATACACTCTTATAAGCAGGTCTAATAATTTTTCCAGAATTATTAAGTTCTTCTAATCTATGAGCAGACCAACCTGATATTCTAGCTATTGCAAATATCGGAGTATATAATTCTACTGGCAATCCAAGCATTTGATAAACAAATCCACTGTAAAAATCTACATTAGCACTAACACCTTTATATATCTTTCTTCTATCGGATATTATTTCTGGTGCTAATCTTTCTACTAGTTCATATAATGCAAATTCATCTTCTGCATTTTTTTCTACTGATAGGCTTCTTACAAATTCTTTAAAAACTTTTGCCCTTGGATCAGATTTCGAATAAACTGCATGACCCATTCCATAAATTAATCCAGTTTTATCAAAAGCTTTTTTATCTAACAAATCAGATAAGTATTGAGCTATTTCATTTTCATCTGACCAGTTTTTCACATTGTTTTTTATATCTTCAAACATTTCCATAACTTTTATATTCGCTCCACCATGCTTAGGCCCTTTTAATGAACCTAATGATGCTGCAACTGTTGAATATGTATCTGTACCAGATGATGTTACTACATGAGTTGTAAATGTTGAGTTATTACCACCACCATGTTCAGCATGAAGAACTAAAGCTATATCTAGTATTTGCGCCTCTAGTTTTGTATATTTTTTGTTAGCTCTTAAAGTATATAAAATTGTTTCTGCTGTAGATAATCCTGGTTTAGGTGGATGAATAACTAGGCTTTTACTTCCATGATAATGTTTATATGCATTATATCCATATACTGATAGTAATGGAAATAAAGCAATTAACTGTAAAGATTGTCTTAATACATTTTCTATTGAGATATCTTTAGCTTTTTCATCATATGAATATAATGTTAGTACACTTCTAGCTAAAGTATTCATCATGTCCGAACTTGGAGCCTTCATAATTATATCTCTAACAAAACTTGTTGGTAGACTTCTATAAACATCTAACATTCCGTTAAATTTATCTAATTCTTCTTTAGTTGGCATTTCTCCAAATAACAACAAATAAGTAATTTCCTCAAAGCCAAATCTGTCCTCTTTTATAAATCCATCAACTATATCTTCAACATCCAATCCCCTATAGAACAATTTGCCGTCTGCGGGTATCATCTTTCCATCAACTTCATCGTATGAAGTGATTTCACAAATTTCAGTTAAACCAGTTAGCACGCCTTTTCCATTAACATCACGCAGCCCACGTTTAACATCATACTTTTGATATAGTTCAGCTTGTATGCAATTGTTTTTTTTACACAGCTCTGCTAATTCTTTTATCTCTGGTGTTATTTCTGAATAATTCATAGTGTTATCTCCCTTCTATAAACATAAAGTTCACTTGTATACAAGTATAAACAATATTATAACATAAACTTTCTCATATTAACACATTAAACTGCTAATTCATTTTAATTATATATGTTTGATATTCCTTGGCTAAACTAGGATTTAATATATAAATAACTTCTCCCATGGATTTTAACAAACTATGATTTACACTTCCAAACTTATCTATTTCTAATTTGCCAATATAAATATACGAAATATTATATTTATCAATTAATGATTTAACCAATTCAATATCATTATTTGTATATATATCTTCTATATCTTCAATTCTTTCTGCTATAATTCCATAATCCGAACGCCACAACCATTCATGAACTTCCCAACCTAATACAGTTGGTAAACCAGTATTTACTGATATTCTTTGATAATTAGAATAACTTTCACCATTTGCTTCTAATAAAACTGGCCGATCTTTTATATTTTTATTAATCCACTTTATAGGTAAATCATCATCAGGCATTTTATCAGCAATATATTTACTAGCATCTAGAGATTTGTACTCTCTATAATCAAAAATGTTTCCAAACCAATTATTACTTGCATTAATAGAAAATAATAAAGTAGAAGAAAAGCATAAAACAAATAAAATCATGATTGCTTTTATCTTAATATTTTTTGAAAATCCTATAATTCTTGTAAATATATATCCAAAGCAAATTCCAAACAATATAAATGCTTGATATGTTAATTTAAACATGGTATTAGCTCTTTTATAATTTTTATAGATATCCTCAACATATACAATTTCTGGTATTAATAATAAACCAATTGCACATAATCCTAATAATATAACAAATAAATCTGATGAATATAAAATATCTTGAAGTCTGCCCTTTTTCTTACTAAGATCTAAAATAATAAAAGTTATAAAAAATAATACGACTATAACTGGTAATCCCCAAAGTACCATCCATTGATAAAAAGGTGTGTGATCTTCAGCAAGCATAATTCTTGAAGCAATTTTATCAAACTTCATTGTAAATGGTAATGAAATAATTTTGGATATTCCCATTATAAATATACCTTGTATTAATGTTAGTTTAATTACATCTCTTTTATAATTATAAACCATAATATTTGAAAACAATATTACTGCACCACTTACAATATAATAAATAGGAAAATCCCAAAAATTAGTCATATGGAATAAGCCTATTAAAAAACCAATTGTTATTATTTTAGGATTCAAAAATACTTCTTTTTTATAATTTATATTCCCTTTTTTAAAGTTAGATTTAATATTGTCTCTAATATTAATCCAAGAAAATAAAACGCCAATAAGTGTTAATACAAAAATTATATTGATTACATGTGCATGTAAATCACCCAATATAAATGAATAAGACGGGAATTCATGTATTGTCTTATCGTTAGTTTCAGGAAAATACCCAATGTATCTGCTACTGTCTGGAAACCAATATCTATATTTTATATCCATTCTTCTGATTTTATTTATAAAAGGACTTATCCATTTGAAAATTGTGTAATGCATATTTCCAGCTACAACTATAGCTAATGAAGCTATAAGTCCCGATAAGACAGGAATTGTTTTTCTTTTCACATCTTTTAATTTAGATATTTTATAACTTATATTATATACAATTGAATATGATAACATACAACTAAGAGCTGCAATCATAATAAGCATTAGATTATATGTATATTTCACTTCTAAAAAAGATAGTTTAGTTATAAATACCGAAAAATACTGACCCAAATAATAATAATTCAAATTATTACCTGCAAACCAAAAGTCTTCAGGAGGCATATAATCATTTCGCATTAAACTAGTCATAAAACCAAAATCCATAAACTTTTCTGTACCATATGCTTCTGGTTTAAAGCCTTTTATATATAAAAAAATAACAAATATTATCAAAAAACAGACTTCTTCCACAATCCATGTTTTCATTATATCTTTTGTAAATATTTTAGGATTCTTATAGAAGATAGTCAGATTGATGATTATACAAATTAGTAAAATCAATAATCCTGATATGGAAGAAAATTTTAATATATGCAATGAAGATAATAACCATAATATATATCCAGAAATAGCAATCCCTATTGTTTTAGAAAACAAATAGCCTTTATCATTAAATGAATCAAATATTAAACTTGTTAATGGCGTAAAGCTTATTCCTATTATTAAAATTGTTAGCCACCATCTCGAAAATACTAAGATATCTTGTATAAACATATGATACTCCTCAGGTTAAATAGTTTTAGCTAATACTTTGAAATCTTTGATTGCTTGTTTTGCAATATTAAAGATTTTCTTCATATTAATTGAGTTAACTCCTGCTTGTCTGGGATTAAATGTTATAGGAAAGAATTTTATCTTTATCTTTTTCTTTGAATATATAACAGTTAAAAGTATATTTGATAGATTATAATCCTCTGGAATCAAATCAATATAATTATTTAAAGTTGATGTATCCATAAGTCTGAAAGGTGTGTTTGCATCAACAATATTTTCTTTGAAATATATTCTTATTACAAGCTTTAGGACTTTTGTTACCATTATTCTTGATAAACCATCTTTTCTATTTTTTCTATTACCTATTAACATATTATAATTGTTTCTTTCTTCCCATAACTGCCAGAATTCTGATGGAAGTGTTTGTCCATCAGAGTCTGTTTGGAAAACAAAGTCTGCACCTTTTTCTATTGCATATTTGTAGCCATATAATATAGTTGCACCATGCCCACCATTCTTTTTGCTAATAGCCTCTAGCATATTTAAATTTTCGCTATATTCAAGGATTTTACTATATGTCGAATCAATACTTCCGTCATCAATAATTACCAATCTACTATCATTCCCTATTTTTTCAACTAATGGATACCAATCTCTTATAAGTAAATCTATATTATCTTCTTCGTTATAAGCCGGTATTATAACATATAGTTTGTCCATAATTCCTCCCTTAAAATTAAAAACTACTTATTGATTTCTGCATTAAACATATCTAATGCGCGTCTTATAACTCCATCCATGTTATAATATCTATATTCTGCAAGTCTTCCTATAAATAAAACATCTTTTTCTTGTTCTATCTCGTTTTGATATAATGCAAACTGCTCTTTATACTCTTTAGTAGGAAATGGATAATAAGGTTCACCCTTATCACATGGAAATTCCTTGCAAATCGTAGTTTTATTATGTTCTTGCCATGTTAATTTTTTGAACTCCGTAATCCTGGTATAATCATAGTCATTTGGATAATTAACTACCGGTGCTTCTTGATAGCTTTCATTATTATGTGTTTCATTTACAAATTCAATACTTCTATAAGCTAATTTCCCATGCTTATAATCATAAAAATAATCAGCAGGCCCAGTATAAATTAGTTTTTTATAAGAAATATGCTCAATGACTTCTTTATAATCTGTATTAAGCATAATTTTTATGTTTTTATTATTGGCCATATTCTCACACATTTTTGTATATCCATGTGTTGGCATTCCTTGATATTTATCATTAAAGTATCTTGTATCTCTATTTGCTCTGATTGGAATTCTAGATATTACTGATGTATCTAATTCCATTGGATCTACTCCCCATTGTTTAATAGTGTAGTTTTTAAATATCTTTTCATATAAATCATGTCCAACCTTACTTAAAGCAACATCTCTACTTGTTTTAACTTCATCTATATCAATTGCTCTGTTTTCTAAAAATTCTTCTATTTCATAAGAACTTAGGTCTAAATTATATAATTTGTTTACTGTTTCAACTGTTATGGGCATAGGAATTAAATTGCCATCAACATATGTTAAAACCCTATGCCAGAAGTCATTCCATTTTGTAAATTTACTAAGATAATGATATACCTCTTTATCATTTGTATGAAAAATATGTGGACCATAATTGTGTATTAATATTCCATCATTATTATATGAATCAAAAACATTACCGCCTATATGATTCCTTTTCTCAATTATTAAAACCGCTTTATTAAGTTCGTTTGCAATTCTTTCAGCCATTGTAAGCCCTGCTAATCCCGCACCAACTATTACATATTCAAATTTCATAAACTTACCTCCCTAAGATCTAATTCTGTTTTTAGTATAATATCATCTACTTCTTTATCTGTTAACTCTTTTGCTAATTCACTAGCCTTCTTTAAAATTATAGAATCATTATAAATATCCGCTATTTTGAATTCTAATTCTCCACTTTGAATTATTCCAAACATATCACCAGGTCCTCTAAGTTTTAAATCCTCACTAGCAATATAAAATCCATCATTAGACTGCCTTAATATTTCTAATCTTTCCTTTGCAACCTTACTCTCAGTGCCACAAAAAAACATACAATACGATTGATATTCTCCTCTTCCAACTCGCCCTCTTAATTGATGAAGTTGTGCTAATCCAAATCTTTCTGCATTTTCAACCATCATTATCGTTGCATTTGGTACATTCATACCTACCTCTACAACTGTTGTAGAAACCAAAACATCTATTTCTCCTTTTGCAAACCTATTCATGACATTGTTCTTATCATTAGCTTTCATTTTACCATGTATATATTCTATATTGATAGTCTCTGGTAAACTTTCTTTTAATATCTCAGTATATTGAATTACATTTTCAGCTTCTATTGTTTCGCTCTCTTCAACCATCGGGCATATTACATAAGCTTGTCTTCCTAATTTTACTTGATCTATTATAAGTTTATATGCAGCTGATCTATAATTACTATTTACAACTGCATTTTTAATTGGAAGTCTATTTGTTGGTAACTCATCTATAATTGATATGTCTAAATCGCCATATAGGATAATAGCAAGCGTTCTAGGTATTGGAGTTGCACTCATTACTAGAGTATGGGGATTTGTACCTTTTTCAGATAAACTCTTGCGCTGATTTACTCCAAATCGGTGTTGTTCATCAGTTATAACAAGAGCTAAATCCTTATATTCAACTTTATCCTGTATTAAAGCATGAGTTCCTACAATTATATCTACCTCATGGTCTTTAATCTTTTTATAAGCTTCTCTCTTTTCTTTTGCGGTCATTGAGCCTACTAAAAGGCAAATAGATAAATCAAATCCATTAAATAGGGATATTAATGACTCATAATGTTGTTTTGCCAATATTTCAGTTGGAGCCATTATTGATCCTTGGAATCCACTGATAGCAACTTCTAATAAAGCAAGAGCTGCAATTATTGTTTTACCAGAACCTACATCACCTTGAATTAATCTATTCATTACATTGCCACCTGATAATTCTTTTTTAATTTCATCCCATACTTTAACCTGTGCATTAGTAAGTGAATAAGATAGGTTTTCAATTAATTTATCTGAACTAATATAATTTTTTATAATATACTGATTATTTAACTTTTCTGTTTTATCTTTTAGCCTTCTAATTGCAAGTAAATATAAGAAAAACTCATCAAAAACAAGTCTCTCTCTCGCTTTTAAAATATCATCTTTATATTTTGGAAAATGAACTGTCTTTATAGCTTTTTCTTTACTTATTAATTTCATTTGTTTTAATATTTTCTTCGGTAAATAATCAATAATTTCATCTGTTTCATTAATAGCAATATTAACAAACTTTTTAATAGAATTATTTGTTAAACCAGCTGTAAGCGAATAAATTGGTTGTAATTTATTAAGCATATTGTGATAATCAATCCACTCGTATATTTTAGGCTGTTCCATTGATAATACGCCATTTCTTTTACTAATTTTTCCTCTGAAAACATATCTATATGCTGGCCTAAGACTTCTTAATAAAAAAGGCATGTTAAACCATGTAAGTGATAGCTTACCAGTTGGATCCTGCACAGATGTATTAATTATCTGTAGCTTTCTTATTTTCCTAATTACAGGATTTGTGGCTAATGTACCCTCAACTGCAACAAGATCTCCCTCTCTAATTTCCGAAATATTAATAGTATTCTTAAACTCATCATAATTCCTAGGATAATGCTCTAATAAATCCTTAACAGATATTATATTTAATTTAGCAAGAAGGTTTTTAGTTTTATCGCCAATTCCTTTGATAGTATCAACATCATCATAATAATTCATATTTACCTCAATTTATTTTATTAATAACAATATCTTTTGTTATATATCATTAATTATAATCAATATATATAAAATGGCAAATGTTTTATAAAAAACCTTGACATGGATATAATTTGAATGTATCATTGCATTAGGCCCCTGATACATCATTTTAAATATATTTATTACATTATTCAGAAAAGGAGGTTTTAAAATGTTATGGGAAATTAACTCTAACCAACCTATTTACTTGCAGATAATGGAGCGTATTCAATCACTTATAATTTCAGGATATTATAAACCTGGCGATAGATTGCCATCCATTAGAGATTTCGCTGCCACTGCTTCTATTAATCCAAATACAATGCAGAAGGCATTAAACGAGTTAGAAAAAATAGATTTAATATATACAAATAAAACTAATGGTAAGTTTATTACTGAAGATACTAATGTAATTCAAAATCTAAAAAATCAAATATCAATACAATACATCCGTGATTTTATAGAGAAAATGATGGACATTGGTTTAAATGAAAAAGATATTATTAAAAACATTAATCAATATATACAAAATAACTTAAACAATGAATAGGGAATGGAGTGAATATAATGAATCAAATTCTAGAGTGTAAAGCATTATCTAAAAGTTTTGGAAATATTATCGCACTATCTAATATTAATCTCACATTAGATAGAGGTAAAATCATTGGACTATTAGGTCCTAATGGAAGTGGTAAAACAACATTAATTAAATTAATAAATGGTTTAATAACACCTACTTCCGGTAAATTATATATTAATGGCAATGAGCCAGATATTGAATCAAAAAAAATTGTTTCTTATCTTCCTGATAAATCATATCTTCCTGAATGGATGAAGATTAGCCAAGCAATTGATTTATTTGTTGATTTTTATGAAGACTTTGACAAAGATAGGGCCTATGAAATGTTGAACAAATTAAATTTAGACCCAACTTTAAAATTAAAATCTCTATCTAAAGGTACTAAAGAAAAAGTACAATTAATATTGGTAATGAGCAGAAATGCAGACTTATATTGTTTAGATGAGCCAATCGGTGGAGTTGATCCCGCTGCAAGAGACTATATTTTAAACACTATTATTACGAATTATAATGAAAATGCAACCATACTTCTTTCAACTCATTTAATATCTGATATTGAAAATATTTTAGATGAAATTATATTTATTAAAGAAGGAAATCTAATACTCCACTCAGCAGTAGATGAGATTAGAGAACAACAGGGCAAGTCAGTAGACTCATTATTTAGGGAGGTGTTTAAATGTTAGGTAAATTATTCAAACATGAATTCAAGGCAACATCAAGACTCTTACTACCTTTGTATAGTTTTTTACTAATTTTGGCTATAATAAACAGAATCTTTATTGAAATAGATCTTTTTGATAAGGCAGGTTTCTTTAGGGTTATTAATACTTTTACTTTATCTACATTTATTATATCAATTATTGTTATCTTAATTGCTACACAACTACTTGTTATATATAGGTTTTATAAAAACTTAACAACCAATGAAGGCTATTTAATGTTTACTTTACCTGTAAAAACACATGAATTAATAAATTCCAAATTAATTGTATTAGTAATCTGGACAATACTTAGTTTTCTATCAGCTATAATTGCATTATCAATAACTTTCTTATCCAAAGAAGGTTTGGATATAATTATTGATTTCATAAAAACTACTTATAATATCTTAAAGATGACTTTTGATGCTGAAATTACTATTTTAATTATAGAAACAATAATATTATTATTTACTAGCATTATATTCAAAGCAATATCTATTTACTTGGCAATAGCAATTGGCCAAGCCTTTACAAAGAATAAAATTTTAAGCTCTATTGCTGCATTTATAGGAATAAATATTATTATCCAATTCTTAACTAGCTTTTCTATTTTAGCTATTAGTTTTATATTTGATAATTCCGTTGAAAGCATTAACTCTTTACCTAATATATTGCTTCCAGCAAGCCTTATAATATCGATTATTCTAGGTGGAGTACAATATTATTTAACAAACTATTTCTTAAGTAAAAAGTTGAATTTAGAATAAATATATTTACATCAAAAAACAGAAGCATCTCAGTACTAGACTTGCTTCTGTTTTATATTTAAAATTTTATTTTATTCTACAGATAAGACATAGTAATATATTGGTTGACCACCATAATGTACTTCTATATCAATTTCTGGATATTCTGCCTCAAGCTCTTTAGCAAGCTCTGCAGCATCTTCTTCTTTAGTTTCAGCACCGTAGTATAAAGATATTAATTCAGATTCTTCATCTACTAATCCTTTAATTAAATCTAATGTAGTTGCTTTAACATCGGTTCCTACTGATTGAATTGTTTTATCATCAATTCCCATTATATTACCCTGTTTAATCGATTTACCATCAATACTAGTGTCTCTAACAGCATAGGTTACCTGGCCTGTTTTAACATTGCTCATTTCTTCAGTCATTCTCTTTGCATTTTCCTTAGCTGATTTATCATGTACAAAGTTAATAATTGCTGTGATACCTTGCGGAACTGTTTTAGATGGTATTACAATAATTTCTTTATCTTTAGTTAATGCTTTAGCTTGTTCAGCGGCCAGGATAATATTACCGTTATTAGGCAGTATATAAATAGTCTTTGCATTAACCTTATCAATCGCTTCAAGCATATCTTCAGTGCTTGGATTCATAGTTTGACCACCTTCTATAAGGTAATCTACTCCTAAGCCCTTAAATATATCACTAAGTCCATCTCCCATAGATACTGATAAGAAACCAAAAGGTTTTTTAGCTGTCTTTTTCTCAGGTTCTTTTTTAATCTCAGTTGCTTTTGCATAATTTGCTGCATCTTTTATAAGTTTTTCATTATGCTCTTCACGCATATTGTCAATTTTCATACTTGTTAGCGAGCCGAATGTTAATGCTTTTTGAATTGCAAGCCCAGGATCATTAGTATGTACATGGACTTTAACAATATCTTCGTCGGAAACTACTACTAATGAATCTCCAAGTGATGTTAAATAAGTTTTTAATTCTTTTTCAACTTTATTATTATTTACATTTTCAAGCATTATAATAAATTCGGTACAATAACCAAATTCAATATTCATCTCATTAACTTTATCTAGTTTAATTCCTGTTCCACCAGCTTTTATTGATTTTTGTGATGTAACAGTTGCTAAATCAATTTCTTTGCCTAGAAATGCATCAAATGCACCCTTTACAAATTCTAGTAATCCCTGACCACCTGAGTCAACAACTCCTGCTTCTTTAAGCACAGGAAGTAAGTTTGGTGTATCTTCTAGGACCTCATCCATATATTTTAGAACTTCCGTTCCAAAGTATACTAGGTCTTCTGTTTGTGTAGCGAGTTCTATTGCCTTTTCAGCGCCACCTCTTGCAACAGTTAGGATAGTTCCCTCTTTAGGCTTCATAACAGCTTTGTATGCTGTATCAGATGCTCTTTGGAAGGCATTAGCCAATACTACAACATCTAGTTTTTCATGATTTCTTATTTCTTTTGTAAATCCTCTAAATAATTGGGATAATATAACTCCTGAGTTTCCTCTAGCTCCTCTTAAAGATCCACTAGATATAGCTTTAGCTAATCCCTCGATAGTCAAGTCTTCTAATGAGTTAACCTCTTTTACTGCTGACATTATTGTTAATGTCATATTGGTTCCTGTATCACCATCTGGAACTGGGAAAACATTTAACTCATTAATATAATCTTTCTGCGCATCTATGCCTGCCGCTCCTGCAAGAAACATCTTTTTAAGCATACTTGCATCTATTGTTTTAACAATCACAGTTAGTTCCTCCTTCAATGTTGTAATAGCGGGGTTATCTAATCAATAACTCTAACTCCCTCAACAAATACATTAATCTTTTCAACCTTAAGTCCAGAGAAATCTTCAACATTATATTTCACATTACTTATAAGGTTATCAGCAACCGCTGAAATACTTACACCATAGGCAACGATAATATGCAAGTCTATAGTTATATTATTTTCATCAATAGTTACATTAACACCGTGACTAATACTTTCTTTTCTTAAAAGTTTTACAATACCTTCTTTTACATTTATAGATGCCATACCAACTATACCAAAACATTCTACGGCAGATACTCCTGCGTATTTTGCTATAACTTCAGTATTTATTGTTATATCACCAATTTGAGTATTCATATATCCCTTCATATTAATCCTCCAATCTATTGTCATATAAATTTTCTTGTTATAACCCTTCTTCATATTTTATATTATACTCTTTTTAGAAATAAATTCAATTGATTATCTAAAGATGAAATAACCATATCCAAACTTGCATAATATATATTACTATTAATACTGAATGGATGTGGAAAATATGAAAAGAATGTTAGGTTTCATATTGTTTTGGATGGCAATAGGTATGACTATAATGCTTTTTATAACTAATGGTATCCTTGCAATATGTATAATAATCCTTTGTTTAATATTAGGTTATAATATGTTTTGTAATTAATTATAACAAAAAATGGGTGACAAGTTCATTCTTATCACCCATCATTTAGTTATGCTCGTTCAACTTTACCAGATCTAAGACATGATGTACAAACATGAGTCTTCTTTGCTGCACCATTAACCATAATCTTAACTGACTTAACATTAGGTTTCCATATCTTATTAGATCTTCTATGAGAATGACTCACAGCATTTCCAAAGTGAGCACCTTTTTCACAAATGGAACATTTAGCCATAAAAAGCACCTCCCTAGGCATATTTAGGCCAATAGGCCTCATAAACATTATCATTTTATCAGAATTCGCAATAAAATGCAAGATAAATTTATTCTTCAGTACTTGTTTCTTCTTTAGCATTTTTATCTTTATTAGATTTACCAAAATTACTGAATTTATTTATTACATCTGGTACCATTTCAATTATTTTATTAAAACCTTCTTGACCTTTAGCATGTATTAGTTTTGAATTTCCATTTTGTATTACTAAAACAGAGTTAGGAATTATCCTTCCTCCCATACCTCCACCTGCATTATTCTTTTGATCACCAGCATAGGCTCCAGCGCCAACTCCAAAAGCAACCTCTACTAAAGGTAGTATTATTGTTCCATCTTCAAATCTAACTGCATCTCCTACAACTGTTTTTGTGGTGATAAAACTATCCATACCTTTAAACAATGATTCAATTGTTGTATTAAAATTATTATCCATTTACAAAGCCTCCTTTAAATTATTAAAATTTGTTTGCATTTTTTTAAATTCTTTATTGGTTATAAGTCTTATAATTATTATTAGTAAAAATGATATTCTTATTCTGCCACTAATATAATGGTTTCCTTCAAAAATGCTATTCTCGAAATCTGGTATTATTTTTATCTCTTTTCTTAACCCTATTCCTAATGCAGATAAAACCCCTAATATTTGCCCTGTTGTAGATGGATCTTCTGTACCAAATGTAGTAAATGATTTAATCTTTTTGGGTTTGATATGTTTTAATACTTTTTTAAGATTTTTGATTATCTGCTTTATTGCTTTTTTATTATTTACATCATCTATAAAATCTTTTATCATATTAAGTTTATTATATAAGCTTATAAATTT